>JBDKJS010000103.1:0-10368 GCA_039806065.1 Bacteroidota bacterium | reverse complement strand
TGCCAAGAAAAGAATTCGAACTGTTATCCTTGCTGGCTTCTAAGCCAGGAAAAGTGTTTACGCGCGATGAAATTCTAGAAAGAGTTTGGGGTAATGATGTGGTAGTAGGTGATAGAACGATAGATGTTCACATCCGTAAACTGCGAGAGAAACTGGGCGATGATCATATTAAGACTGTTAAAGGGATTGGTTATAAGTACGATTTTTAATCAATCATATAGTGGCATATTAAAATAATCTTACCTATAATTGGTGATATTTTTAGAAAATTGAATAGCCAATAGAATTGAAAAGAGACCGACCTGACATACTTGCCATTACTGCTGCTATCGTAGTAGCGTTGTGCATCAACATGCTTAATTTTTATTTGTTTAAATTCAATTGGACAACAGATAGATGGGCAATCATTTTAAGTTTTTTGGTGACTATAATATTTACCTTTTTTGTTTTTAAGTGGTTGGTCATATCCTTTATTTATGCAAAAATAAAAGTTGTTTATAAAACGCTAAGTAGTTATAAAGGGCCCAACGAAAAGGGATTAACTCGAACCGCAATCAACAATACTTTTTTAGAAGACATCAATTCTCAAGTCATGGAATGGGATTCAGATAGGCGTAAAGAAATTGAAGAATTAAAGAAAACGGAACTGTTTAGGAAAGAATTTCTTGGCAATGTTTCACATGAATTAAAAACACCATTGTTTAATATTCAAGGATACATACACACTTTGCTCGATGGAGGATTGCAAGATGAAAAAGTAAATGTTTATTATTTGCAGAGGGCAGCTAAGTCAGCAGAACGGTTGTGTTTGATCGTGGATGATTTGGAGGCGATCTCCAAATTAGAAAGCGGTGAGCTGATTTTGGATCAGCGATCATTTGATGTGGTAGAGCTCATTCGAGATGTGTTCGATTCGCTAGAACTGCAAGCACGTGATAAAAGTATTCAACTAACCATTGCTGCAGATGATTATACCCCTATTATTGTTTATGGTGATAAGGAAAGGATCAGACAAGTCTTTGTAAATCTTATTGTAAATTCTATCAAATATGGTAGGACAGGAGGAAAGACCAAGGTGTCTTTTCATAATTTTGAAGAGAATGTGATGATTCAAATAGCTGATAATGGCATTGGAATAGAAACTGCACACCTGCCTCGTTTATTTGAAAGATTTTATAGGGTAGATAAAAGTCGCAGCCGCGATGCTGGAGGCACCGGCTTAGGATTGGCCATAGTAAAGCACATACTTGAAGCGCATAAACAGACTATTACAGTACGGAGCAGCTTTGGTGTAGGTACTACTTTTACACTCAGTCTTCAGCTTGATAGGTAGTTAATTCACCTTAGCTTTCTGACTGATGAATTCAAACTCATGGTGTTTATTAACATCCAGCCAAACGTGGTCATCTTTATTGATTTTACCAGCAAGTATTAATTTCGACAATTCGTTAATTATCTTTTTTTGCATAATCCGCTTTAAGGGTCTGGCTCCAAACTGAGGGTCATATCCTAGCTGTGCAAGCCAGTCTATTGCCTCCATTGAAGCTGAAATGGCAATACCTGATTTTAAAAGTAGGCCACTCATGTTTTCGAATTGTAACTTAGCAATTGCTGTTATCTCATCACGGGTTAATGGACTAAACATAATCACTTCGTCAATTCTGTTTAGAAATTCAGGTCTAATTGATTTCTTGAGCTTCTCAAATACCTTTATCTTAGCCTTGGCTTGTTTATCGTCTTTGTTCAGCTCATTGTAACCTTGCATTTCTTCTTGAATTAAATCGGCACCTATATTACTAGTCATTATTATGATGGTGTTTCTAAAATTTGCGGTTCTTCCTTTGTTATCAGTGAGCCGGCCATCATCTAATACTTGTAACAATATATTGAACACATCGGGATGCGCTTTTTCTATTTCATCTAGAAGAACTACCGCATATGGTTTTCTTCTAATGGCTTCTGTTAGTTGTCCGCCTTCATCATAGCCAACATAGCCTGGGGGTGCACCTACCAATCGGCTAACGGCATGTTTTTCTTGATATTCGCTCATATCAATCCTAACCATAGCTGTGTCATCATTGAATAAATAACCTGCCAAGGCTTTTGCTAATTCGGTTTTTCCCACACCGGTGGTGCCTAAAAAAATGAATGATCCTATGGGCTTGTGCGCATCTTGTAGGCCTGCACGGCTTCTTCTTATAGCATCAGATAGCGCTTCAATGGCCTCTTGCTGACCAATCACCCGCTTGCCAAGTTCTGTCTCTAATTTAAGTAACTTCTCTCTTTCACTTTGTAGCATTTTGGTTACAGGAATTCCTGTCCATTTGCTCACTACTTCTGCTATATCTTCAGCACTCACCACTTCTTTGATCATGGCACCATTGGTTTGTAGTGACGCTAAATCCTGTTCTAATTGTTTAAGTAATTTTTCTGTCTCTTTTATCTTTCCATAGCGTAGTTCAGCTACTTTGCCAAAATCGCCTTCACGTTCAGCTCTTTCAGCATCTTGTTTGTATTGTTCTATTTGATCCTTATTTATTTGGATTTGGGCTACTACATTTTTTTCATTTTCCCAATTTGCTTTAAGGGCATTCCTGCTATCAATCAAATTAGCTAACTCTTCATTTATTTCATTAAGCCTTGTAGTATTATCTTCTCGTTTAATAGCTTCTCGCTCTATTTCTAATTGCATTACTTTGCGATTCAATTCATCGAGTTCTTCTGGAAGTGAGTCAATTTCCATTCTAAGTTTCGAGGCGGCCTCATCGATTAGGTCAATGGCTTTATCAGGTAAAAATCGATCAGATATGTAGCGCTCAGAAAGTTCCACTGCAGCTATGATGGCTTCGTCTTTTATACTCACTCGGTGATGTGACTCATATCGATCTTTTATCCCACGGAGTATTGAAATGGCATCAAGCGTTTGAGGTTCATCTACTATTACATTTTGAAATCTTCGCTCGAGGGCTTTGTCTTTTTCAATATATTTTTGATATTCGTTGAGGGTAGTAGCTCCAATGGCTCTCAATTCGCCTCTTGCAAGTGCAGGCTTCAATATGTTTGCTGCATCCATAGCACCATCGCCACCGCCAGCTCCCACCAGAGTATGTATTTCATCAATGAACAAAACAATTTCACCCTCTGCATTGATGACCTCTTTTACCACTGATTTTAATCGGTCTTCAAATTCTCCTTTGTATTTTGCTCCTGCAATGAGAGCACCCATGTCGAGCGAAAATATTTTTTTATTCTTTAAATTTTCTGGAACATCAGCATTAATGATTCTATGTGCCAGCCCTTCGGCTATTGCTGTTTTACCAACACCTGGTTCACCAATCAGTATTGGATTGTTTTTTGTTCGTCTACTTAGTATTTGCAAAACCCTCCTGATCTCATCGTCACGGCCAATAACTGGATCAAGTTTACCTTCTGCTGCAAGTTTGTTTAAATCTTTTGCAAATTTAGTAAGTGATTGATAGTTGTCGTCAGCGGTAGCATTATTGGCAATGCTGCCTTTTCGCAATGCTGTGATGGCCTCTTTAAGATTTTTCTCGTTCAATCCCGCATCAGTGAGCAATAGTGCTACCTCATCTTTTCCGTTGGTAAGAGCGGCTAACAGATGTTCTATGGTAACGAACTCATCATTCCATTGAGTGGCTAATTGAATGGCCACTTGAATTTTTTGCCTTGATACATTGCTCCATGTTACTTCACCACCTGTAGAAACGGGTAATCGTTTCAACAATTTTTCGTTTACATTCGTTATGGCACTAGCATTGGCACCACATTTTTTGATAAGGAAATTTATTACGGCTTCATCAGCTATAAAAAGTTGGTGAAGTAGGTGTGTAGGTTCAATGGCAGGATGATTTTTTTTAAGCGCATATTGGTGAGCCTCTTGCAATACTGATTGTGCCTTAATGGTAAATTGATTAAAATTCATAGTAAATTTTTCTAGAACAGATTCAAAACACAAGCCATTCCTTAATTGCAGCCTATCAAGGATCAAATTGGCAGTAATGGCTTTAAGAAAAAGTCAATTTGGCAATTGAGCAAATGGCAAGATGAAATTTAGGCAGAAATATTTTTTAACAAGCAAAGTTCGTGGGTAAAACGTTTTGCTTCTTCATTGTAAATACCGCGCTCTGTAATTTTATCTATTCTTACATTGCCGCTGGCATGAATAATTTTATTGCCTGGTAGGATAATACCCACATGAATTATTTTTTGATCCTTGTTTTGAAAGAAGGCAAGATCACCAGGTAGGCTTTCATTCAAATTGTTTAATGTTCGACCTTGAGTGGCCTGCTGCGAGGCATCTCTTAAAATTTTTATTCCGCACAGTTTATATACTTGCTGGGTAAAACCACTACAGTCAATTCCAAATGGTGTACGTCCACCCCAAAGGTAGGGAGCATTTAGATACATATAGGCGTTTTCCATCAGTAATGATTTATCGGCAATGGCAAATGTTTTGGTCATGCCTTCATAGGCAAATTTAATATTATTAAAGGAAAAGGTGGGTTGCTTGTAACAAGGCAGGGTACTACCAAGCACTACCGGCACCACCTTGCGTTGATCGTAACTTACTATTTGTACAATGTCATAAGTACAAGTGATTGGAAGTGCGTTGATGTATTGATCTTCTTCATCGCTGAGGGCAGTTACTTGTTTATGATCAAGCCAACCTTCGTAATCATCGTATTGCAATTTAACTTTAAGCCATGGCCAATTTTCTTCTACAACTATTGCTCGCTCGCCAAATAGAAGCTGTGTAACTATTTCACTTCTATCATTTGGTTCACGCCTTATCGGAATCACACTTAAATGGCAAATAATGGCATCTTGCATAGACTGCAAAAATTATAAAATTATTCTTATTTTCAATATTTATTTACCATAACTTAATGTAAAAAAGGACTTTAAAACCCCGTTTATTTTATTACATTTGCCATCCTTTTTAATTTAACGATTTTAACCCTATCACATGTTTAGATTTTTACTAGTCTTACTAATAAGTTTACCTTCTTGGGTTTTTTCACAGAGTACCATTAAGGGTAAATTAGTTGATGAAAATGGCGCAGCTGTTAAAGGTGCATTAATAACTATTTTCAACACCGAGTTAAGCACCACTTCAGCAGATGATGGAAGCTTTGAATTGCAAAATGTGCCAACCGGTAACCAGCGAATATTTGTTGCATCAGAAGGCCATGATCTTTTGAAATTGGCCAGCGAGATCACAGCAGGAGAAAATCAACTCTCTACAATAACTGTACTTACTGAAAACATTAGAGCCAGTGAAACAGATCTACCCACTACTAGCGAAGGAGGAAGTGAAGACCGCGATACGGATAATGGTCAAGTAGCAAGTGCACTCAATGCGGCTCGCGATGTGTTTGCTAGTGCAGCTACATTTACTTTTAATGCAGCGCGGTTTAGGTTAAGAGGGTATGATGATGACAATAACCTAACATTGATGAATGGTGCCCCTATGACAGACCTAGCCAATGGTAGAAATACTTACAATCTTTGGGGTGGATTAAATGATGTGATGCGTTCGCGTGAAACGAGTTATGGCTTGCAACCAGTAAACTATAATTTTGGTACACTTGGCAGCACAGTGGCTATTGACAGCCGAGCCAGCCGCCAAAGAAAACAGTTGCAAGTATCCTATGCCTTGAGTAATAGAAGCTATGATAACAGACTTATGCTCACCTATGGCACCGGACTTCTAAAAAATGGATGGTCTTTTGCAGGATCTCTCTCCCGCAGATGGGCTGAAGAAGCATTTGTGCAAGGCACATTTTTCGATGGATATTCAGGATTTATAGCAGCTGAAAAAATTATAAATACTAAACATGCTGTGGCGCTTACAGGTTTTGCTTCACCTAGCCGTGCAGGAAGATCAGCACCCGCTATCCAAGAGGTATATGATTTAGCAGGTTCCAATTATTATAATGCCAATTGGGGTTATCAGAATGGCGTAAAAAGAAATGCTAGTGTAAGAAGAAACAACCAACCAATTTTTATCCTAACCCACGATTGGAAAATAGATGACAGAGCCAATGTGCTTACAAGTATTCACTATTCAAAAGGCACGGTGAGGCAATCGGGATTAGATTGGTTAAATGCCCCAGATCCTCGTCCTGATTACTACCGCAATTTGCCATCCTTTGATCCCTTCTTTGGAGAGAATCCAGCTCAATTCGCTATAGATAGAGAAACAAGGCGTCAATATTTTTTAAATAACCCTAATCAGTTGCAAATACAGTGGGACGATTTATATGCTGCCAACTATCTCAGTGGTGATACAGCCCGCTATATTCTTCAAGATCGCGTAACTGATAATAGAAGAGCGGGATTCAATACCATATACAACAGAATAATTAATGATCATCTTACCATAGCTTCAGGTTTAAACTACCTTAACCAACGTACTGAAAATTATACAGAAGTAAATGATTTATTAGGGGCACAGTTTTATCCAGATATCAACCGCTTTGCTCAACTTCAAAATAATATTTCATCATCACAATTGGCCAATGATTTGAATAATCCTGGAAGAGTAGTTAAAGTTGGCGACCGGTATGGATACGATTACATTGCTAACATTAGCGAAGTAAACGCATGGATGCAAGGCGTATGGAAGTTTAACAGGTTTGATTACTTCGCTGCCGGTCAATTAACAAGCAATGGTTTTTACAGAGAAGGCAAAATGAAAAACGGCATTTTCCCTACTAGATCTTTTGGCAAAAGCGAAGTACAACGATTTTTTAATTATAATATCAAAGGTGGTACCACTTTTAAATACAACGGAAGAAACTACCTTTACGCTAATATAGCTTTGGGAACACGTGCACCTTATTTTGAAGATGTGTTCGTATCGCCACGGTCTCGCAATGACGTAATAGCCAATCCGAGGAATGTAAATTTCCGATCTGTGGAGGCGGGGTATCTTTACAGAGCTCCTAAGATGAAAGCAAAAGTTACCGGATACCTCACACAATTTAAAAATGAAACAGAAACTAAAACATTCTACCATGAAGATTTTAGAACGTTCTTAAATTATTCAATTAGTAAAATAGCTAAACGCCATGTAGGATTAGAATTGGCATTAGAACGCAATATTGGCAAGGGGCTTTCCGCAAATGCAGTTGCTGCCATCGGGCAATATTATTACAGCGACAGGCCTGAAGCTACCATAACTTATGATAATCAAGATACGCTTGTGGCAAATAAAGAAACTGTATTTTTTAAAAACCTAAGATTGGGTAATGGAGCACAAACCGCATTTACCATTGGATTAAACTATCGATCTAAAAAGTTTTGGTTCTTAAATTTGAATGTCAATTTCTTTGACAATATTTATATAGACCCTAATCCCTCTAGAAGAACCGCCACTGCTCTTGAATTGCTTGATGATGGATCACCAGTGCGTGAGGCAATACTTAAGCAAACCAGAATTGATGGGCAGATGACGGTAGATTTGTTTGGTGGATGGTCATGGAGAATGAATAATAAATTTAAATCTTTAAAGCGTCCTACCTTTATAGTACTCAATTTAGGAATCAACAATATTTTAAATAATACCAGCTTCATCACAGGCGGTTTTGAACAACTCCGGTTTGATTTTAGCGATAGGAATGTAAATAAATTTCCACCACGCCTCAATTATGGTCTTGGCACCAATTACTTTATCAGTGTAACTTATAGAATGAACTAATAATTTAAGCATATTAAATACTAAAAATAAAATGAAAAAAATTCTTTCAATCCTCAGCTTTTCTCTTGCACTAGTGCTATTAAATGGTTGCGTTAAAGAAGAGTACGACAACCCTAGCAACATAAATGTAAATCCAAACTTGACCGCCACGCATACAATTGCACAGCTGCAAGCAATGGCCACTGGAACTGCTGTACTCATTAATACTGATATGATCATATCAGGAATAGTAACTGCAGATGATGCAAGTGGTAATTTCTACAAAGAAATTGTAATCCAAGATAGTACAGGTGGTTTGGTGATTTTGGTAGATCAAACCAATTTTTCGGTTGTTTATCCCGTAGGTCGAAGGTTGTTTATCAAGTGCAAGGGCCTTTACGTGGGCAATGATAACGGTAGTGTAGAATTGGGAATGCTCAATAATGGTGCAGTTGGTAGAATCTATAGCACACTTTTAGATCAATATATTTTTAAAGGCCAATGGGGTTTGAGTGTAAGTCCTAAGGTAGTTACCATCAACAGTCTTGGTGCCAATGTGAGCAACATGCTCGTGAAGATAGAAGGGGTTGAAGTTGACGATGCCGATACTGCTAAAACTTGGGCCAATGCTGCCGGACAACAATCGGTGGCCATTGCTATCAATGATTGCAATAATAATACCATTGATATTTATACCAGTGGCTTTGCTGATTTTGCCAATGTGAAAGTGCCTTCAGGAAAAGGTTCCGTAATAGGTATTTTTAGACCCTACGGAGGTGGTGATGAAATTATTATTAGAAATACTGCTGATGTGAAAATGGATTCAGTTCGCTGCGGTGGTGGTGGCGGTGGCGGTGGTTTCACCCCTGGTACCATTGTACCCATAACTGATATTAGAGCATTATATACGGGCACCACTACTAGTTGTCCGGCAGCAACTCATATTAAGGGAATTGTAATTAGTGATAAGGCAAATTCAAATATTACCACTAACAATGTGGTAATTCAAGATGCATCTGGTGGAATTGTAATTAGGTTCACTGGTGCCAATCCTTATTCGATCGGTGACGAGATTGAGGTGGATGTAGCAGGTCAAGAGTTGAGTACTTTTAGCGCTTTACTTCAAGTAAATAATGTGAGCCTTTCAAAAGCTATTTTAACAGGTAGCGGAACCATTACACCTCGTGTAGCTACTATCAATGATGTAATTGCTAATTTTAATGCGTGGGAAAGCACCTTGATAAAAATTACCAATACCACGCTTTCTGGTGCTGGCACCACATTTAATGGTACAGTAAACATCACCGATGCCACAGGAACTCTTCCAATGTACACACGATCAGCTGCTACTTTTAGTGGTACTGCTTTCCCCACAGGAACAGTGGCGGTAACAGGATATTTAGCACCATTTAATACTACCAAACAGCTTATCATCAGAAATAGTACTGATGTGCAGTAAACAAAATTGTCTTATCGTAACGCTCATACACTCTATGAGCGTTTTTATTTTTATACAATATGAAAATTAACTTAATCACATTTTACTTCTTTCTGTCTTCTATAGCAGCGGCTCAAATTCCAATTGATAGTGCTCGATTGTTGCCACCACCAACCGTGGTTACGGTTAGAGGAATAGCAGTAAATGGAGCTGAACTTGGTAATAGTATCCGTTACATTCAAGATGGTACTGCTGGCATCGGAATTTTTTCTACCCAAGTTTCAAGTGTAATCCCAGGAGATGAGATACAAGTTACAGGTGAGTTGTTTAACTTCAACGGACTGTTGGAAATAAAAAACCTTTCTTCCTTTTCTGTTTTGAGTAGTGGTAATAATTTACCAAGTCCGCTAGTACTGAATGTAAATAATTTTAGTGATGATATTGAAGGTCAGTTGGTGCGGGTTAATAATTGTAGCTTTTCCAATCCTATTGGCAATTTCGCTGGAGGCAGCAGTTATGCCTTTATCGATCAAGCAGGCCACCCCGGTGAGTTATATCTCAATGGCGGCAATCCTACAGCAGGTAATCCAATTCCAATTAGCAATGTAGATCTCATTGGAGTATTGAGTGATTTTAATGGATTTCAATTATTGCCTCGGAGTATCAGCGATATTATCCAACAACCATTCTTCTTCACCATTTCACCATTTATCTCTAATTTGAATAATAATAGTCTTGAGATTTCTTGGAGCACTAATTTAGCTGCTACAACTTTAATAGCTTATGGATTAACTCCTGCCTTAGAGCTTGGCTATTTGCAGCTTCCGGGTACCACCACCAATCATGTGATTACCATTCCTGGATTGCAAGCTGCAAGCCTAGTTTATTATAGAGCCACATCAGTTAGCGGTACTGATACTGCACGAGGCACTTTGGAAGTTGCAATTACACAAAGTAATTCAAGTGGCACATGGAGAGCTTACTTTAACAGAAACGTTAATACCAATGTAAGTTTATCGTCTTCCAATAATGCAGTTTATCTTAATGGAACCTTTGCCGATACCATCAAAGCATATATAGACCTAGCTCAAAGCACACTTGATATTGCCATTTATAATTTCACAGATGTTGGCACAGGTAGCATTGTGCAAGCCATAAATGCTGCTCATCAAAGAGGGGTAAGGGTTCGTATAATTGCAGATGGAAGCACTTCTAATACAGCTTTACT
>JBDKJS010000102.1:0-8009 GCA_039806065.1 Bacteroidota bacterium | reverse complement strand
TTCTTTCCTCAGAACTTTTGCCGCTCAAAATAATTTTAGCTACGTTTTAGGTTATCAAAAAAGTGGAGGCATTTTATTTGCTAATGACAGTTTGGATGTGACCCAAGATGTTATTTCTGGTTTAAATGCAGCTTACCCTCTTACTAAATAAACTGCTTTACTGCCTCAAGAGCTTGATTACTTGCACCTGCTGGTTGCTTATTAACTGAACTATATACAATCCACTTGACCACAGTTCTGTATCCAATTGAATGACTCCTCTTACATTGGTTAATTCCGCAACCCTAGCACCCAAAGCATCGGTAACGATAATGGAACTAACTTCTTTCTTTAGTTCAATTCTTATATAATCATCCATGGGATTGGGATAGTACGAGGCTAAAGCCTCGATATAATTGTTCAAAGAAGTTGGACAGGGACCACAACTTGAAAAACAAACTGCTTCCAAAATGGTGTCTTGGGCAGGCACGGTGAATGATCTGTTAAATCCTCCAAAACCATTGGGAACGCCACATGCTTGCGGAACTGATTCCTCTTCGCCCAAAATAAATTCATTGCCATTGATAAATTTATACAGCACCACACTTCCCTCTTCAAACTGTGCTTGGTATTCGAAAGTATTTCCCAGCACTACATTCATTAAGGTGCTATCAGGACTAAAGCCATTAAAATTTCCTGCCAGGTGTACGCCATCAGCATTTACTGGTAAAGCACCCAATTGCATCCTAATAGTAACTGTACTTGTTGGATTACAATTACTGCATGCGCTAAAACAAACTGGCCCAATGGTATCTCGCGATAACGTGGTGGTGAAATTTCGATTATAGCCTCCAAAGCCATTGGGAACTCCACACGACTGCGGCACTGTTTCTTCTTCGCCAGTTATGAATTCATTTCCATTTATAAACTTGTATTGAAACGAACTTCCGCTAGGAACAATGATAGTGGCTGCATAAACTGCACCATTCACCGATGTCATAGGAGTGGAATCAGGATCAAAATTATTGAAGCTACCTGCCACATGTACGCCATCAGTGTTGGGCGGCAATAATCCTAAATTGAGCAATAGTACTACTGTGTCAAAACTTAAAGGCACACAAGCTGCGCAGCTACTAAAACAAACCAAGTCTAAACTATCATCAACATTGGACACTTGAAGAGTTCTATTAAACCCTCCAAAACCATTGGGTACTCCACATTGCTGAGGTACTATTTCTTCTTCTCCAAAAATCAATTCATTACCATTGATAAATTTGTATAAAACTGTAAGAGAAGTGTCTAATCTTACTGTGGTTCGATATATACTATTTCCGGTAGTTGACATTGGAAGGCTTGTAGGGTTAAAACCATTAAAGCTACCTGCCAGGTGCACTCCATCAGCACTCACCAGCTGTTGAGAAAGATCAACACTAAATACCACATCAGCAAAGCCAGCCACTGAGCAAGGTCCACAACTGCTAATACAAACCGGGGGAAGCGTTACTCCACTTAGCGGGATGGTAAGAGATCTGTTGTATCCTCCAAATCCATTGGGCACTCCACAGCCTGAAGGCACTGTTTCTTCCTCACCTGGTATGAATTCATTGCCGTTAATAAATTTATACTCAATTTGACTTCCAGAATTTAAGGTAACATCTACACTGTAAATGCTTCCACCAATATTAGACATGAATAAGGAATCAGGATCAAATCCATTGAAACTACCTGTTAAATGAACCCCATCAATACTGGGTAAGCTGCCGCCTAAGTCAACTTGGAAAGTAACTATAACTGGGTTAGCGGGCACACAAGCACTGCAAGAACTAAAGCAAACAATCGGCAAAGTATCTGATAGATTGGGTACTATTAATTCCCTATCATATCCCCCAAAACCATTGGGCACCCCACACAGTGCAGGCACTTGTTCTTCTTCACCGGTAATAAATTCATTGCCATTGATAAATTTGTATTTAACCGTTGCAGAACTATCTAACGATATAGTTGCCGCGTACAAGCCCGAACCTACACTGTCCATTGGTAAAGAATCTGGATCAAAATTATTGAAGCTCCCTGCCAGGTGAACTCCATCTGGGCTAATAGTTTGCCCTGTTAAGTCAAGCAAGAATGTAACATCTACCATAAATGCTGAAGTGCGATATTGGTAATTTACTCCTCCATTATTGGCTTGCTTGAGTGTTATCAAATCATAATCAAGAAAATTGGAACCAATGTTTACCGTGCTTGTGAAGGCATAATAGGTTACTTCTGTTGCTGGGGGCAATCCGGGTATGACTGCAACCCCTGAATCACCTTGAGGTAAAATAGCTACAGGTATTATTTGACTTGATTGAAAATTATCAGTTGAATACCTTACATAAACAAATTCCTCAATCGACTTTGGTTGCAACAAGCTAACGGAAATTGTAACTGGTTGGCCATACGAAACTACGTTGGCGGGGTTTTGAGAAATGGGATTGGCTGTAAAATCAACTGGGGCATTAGTTGTTTCCATAACAATAGCATTGGTGGATTGTACTCCTACATTTTTTAATCTTGTAGTGTACCATTTTCCAATTGTAGTGGAATCGCTTAAATAATTATCAGTAACAATTAATGTGTACATTACATAGGGAGCCCATTCGTTCAAGTTCGTATAGCCGTATTTGCGCCATCTATTGGCACTGTTATTGGTTTCAATTACAAATTGATCAGCGGTGGTTTGTGCTTGTAAGGTAACAGCGGGATAACCCGGAATGTCTTCGTTCATCACAGCACCCGGACCATACCAATCATTTCGATACTCGGCATGAAGCCTGAATGATTGCGCAAAATTGCCATGTGTTAAAAAGAGAAATAGTATTAGTAATAGTTGGTTACGCATTTTAATTTTTTTTTCAAAAATATAATATTATGTCCAAATTAAAAATTGCGCTGCTATGTGAAATTCTCAGCGAATAAAAGTAATTTCACGTGCTTAAACTGTAAATGATGTACTATGCTAATATATTACTTATTGCTACTTCCATTATCTAAATTGCCACTTTCGGCACTTTACAAGGTTTCTGATTTTTTCTTTTTTATTTTATTCCATGTAATTGGTTATAGAAAAGCTGTGGTATTTGATAATCTTACTAAATGCTTTCCTGAGAAATCATCGGAAGAAATTAATAAAATTGCTAAATCTTTTTACAAACATTTATGTGACATCATCATTGAGAGCATAAAAGTATTCAGCATTAAAGAAGCCGAACTTCTTGAAAGAATTAAAGTGATCAATCCTGAAGCGCTGAATGCCTATTTTGATAAAGGTCAAAGTGTGATTGGAATTACTGGTCATTATGGCAATTGGGAGTGGTTAGCTATTTCTCTATCACGGCAAAGTAAGTTAACCGCAAGAGGCATTTATTCTCCTCTTAAAAATGAATTTTTAAACAAAAAGTTGATTGAAAGTAGAACAAGGTTTGGTACTGAAGTCTGTTCTACTAAGATGATGCCTGACTTTATCAAATCCAGCGCAACGCCCTACATCTATGGTTTTGTGGGTGATCAAAATCCTTTCAATATAGCCAAAGCTGTTTGGGTTAAATTTTTAGGTCGTGATACTGCATTTATGTACGGTGCCGAACATTATGCCCGCAAACATGAAATGCCTTGCGCCTTTGGTATAGTACATAAG
Source organism: Bacteroidota bacterium (assembly GCA_039806065.1). Taxonomy (GTDB): domain Bacteria; phylum Bacteroidota; class Bacteroidia; order AKYH767-A; family 2013-40CM-41-45; genus JBDKJS01. The sequence goes on along the minus strand of JBDKJS010000102.1, from coordinate 4,354 downwards.
GTGAAAAGAGGTTATTATGAAGTACAGTTTTCTTCACTCACTGATAAGATTGACCTGTTACCAATTGGTGAAATTATCAGTTTGCAAGCAGCGTTATTAGAAACTGAAATCAGAAAAAAACCTGAATATTGGTTATGGTCGCATAGGAGATGGAAACATACTAAACCACTAACGCAATAGTACAAACCAGGAAGCAAGCTTCTTAGCACTGATGCGATCATCATTGATGTCATCTATTTTAACAACATAAATTCCTGCAGGTGCTGCTGCCCCATCATTTTGATAAAGCCCATTCCATGATTTTTTTTCTGTCCCACTAAATATCACATTACCATAGCGATCAAATATGGTAAATCGAAAATTTTTAATCCCCCTAACTATAGGAAGGAAGTCATCGTTGATTCCGTCATTGTTCGGAGTGAAAGCATCAGGGATAAACAGTGCTACATCTTCTTTTATTAATACTGTGTAAGTAATAGAATCAATACAGCCATTGGCATTCTTCTGAACCAAGGTGGTTTGATAAGTGCCTGGTTGCTCATATTCATGCACAGGATTTAAGATTGAAGCAGTGTCGCCATCTCCAAAGTCCCATGAAAGCACTTGTCCTGAAGTAGATGTATTTATAAATTGAACAATATTATTAAAGCCATCATTAGAGAGAAGCTCGTAGTTGAAATTGGCATCTGGTGTTGGAAGTACCGTTACCAAAGCTATACTAGTGGCTGGTAAAACGGTGCAATTGTCTGTTACTGAAACCTGATAACTGGTTGTGAAATTTGGAGAAACTGTATGGTTATTACTATTCAATAATCCATTATTCCAACTATAGCTATATGGCCCCCCGTTTCCGCCATTGACATTGGCAACTAAACTTGCAGTAGTGCCTTTGCAAATAGTAGTGTTGCCGTTTAAAAGTACTTGCAATGGTGGGAATATAAGAATGGGACCTATAGTGGCAGTATCTGAGCTAGCAATGGCGCATTGGTCTGTGGTATTAATTACTGCACTTATTACAGCATTATTACTAATATTGGCACTGCTAAAGTTCATCCCACTAGCCACCTGAATACCATTCAATAACCATTGACTAGTATAATTGCTCACCTGCCCTACTTGCATGTTCAAATTTAGTATAGACCCTATACAAATGGTATCATTATTGAAACCATTGATACTTACACTTGGGTTTACTAGGGGTAACACTACTAAATTTTCGATTACTTGAGGAGTGTCAACCGCACAACTTAATGATGAAATCAAGGAAACACCAATTTGTTGGTTGCCTGTAATGGCTATCCAAATTAAGGTATCATTATTTGCTCCTATTGAACTACCATTGATGGTCCATGAATATATGGGGTTTACTCCTGCATTGGTTGTTATAGATAATAATTGGAGTGTATCGCCAGCACAAACTGTATCTGGCGAAGCAAAAGAAAGAGTGGGCACTATGCTAGCTAGAATAAAAAATTGAATTGAAGCGGTATCAGCATTCATGCTCAAGCAACCTCCAGTGGTATTGAGTATGGCTTGTATATTGAATAAACCAGCAGAAGGATTAGCAACATAATTAGGCCCTGTTCCTACCAACAGATTATTCTCATACCAATTAATTAGATTCACAGCGCCACTATCTGAAATGGTGGTATTCAAAAGTATGGGTATTCCAACACAAATGGTATCATTACTGGTAGTAGAAACTGACAGATTAGGATTAAGTGTTGGCGATATTGAAATTATTGTCAGAGCTGAAACGCTGGCGGGTGTAGCACAGTTTTCACTACTAATCATGGTTACTGATACAGTATCCTGGTTATTTAAATTTAAAAAACTTATAGTATCATTATTAATCGGCAATGTTTGATTGTTCAAACTCCATTGATAAGAAGGACTTAATCCACCGTTGATAGGTGTTGCAAACAAAATAATGGTATCATTTTCACATAATGTTCCTGTATTAACTACACTAACAGCAACACTTGGCGTAATGGTAGGCTGCAATGAAAGCACCAGTGTATCGCGCGTGTTGGTGGAGTCAATACAGCCTAAAGATGGAATTTGATAATGGACTACTAACTGATCGCTATTGCTAAAATTTCCTTGAATCACTTGACCTGAATCTAGGTAAACGCCATTTAAGTACCACCAAATATTGGCGTTGGGCCAACTCATTGTAGTATCGGCAGTTAAAACAACAAGTGCATTTTCGCAAGTACCACTGGTTGAATTAGTAAGAATATTTACCTGTGGTATTATTGTAGTATTAACCGTTATTGTCTCGCTATCAAATGCTGAGGTGGTGGAAACACATCCTAAACTAGAAGTTAAATTGATCCCAACAATGTCTCCATTATTGAGTGTTGAAGTGCTGAAGGTATTTTGATTAGCTCCAACTGCTATGCCATTTACCGTCCATTGATAGATTGGTGTGGTGCCTGCATTAATGCCAGAGGCATTGAAGGATATGGTTTCTCCAGCGCAAATGTTGTTACCTGGCAGTGATGTTAAATTTACACTAGGTGTGACAGGATTTGTTACCGCCATAATTACTTGTGCATTAGCAGTAGCAGGATTAGGGCATGCTTCACTGCTACTCATGCTTACACTCACTATGGCACCATTGGTTAAGGTGCTGGAAGAAAATTGATTGCTATTCACACCCACGTTTACTCCATTAACTTGCCATTGATAGGTAGGATTTACACCTCCGTTCACTGGCGTGGCACTGAAATTAACATTGGTACCATTACAAATTGCAATCGATGGTAATGCATTGATACTTACTGCTGGCACTTGAAGCGGGTTCACCGTCATGGTAACTGTGGTTGAACATTGAACGGGTACAGCACATGAAGCACTACTTGTAACTAATACACCAATGACATCGCCATTATTAAGTGAATTGTTTGAATAGGTAGAAAGATTGGATCCAACATTTACACCATTTAAAGTCCATTGAAATGTGGGAGCAGTTCCACCATTAGTTGGAGCTGCTGTAAAATTTACATTGGTACCGCTGCAAATGGTGGTTGGGGAATTTAAATTTATTAATACACTGGGTACTAAGGCGGCATTTACTGATACCACCACGCTTGCATTAGCTGTGGCGATGGATGTGCAACCTAGACTTGAAGTTAAAGTAACACTCACCACATCACCATTGGTTAAAACAGCAGTAGTAAAAGTATTTGCATTCATTCCCACATTTACCCCATTTAACTGCCATTGATAATTTGGCGCGGCTCCACCATTGGTAATAGCAGCAGAAAATGTAACAGCGGTTCCCGAACAGATCGAAAGGCCAGGATTTGCGCTGATAGCAACAGTGGGTGTAACAGGTGCAATCACATTGGCTATGATTTGAGCAGTGGCATTTTGTGGAGAGGCACAGGTAGCATTACTTAGTAATGTTACACTAATGATATCACCATTATTAACAGTAGCTGTAAAGGTATTTGTATTACTCCCTACGTTAGTTCCATTTAATTGCCATTGATAATTAGGAATACTTCCACCATTGCCAATGTTTGCAGTGTAGCTTACTGCGGTACCTGCACATACACTGCCTGCAGGAGACGCTACTATATTCACCGTTGGAACTACACTTGGGGTAATGCTTACAATAACTTGACTGGTGGCAGTGGTAGGATTAGCGCAAGGAGAATTGCTTGTCATATTTACTGATACGATATCTCCATTATTTAAACTAGGTATTGTAATGGTATCATTGGAGGCACCAATGATGGTAGTTCCGTTGATGGCCCATGAATAAGTGGGTGCTGTTCCTCCATTATTAGGGTTGGCAATAAAAACAATCGGAGTACCTGAACAAAAATTTACATTGGTACTACTTATGCTTACTGAAGCCGGTAAAGATGAAACAACACTAATGGGTTGTTGAAGACTGAAAGTACATCCATTCTCAACAAAATTTAAAAAAACGAAATAACCCCCAGGTAAATTATAAGATGTTACTAAACTTTGCGTGGCTGCTACCAATGGCGTAACAGAGCCAGGGACCGACCAATTATAGCTACTAGCTGCTGCACTCCCTAGCCCAGTTAAAGTTACGGGTGCGCCTGCACATGCATTTATTGGATTGATGGTGAAACCAGGATTGGTATTTGGAATGATACCAACATTAACTGTATCCGCAGTAGTATTTCCACAAGCGTCTGTAATATCTACTATAAACTGGGTTGGAGCGTTGATGATGGTTGCTACATTGCTGCCTACCATCCCTCCGGGATTCCAAGTATAATTATATCCAGGAACACCATATTGAGCAATGCAGCTTAAATTGGCATTACTACCTTGGCAAACTGGTGGTGGGTTAGAAATAAAATTTTGT
>JBDKJS010000101.1:0-8355 GCA_039806065.1 Bacteroidota bacterium | reverse complement strand
GAGCATAATTTAGCACAACAACTGTACGTAAGTGAAAGGTCATGGAAAGCTGTTACAGATGCCAAGGAAGCAATGGTGGCCATAGTAAACATGGCTTCTGAAAGTCTGGGCGAGTCTTCTCCAGGAATAGCGCTGAGTAAATCTATCATAGAAGTATGCATTCAGCAAGGCGCCATTCCCACCCAAGATGCTATTCAAATAATTAAGTTAGAAGCACGTGCCATTCTTCATTAATCATTAATGTAAAGTGATAATGATGCAAATGCTTAAATAATAAAAAAATGTCAGAAGAAAATACAACTCAATTTATAAACGATAGTGGAATTACACTAGATCGAATTTATCAAAGAAGCTGTGCACAACTGCCAGATGCTGGACAATTTCCTTTCATAAGGGGCATCCAACCCAGCATGTACAGGTCCAAACTATGGACCATGCGTCAGTATGCTGGCTTTTCAACTGCGGCAGAAAGTAACCAACGGTATAAATACTTGTTGGCTCAAGGAACTACTGGACTTTCAGTAGCGTTTGATTTGCCCACCCAAATAGGATACGACAGTGATCATGAATTGAGCGATGGTGAAGTAGGCAAAGCCGGTGTGGCCATAGATAGTTTAAAAGATATGCAGGAATTGTTTGATGGCATAGCGCTACAAAACATCACTACCAGCATGACTATTAATGCTACCGCAAGTACTTTATTGGCATTTTATATTGCCCTTGCCAAACAACAAGGAGCTGATTTAAAAAAAATAAGTGGTACTATTCAGAATGATGTATTAAAGGAATATGCTGCCCGAGGGACTTATATTTATCCACCGAAACCAAGCATGCGATTAATTACTGATATATTTGAATATTGTAGTAATGAGTTGCCCAAGTGGAACACCATTTCAATTAGCGGTTATCATATTCGCGAAGCAGGAGCAACGGCTGCTCAAGAATTGGCATTTACTTTGGCAAATGGGAAGGCCTATGTAGCAGCCGCACTCAAAAAGGGATTGGATATAAATGTATTTGGTAAGCGGTTAAGTTTTTTCTTTAATGCACACAATGATATTTTTCAAGAAGTGGCTAAATTTAGAGCAGCCAGAACTATGTGGGCACAAATTATGAAGTCACTAGGCGCAACTGAAACGCAGGCTATGATGTTACGATTCCATACCCAAACTGGAGGGAGTACACTCACCGCACAACAGCCATTGAATAACATTGTTAGAGTCACACTTCAAGCGCTAAGCGCAGTGATGGGTGGCACGCAATCCCTACATACCAATGGTTATGACGAAGCTTTAAGTTTGCCTACTGAAGAGGCTGCAGCCATTGCCCTAAGAACGCAACAAATTATTGCTACCGAAAGTGGAGCTGTGTCCACAGTAGATCCGCTAGGTGGAAGCTATTATGTAGAGGCACTCACAGAAAAAATAATGGCCAGTGCCCAAGAATACCTCAACACGATTGATACAATGGGTGGTGCAGTGGCAGCAATAGAGGCAGGATATGTGCAGCAGGAAATAGCCAGTTCTAGTTATAAGTATCAACAAAGCATACAGTCTGGTGAAAGAATTATAGTGGGCGTAAATAAATTTACTGTTGAAGAACCTCCATTTAATAAGCATTTTGTAATTGATGATACGATAAGGCAAGTTCAAATCCAAAAAATACAATCACTCAAGCAAAGCAGGGATAATCAAGCTCTTCAAGCTGCACTTTCAGGTTTAACGGAAGCAGCTGTTCAAGGCAATAATGTGATGCCTTATATAATTTCATCTGTAGAAAATTATGCAACCCTTGGTGAAGTGGCAGATGTTTTCAGAAATGTTTTTGGAGAATACAAGGGCTAGTTGACCAGTAATTTTTGGTAGCTGGTTTTGTTGTCATCAAAAATAGTTAGGGTATAAATTCCATTTGAAAGGATGGTGCTTATTTCGCCATTGGCTAAAGTGCCTTGATACCTTCTTTGACCTAAATAATTGTGAATGGTAACAATGGCTTCACTGCTAAAGTCTGGACCTGCAATTTTGAATGTCCCATTGTTGGGGTTAGGTACAATTTTCATAATTTTTGCATCCGAAATAGCATTAATACCAACAAGAGAAGGTCTGTTATATTCAGTCAAAAAATTATCGTACATCAAATCAGCATAGTTAGGATATCTTGTTGCAAAATTGCCATCGGCAAAACATGCTGAAAGCACATTCCCGTTGATAGTTAAGTTTGTGTTCACTTGCTTATCCCACAAACCTGCAACAGCTATTTTACTTCCGCCATAACCTAGGATGGAACTAAGATCATACCCTCCATTAGGTGTAGCAAGTAAGCCTGGTGCACTTACAAATTCTTTGTTATTCAAACTGTCATCAGATTCTACATAAAAGCCACGCTTGCCCGCAGTCATTGTAAATGATTGATTACCACAATTGATAGTAGTAGCAGTGTTTACCTTGATCTCCGCAGCATAAATATATCTTTGTGCTTCTACCGGAAGTAAGCAGGTAGCTTTTGATGGGTCTAATGGATTAAAGAGGTTGAATTGTGATGCACCTAAAAAATTATTGTTGGCATCTATCAAGACCACTCCAGTATAAGCTCCAAATTGTAAAGGTAAAGTATCCAATGGTGGAGGATTGGTTCCAAAATTAATCCAATTAATAAAAACATTTCCGGTAATATTATGCACCGCTAAATCTTTAAAAGATCCATTGTAGCCTGCGTAGTATTTTTTATTTCCTTGTCCATCAAAGTTCAATAGATAGGCGCAGAAGCTGGTTGTTCCAGCTGGACAGTTTACAGTATCCACTCCATCTATTATCAATGTTGGTGATGAGAGTAGCATTCCATAAAAAAAACTGTTGCCATTTTGATCAAAGTTTAAATGGTTGATTGAGGGCACTAAGGCAAAGTTTGTATTAGAGAATGTATGTTCATTGTGAAATAACTCAGTTCCACTTTGATCAAATTTTACAATCCAAAATGGTTTAGTTCCTCCATCGGCACGACCAGCAAACATGATGTTGTCATCAGCATTTGCAGAAAGTGCAATCACATGCACACTGCCAGGGTTGCTCAGGCCAAAGTTAATGCTCTGTGCCCATTGCGCCTGGCCATTAGGATTGAACTTCACAATAAAACATCCATCGGTATTCAAGCTTATGCCATTATTAAAATTTACCGATTGGCCTTGAGCATTTTCTATAAACCGTGCAAGGAAAATATTGTTATTGTTATCAATACAAAAATGAGAATAGCTTACCCCAGGTGTACCAGCCACTTTTACGTAGGAGCTTATAAGGGAGTAATTGCCAGAAACATCACGCTTCACCAAGTAGTGTGCGGGAAGAAGTGAAGTGTTTGCATTACCAAGTGTAACACCAGCTACTGTCCCGATGTCATTAAAACCGCCAACGGCAATAAAATTTCCTTGATAATCATAGCCAACTTGGTTTACATAATTGAAGCCACCCCCAGTGTTAAAAGCCCAATTAAAGAAATTTTCATTCGATTGAGCGCAAATATTAAGCATTGATAAAAATGCTACACAGCATGTGAAAAGTAATTTCATGTTTAGTTAATTTATTTGCAAAAAAACAAAAGTTTTCAGGGCATTTAAATCCGTGCTATTGGGTATTTTTAATATAAATACTACCTTTAGCCTGATGAACCAATCAAAATTTATTTTTATTATTTAATATTTTTTAGCTTTCACTTTTTAAATCAACCATAACCCAACCAATTAATTTTTTTAAGATGAGAATTTGTAATTTATTATTGTTGCTTTGCTTTTTAAGTTATAGCCCGTATGCACAGACCATACTTTTTACTGAAAATATGGAATTCCCAGACAGTGTAACTCCAGTAGGAAATAGCACTTGGCTGCAATATGGTTTATTGGCGGCAGATGGTCAATGGAGCATGCGAGATACCATTAAGCAAGCCGATAGTAGTTATTTAGAAACAGTTGCCTTTAGCACAATTGGATTTGCAAATAATATCAGATTAAACTTTTCACATATTGCTAAAATTAGTACCTCGGATGGTGCCTCATTGGAGTATAGTGTTGATAATGGGACAACGTGGAATAGAATCACCGCCAGCAACTATGCAGGAACATCAAATTTTTCGCTTTCAAGTGAGTTTAATGCTGCCAGTTATAATAACGATTGGTTTCCAAGCAGTAATACCGCAACTCCTAATAATTCATGGTGGAAAGAGGAGGTGTTCGAGTTGGGAAATTTAATATCCAATACAAGCCAGGTTAAAATCAGATTTAAGTTAAAGGATAAATTTGGCAATGGTGGACTTGGCAATTTTGGTTGGGTGATTGATAAAATTAGAGTGATACATTATACACAGGAAATTGATCCTCCTTTTCTGGAGTTGAATGATATTGGAGCCGGAGTTGGCATTTATTATGGAATCAGCCCTATTCAAGTTGATGCATTTGCTAGCGACTCAAGTGGTATTAGTAATGTGGTATTGAATTACACTATCAATGGAGTTTCGCAAGCGCCTGTTGCCATGTTTTCAAATGGGCCAGATAATTATACAGGATATATTTTTGGAGCCAATGTGGGTGACACCATCTGCTATTCTGCCACTGCTGCAGACAATACACCAATTCCGAATTTAAATGTAGAACCTGATACAGGATGTATAAGTGTAATTTACTCTAACGGTATAAATATTCCATTTTTTGATGATTTTGAAGGGCCAGCTACCAATTGGGTATCGCAAAATTTTGGTAGTGGAAGTGTTTGGCAATTAGGCGACCCAAATTTTGGCATTACATCCACCACTCATAGTGGGGTTCAAGCATGGGATGTGGAATTGAATGCTGCGTATTTACCTAATACATTCACAACATTAACCAGTCCATTATTTGATGCGAGTAATCATTCCAAGTTGCAAATTAAGTTTTGGCACAATTTTAATGTAGAAAATACATGGGATGGAACTAGATTTGAGGTTGAATATGATAATAGCGGCATTTGGCAACAAATAGGATTCATTGGCGATCCTAATGGCGTTAATTGGTACACGGGCAATGTTACGAGTTTAGGTGGACCAGGCTGGGAAGGGAATAGTCCGGGGTGGTACCAAAGTTCTTATAAACTGGATTTAGTTGGCAGCCCTAGCATTGTTAGGTTCAGGTTTACCTTCAGTGCTGATAATGCAGTAGAAACCATTGGCTACACTATCGATGATTTTGAATTACTCGAAGCATCATCCATTGATGCAGGCGTTTCGTTGATATTTTCACCGGGAAACATTGGTGGTGCAGGGGCTGCAGTACCGGTTACAGTACAAGTTACAAACTATGCTACAGATACCCTTTATACCATTCCAATCACCTATACTGATGGGCAGGTTGCTGTCACTGAAACATTAAACACAGTGCTCATTCCCGGTGCCACAGTCTTTTATACGTTTACTCAAAATTATAGCTACCCTTCAAATGGGCCAATTCAATTTTGTGCTTTTACAACAGTTGCCAATGATTCAATTACAACTAACGACCAATTTTGTAAGTCCATCACCATTATACCTGCCATTGATGGCGGAGTGTCTAGTATAGTGAATCCAAACACTATAATTCAAGCGGGTAGTACCATCAATGTTTCAGTTGCCTACGTTAATAGCGGAGTGAATATATTTAGCAATTATACAATTGGTTATATTTACAATGGAAATGTTACATCACAAATTGTCAATAATTCTTTATTACCAGGCAACATTGCCACTCAAACTTTTTCTATTCCTTTTATTGTTCCCAATACTCCATTTGAAATATGCGCATTTATAGTGGTAAATGGCGACAGCTTGAATAATTCGAATGATACTCTTTGCATAACTGTTACTCCAATTACACTTCAACCACTACCTTACTTCGATAATTTTGAAGGAACTTCTCTATGGGTAGATAGTACAGCTTCAATCCAAACCAGATGGGAATTGGGAACACCAGCCTTTGGTTCTACAAGTGGAGCCTATAGTGGTACTAAATGCTGGGATGTGAATTTAAATACAGCATATTTTGACAATGCCGATTGTTATTTGCTTTCTCCCTATTTTGATTTCAATGGGCAATTTAATGCTAGACTTAGATTTTGGCATAATTTTACCACCGAAAATTCATGGGATGGAGTTCAATTGCAATACAGTACCAATGGGGGCCTTACATGGACACTATTAGGGACTATAGCTGATCCCAATGCAACTAATTGGTACACTGGCACCGCCAATGCTTTTCAGGGGCCGGCATGGGAAGGATTATCATCCGGTTGGATTGAATCAAAATATAAGTTGGTTCCCCTTAATGGATTTACTAATGCTCAGTTCCGTTTTGTTTTCCAATCTGATAATTCCATAACTCGTGATGGTTATAGCATCGATAATTTTGAAATTATTCCAGGCCCTCAAATTGATATGGCTATGATCAATGTTATTAGTCCAACTTCGCCAACCACACCAAATTCGCAAGACACAGTTATTCTGCAAGTTCAGAATCAAGGCATATTACCGGCTAGTGGTTTCACTGTTGGTTATACTGTGAATGGACAGCCTACTACTATCAACTATGCCCTACCGGTAAATCCTGGCCAATCTATCACCCTCGGTTTGCCATCTTTCACAGTTCCTTCTGGAGCTTATCAGTTTTGTGCTTTTGTAATAGCCACAGGCGATGGTGATTTAAGTAATGATAAAATTTGTACTACAGATTTATTTAATGGGATTAATACTTTTACAGAAGGTGGTATAAAGGTTTATCCTACTATAGCAAATCAACAGCTGCACATTTCAGTTCCCAGCCAAGAGCAGTATTCGGTTAATATATTTTCAGCAGAGGGTAAACTCTTATATGACTCGCAATTAAATTTAAATCAGGAACAACTTTCTATAAGCCACCTGCCAAATGGAGTTTATTTCGTAAGCATATTACATCATGGCGCAACGGTTCATCATCAGAAAGTATTAATCATTAGATAATGTATAGAGTTTTAATTGCCCTGCTTATTTTATCAACTCAAACTTATGCTCAGGCTACTATTAATTTGTTAGGCAATTTAGATCTAGCAGGAAGTCTAAGGAGCAGCGGTTTATGGCATTATGTCCATGCAAGTGGAAATGAATATGCGTTGCTTGGTTATGAAGATGGGATAAAAATAATTGATGTAACGGATGGTACCAATCCAATTCAAGTAGCTGCCTTACCTGGTGTATTATCGCTTTGGCATGAGGTAAAAGTATTTGGCGATTATGCCTATGCAGTATCAGAAGGTGTAGATCCAAACAATTTGTTGAATGGGGTTCAAATTCTTGACCTTCGATATTTACCAGATAGCGTACCCTTTAAATTTTATACTGGCGATGGAGCTATACTAAATCAATTGTCAAGGGCTCATACGATTACCGCTGCTGACAGTTTTTTATACATCAATGGTCATAATATTACAGCCTTAAACAGAGGTGTAATCATTGCTTCCATAGCCGATCCCTGGAATCCTGTTTACATTGGTGCCGATACGTTAGACTATTGCCACGACAGTTATGTAAGAGGAAATTTTCTATACACTAGCGATATCTATATTGGGAATTTTAAGGTCTTTGATATTGCAGATAAATCAAATCCTATTCTTTTAGCCACTCAAGAAACCCCTAATTTATTCAACCACAATACTTGGTTAAATGATTCGTCAAACGTTTTGTTTACTACAGATGAAAGGCCAGGAGCACCTCTAGCCGCATATGACATCAGCGACCTTAATAGCATTAAATTATTAGACACTTATTTAAATAACAATACTCCTAATGGTGAAGTGCACAACGTAAGGGTGCTCAATGACTATTTAATATGCCCAAGTTACGGAAGCAAAGTTACTATTGTTGATGCTTTAAGGCCTCATAATTTAATAGAAGTAGCATCCTTCAACACGGGTACATGGATCTGTTGGGATGCCGATCCATTTTTACCTAATGGAAAAATGATCGCTTCTGATGGAAACAATGATTTATTTGTCTTTTCTGTCAATTATCAGCGAGCATGCTATCTGGAAGGATTGATTACTGATAGCGCAACTCATTTACCTATTAATGGAGCTTCAATTAGCATCACAGCCACCACTGCTAGTACTGCTGCTAATATTTTTGGAAATTACGCTACTGGATGGCCTATTGCTGGCCTGTATGATGTAACAGTATCAGCAGTGGGATATTTTTCAAAAACCATCACTAACGTAAGTTTAAATTCTGGCCAGCTCACTACATTAAATGTTGAGTTGGTAAACAGTAATATAGGAGTCGATGATTTTTCAAGAGCAGGATTGGGCATATATCCTAATCCAGTTCGAAAATATC
>JBDKJS010000100.1:0-14867 GCA_039806065.1 Bacteroidota bacterium | reverse complement strand
ATAGTTTGCATGTGGGTTTACCCAAAGGTGCAGTAAAAGAAAACGCAGTTAAAGTTTTTCCAAACCCTGCCGCTGCAAACAGCACGGTTCATTTGCAGTATGCTACTTTGCAAGAAAATGCTTTGCTGCAATTGATAGATATCAATGGCAAGGTAGTGCAGCAGCAATGGCTACCGGCCTGGAGTCAGATGCAAAATATTAAACTCCACAATTTGAGCAGTGGTATCTATCTTCTAAAAATTTCAAATTCAAGTTACAAAGGCACAGCCAAGGTTATTGTTCAAAATGAGTAAAAACTAAAATTACAAAGCAGTAAATTAAATATCCTATTGCTCCCAGGAAGCAAGTATTGACGGCACAGTAATGAAAGAGTAATGTGCACATCTGGATGAAAATAGTGAGGTGATGGGTGTTAGGGTGATGAACTGCGGCCCGTGGGTGAGCGGATTAGCTGCTGCTAAAAAAGTATTTTTTTTAGCAGCACTATGAGCGAACACCGGCACTGCGGGTGATAAGGTGCGGTGGTGGTGATGCCGCCCCAAAAAATATTTGTTTGTGAGCTATGGTGCTTGCCATTAGCGAAGGTCTATTTTTTCGCAGCCGGGATATTTAGCTTCGTTGAATAGGAAAATGGTTTCGGCATTGCTGGCATTGCTGGCTATTTGATCTACGATAATGGTTTGAGTATTGCCATTTTTTTCAAATACTTTGGCATTGGCAATATATTTATCGGCCTTATTGATTTTGAGTTTAACTTTAAAGATGTTTTTCTTCTTAGGGTCAATGGGTATTAATTCTATTAATTGGTAGGTGAGGGCCCCGGCCTTTTCTTCACCCACAAATTTAAAGAGCCAGCCTTTTTCATACATGGTAAATACATTGCCGGGTGTGATGGCGTTTTCATCGTTTCGCTGGTTGTCTATTTGCACTTCGTTTGATTCTTTCATGTAGGTCCAGCGTGTGGCGCCATCAGAGTACACTTCTTGTCCTGCGAGGTCTAATTTATATTTAGCGCCCTTTATTTGAATGGTACCTTTTTGGGTTTCGTTGGTTTGGCCTTTGGCGTCTTCTAGTTTAATGGTGAAGGTGGCTTTTACACTTTGAAGGCTTTTAAATTTTGAGGAAACGGATTTAAGTATTTCCTGTGCTTTTTTATCACTCTGGGCTGGTGTTTCGGCAGTAGATTGGGCAAGCACACTATGGGCACCAAGGGTGAAGAGCATCAAAAGTTTTAGCAGCAGGTTGTTTTTTTTAATCATCGCTATAATTTTTTTTATTCTAGATTATTACGTACTTTTTGTGTGTACAGTTCAAAAGTAGGAGTAATTTTTTTAGGATTAAAGCAAATAGTGCGCCAAAGTTAAAAGCTAGCGTTGGTTACTGATTAAGAGGGGCTTGGTTTTGTGGGCATTAATTATTTCTATTGCGAAGGCCTTGTAGTATTTGATCAAGGCTCATGGGGTCTTTGATCAATACTTCGCGGGCTTTGGATCCTTCAAAGGGGCCTATTATCCTAGCTGCTTCTAGTTGATCTATGATTCTACCGGCCCGGTTATAGCCTAATTTGAGTTTGCGCTGTAAGAGGGAAGCTGATCCCTGTTGTGCATTGACAATGATTTGGGCTGCATCTTCAAATAGGGGGTCTCTATCTTCAAGGCTGATGTCTTTGCTTCCTTCACCGTTTTCATCTATGTATTCTGGGAGTAAAAATGCATCGGCATAACCTTGCTGCCCTCCGATAAATTCGGTGATGCGATCAACTTCAGGAGTATCTACAAATGCGCATTGGAGCCGAATGAGGTCGCTGCCCATGCTTAGGAGCATATCGCCCTTGCCAATTAATTGTTCGGCACCTTGACTGTCGAGAATGGTACGGGCATCTATTTTAGATGAAACTCTAAATGCAATACGTGCTGGAAAATTGGCCTTGATGGTACCTGTAATAATGTTTACAGAAGGTCGTTGGGTGGCAATGATCAGGTGAATACCAATGGCACGGGCCAGCTGAGCGAGGCGGGCGATGGGAGTTTCTACCTCTTTGCCGGCTGTCATGATGAGGTCGGCAAATTCATCTACAACGAGCACAATATAGGGGAGGTAGCGGTGGCCGTTGTTTGGATTTAGCTTGCGGGCAATGAACTTGGCATTGTATTCTTTAATGGTTCTAACGGCAGCGTCTTTTAACAATTCATAGCGCTGGTCCATTTCTATGCAAAGGCTGTTGAGTGTGTTAATTACTTTTTTAGTATCGGTAATGATAGGTTCTTCTTCATTAGGAAGTTTAGCCAGGAAATGTCTTTCAATTGTTCTAAAAAGGGTTAATTCTACTTTTTTAGGATCAACCATTACAAACTTGACTTGAGATGGGTGTTTTTTATAAAGTAAACTCACCAAAATGGCATTGAGGCCTACTGATTTCCCTTGGCCAGTGGCACCAGCCATTAGGAGGTGGGGCATTTTGGCCAAATCGGCAATGAAAACTTCATTGCTTATGGTTTTTCCGAGTGCTATGGGTAGGTCAAATTCTGAGTTCACAAACCGTTCGCTGCCCAGCAGGTTTTTCATTGGAACAATTTCAGGTTTTTGATTGGGTACTTCAATTCCAATGGTTCCTTTACCGGGTATGGGTGCAATGATGCGAATGCCCAGGGCGGCAATACTTAGCGCAATGTCATTTTCAAGATTTTTTATTTTTGAGATTCTGGTACCTGCTTGCGGAACTATTTCAAACAGGGTGACAGTGGGCCCAATGGTAGCTTTGATCTTTTCTATATTTATATCATAGTGCCTTAGTGTTTCTACGATTTTATTTTTATTGGCTTCCAGCTCTTCTTTGTTGATTTCTAATTTTTTGTCGCCATAATTTTCTAATAGATCAAGAGATGGATATTTGTAGCGGCTAAGTTCTAGTTTAGGATCATAATCGCCAGTGGCATGTGGTAATTCTCCATCATCATCAATGGCCATTTCATCTTCAGCGGCCACTATTGTTTCCAATTCCATATCGGCCTCGGGTTGGTTTTCCATTGTAAGGTCAGGCTCATTTTCTATAGCTAGTTCATCATCTAAATCGGTTTCGGCTATTGTTTCACTATCATCATCTTCATCAGAGGGTAGGTCTTCCATTTCCATATTTTCAATTTCATGAACTTGATCGTCATAGATAGGATCAGTATCATCAAAATCAATTACCTGCGGTTTTTCAGTTTCACCAAATAGGTTAGAGATTACCTTATCAGCAAAATCGGGTGCTGCTTTTTCTTGATCAGGTGATGGTTCCACTGCTTCTTCGGCCGGGGTGGCTTGTTTATTCCACTGAAGGTTGAGTTTAAAGGTTACAGTGATGAATGCAGTAAGAGAAGCAAGTAATAATAGCCCTGTGCCAATGCCTCCGATGAGTCCTTTAAGCGTGTCGCTCATTTCATATCCATAAACGCCACCTAGAATGAGCCAGGTAGGTTTGGCGCTTAATGCAAAGCCTAAGAAGGTGCTCAACCAAACAGCTGTAAATAATCCCCAACGGAAAGTGGGGCCAAAAGGCAGTAAGGTGCGGCTTGTAATTATTTTAATGCTGGTTAAAAAAAGGTAGAAGGGGATAAAAAAAGCAGCTATTCCAAATTTGCCGGTCATAAAATAATCGGCAAGGATGGCGCCCAACTTTCCCAACCAATTTTTTACTTGTAAATCTTGACGGATAAGAAGTTCGCCCACGGTGTTGGCTCCACTTATTGCTGAATCGGATTGCCAATACCATAAGTGGGAAATAAAAGCAGCAAATAAGAAAAGGGAAAAAAGCAGCAAAAGCAAACCAAAGGTTTGGTGTGTTCTTTCATCTATTAAGAATGTTTTAATACCTTTTAAAGAAAAACCTTGTTTCTTTTTTTTTGATTTAGATTTTTCTTTTACTTCTTCTTCGCTTCCAGCTTTTTTAGTCATGATGATTACAGTTACGGGATTAAACGTGGTCAACTAAAGGAAATTGCCAATTTTACTCGTATATGTAAAAATAGAAGTCAGATTTATGTGGGTTAACAAGCGCATTAAAAGATATGAACAAATTTAGGTTAGCCCATTGGCAAAAAGTGCGTACTAATAGAATTGGTAGTGATAAAAAACATGTTGGTGGATACTTTTTTCATTTCCATTGGTGGCTATTTCAGCAATAGCTTCGGAGGCCAACAGTCCATTTTCATAAGTTAAATGTTGTTTTTCAATTAATGCACCAGCAGCATTATAAGTTTCGCTTGAGCATAGCAAGCCACTTTCATCATACGCTATTAATTTGCGCTTCATGGATGCATGGGTTGAATTAATTTCAATCAGTCGCTGATGCTCATCATAGTGATAGGTGGTAGCATGTAAGATTTTTCCATTAGTATTTAGTTCTTCAAATTTTATTTCTTGACCATGTTCATTAATAGTTTTAATGCATGATTTCTGTAGTTTTGAATCAACCCAATGCTGTTCAATGATGGTTTGTGGCTGGGGGTATTCATACATAATACTATAGTGCTGTGGCGATTCAAAATCATGTTGATCGTGCTGCAATAATTTTGAATTTTGATAGGCAAAAGTTTCGCGTAAAATAAGTGTTTGATCATCATCAAAAGATTGATGATCGATCAGTAGTTGCTCATCATTGTAACCAAATGTGTGATAGCTGCCTGGGTCATCGCCATAAAACTTTTGTTGTTTCACCTTAAGCAATCCATCATAGGTTATTTTTATTACTTCCTCAGTTTGGTCAATAGGATAGGTAGCTTTTATGGTAATAGGTTTATTTTGATGATTGTATTGATAGGCGATCACTTCCTCGCAGGTTCCAGCACTATTATACTTTTCTTCAAGGGTGATGGCACCCATTTCATTGTAATAAATAACGGAATGTAAATATTGGTTAGAAAAAATTTGATCGCTTTGAGTGGCAAAAGGGTTAACATTGCCCACCATTTTTTTTATTTGCTTTATCTTTGGAGTCATTCTATTTATTTTGAGCAAAGTTAAATTTATTAATGTTCACACTCACCATTCCAACACTGCAAATGCCGAGGTGATGGCAATAAGAAATTTCTATTGGAACCAAATGGGTGACAATCCCATAGATCCCATTTCACTTTCAGTGCATCCTTGGTATTTGCCTACTGCTACCACCAATGTGGGACATACATTGCTATCATTGATAGCCAAACATCCGACCGTAAAAGCCATTGGTGAATGTGGTTTAGATAAATTTAGTAGTTTTTCAGCAGTGGATCAAAGGTTTTATTTTGAACAATGTATAGCCATAGCCAATCAAACCAAACTCCCGCTCATAGTGCATTGTGTAAGGAGATTGGATGAAGTGCTGGGCATGCTCAAAAATAGTAAAGTGCCGGTATTGTTTCATGGATTCAACAATGAAATAGTACATGCTAAAAAGATAATCGATCATGGTTACATGATTAGCCTTGGTCCTGCTATTTTTAAAAATGCCGGAAGGGTTCAGGGCATTTTTAAAACATTAAATTTGTCGCACATAATGTTAGAGACGGATCATTCACCCATCGCTATTTCATCGCTATACGATATGGCGGTTGATCTAGGTGGGCATGTTCCTGCTGCATTTGAAGCGATGATGATTAGTAACTATAAAAAAATATTTGATAACAATGGATAACAGTTGGTTAGAGCGATCAACGCTGCTCATAGCACAAGAAGGGATACAGCGGCTCAATGAATCGCATGTACTCATCGTGGGATTGGGAGGGGTAGGTTCTTATGCAGCAGAGGCGATAGCGCGCGCTGGAGTGGGAAAAATTACCATCCTCGATGGGGATGTGGTAGATCCCACCAATAGGAATAGGCAATTACAAGCTTTGGCTACCACACACGGGCAGTCAAAGGCCTTGTTGATGGAAGACCGCATCAGGCAGATAAATCCATCGGTAAGTTTGGTAGTAAAGGATCAATTTTTAGATGTAGCAGGCGCCAAAGCTGCCGTGCAAGCCGAAAAATATGACTATGTAATAGATGCCATAGACAGCATCACACCAAAGGTGAATCTCATGGCTACTTGCTATTGGAATGACATACCTTTGATTAGCAGTATGGGAGCAGGCGGCAGGATGGATCCTTCCAAAATAGTGATAGGAGATTTAAAAAACACTTACAATTGTTTTTTAGCTCAAGTGGTACGTAAGCGGTTGATAAAACACAATGTATATGGCGGTATAAAGGTGGTATGGAGTAAGGAGGAAGTATATAAAAAGTCATTGATGTATACACAAAGTAGGTTTAAAAAATCGGCCTATGGTACCATTAGTTATATTCCAGCTATGTTTGGTATGACATGTGCTTCAGTAGTTATTCGCGATCTAAGTGGCTGGAGTCAGCAGCAGAAACTAAAAGCTGAGAAGAAGAAAAGAAGGGATGCTAAGAAGAAGGATGAGCAATAAAAAAGGCTGCTCTAAAAGCAGCCTTTCTCTGGTGGAAGAAAAAAAAATATTTATTTTTTTCCTTTAGACATCAAACCTTCTAACACATCAATAGCCTGCTCTACAGCTTTGTTATTGATTGCGTAAATAATTTGCTGTCCGCTTCTTGTAGAAGTTACAAGACCTCCTTGACGAAGTGAATCAAGATGGTGAGAAATGCTAGGCTTAGACATGCTAAACTTGTCTGCTACTTCACCAGCTGGAAGTTCTTTTTTCTTCAACAGTTTAAGGATTTCTCTTCTAGTGGGATCTCCTAATGCTTTAAATAATTCATCCATTGTTTATGTATTTTAAAAATGTTATGCAATAATACAATAAGAATATTTAAGATTTTGAGATTTGTGAAAATAATTTTGGCTAAAAATGTAAAAACATTTCAACAATTTGTTGATAACTATTTTTTATCCCTTGCAAGCTTTTGTAAATCAGCTTCTTTAATTTTTACTTCAACTTTTCCTTTAGGTATGTAGCAGTATGGCTTATGGTAAGTTTTACAAGGTCTTCTGGTCTCCCTTCAAACACCACATTGCCGCCTTCATCACCACCTTCGGGCCCCATGTCAATGATCCAATCAGCACATTTGATCACTTCAGGATTGTGTTCAATGATTACAATCGTATTGCCCTGATTAATAAGCGCTTCAAAAGACTTTAATAGCTTATTGATATCATGAAAATGAAGTCCGGTAGTGGGTTCATCAAAAATAAATAAGGTATGATCATGGGCATTTCCCTTTTGTAAAAAACTAGCGAGCTTAATCCTTTGCGCTTCGCCACCACTTAAGGTACTGCTACTTTGCCCTAGTTTGATGTAGCCCAGACCTACATCTTGAAGAGGTTTAAGCTTGGCCACTATTTTTCCATCGGCCGAAAAAGATTTAATGGGGGCCGAAAAGAAATCAATTGCCTCATCCACTGTAGCCTCTAACAGATCGCTGATGGTTTTACCTTTATAAGACACGTCCAGAATTTCATCTTTAAATCGCCTACCTTTACAAGTGTCGCACACCATTTGTATATCGGCCATGAATTGCATTTCTATGGTCACCATACCCTCGCCTTCGCACATTTCACAGCGGCCTCCTTCAATGTTGAAACTAAAGTGAGAGGGTTTATATTTTCGAGAACGTGCAAGGGGCAAATCGGCATAGAGTGATCTTATCTCATCATAAGCTTTGATATAAGTCACCGGATTACTTCTGCTAGATTTTCCAATTGGATTTTGGTCCACAAATTCCACTGCGGTAATGTTGTTATAATCGCCACTTAATTTATCAAGCAGGCCGGTTGCTTCTCCATAACCGCCATGAATTTTTTTCAACGCTGGATAAAGCACCTTTTTTATAAGCGATGTTTTTCCTGAACCACTAACACCTGTTACACAAGTGATCACTCCCAATGGAATTTTTACGCTTACATTTTTTAGGTTATTTTCTCGCGCTCCTTCAATTTTAATAGCCTGTGCAAATGCTCTTCTATAACCAGGAATAGCTATTTTTTCAATGCCGGTAAGGTAGCGTGCGGTGAGGCTTTCTTTATTTTGTAGGATCTGTGCTAGGGTTCCTTGAGCCACTAAATGCCCACCATTTATTCCTGCAAGCGGTCCAATATCTATAATTTGATCAGCTGCTTGCATTATTTCTTCATCATGCTCTACTACAATGAGTGTATTGCCAACATCACGTAGTGATTTTAGGACACTGATAAGCCTTTCCGTATCGCGTGGATGGAGACCAATGCTGGGTTCATCCAATATATACATGCTGCCCACCAAACTACTACCAAGGCTGGTTGCTAAATTTATGCGTTGCGATTCACCACCACTAAGCGTATTTGACAAACGATTCAAGGTTAAATAACCCAAGCCTACGTCCATCAGGAATTTAACCCTATTTTTTATTTCTATTAAAATTCGTTTACCTACAGTAGCATCATAGTCGCTCAACTGAAGTTGATCAAAAAATGCTTGCACCTTTTTTACAGGCATAAAAACGATATCAGTAATTGATAATCCGCCTACTTTAACATAGGTGGCATCTTTCCTTAGTCGTGAGCCTTTACAATCAGGGCACATGGTTCTACCTCGGTAGCGCGATAGCAAAACGCGATATTGTATCTTGTAAGCCTGAGCTTCTACATCTTTAAAAAAAGAGTGGATTCCCTTGAAATACTTATTGCCATCCCAAAGCAACTGTTTTTCTTCAGCAGTTAGATCGTAAAAAGGGCGGTGGATGGGAAAGTCAAATTTGAATGCATGCTTGATTAATTGATGATTCCATTCTTGCATTTTATCGCTACGCCATGGCATAATAGCACCTTCATATACACTTAATGATTTATCTGGTATAACAAGGTCTTCATCAATACCTATTACATGACCAAATCCTTCACAAACCTTGCATGCGCCATAAGGATTATTAAAGCTAAAAAGATGCAAACTGGGAATTTCGAAGTTCAGCCCATCAGCCTCAAATCTATTGCTAAATGTAAAATCCTCTGTAAGGCCATCAGGCTTAAATGCGGTGACATAACAAGTGCCAAGGGCTTCGTTAAAAGCTGTTTGAACGCTATCAGCCAATCGCGATTTAGTATCATCATCATTGGCAATAGTCAATCTATCTATAATTAATGTGATGCCTGGATAAGGTAATAGCGTTTCAGACACTATGCTTGCTTTTGCCTTCTTGGTAGTTTTTACTTCAGGTAGTAGAGCAGATTTCTTGGCTATTAACTCTTCAATTTTAACCATTTCACTACCCACCATGATCCTTTGAAAACCTTTTTGCAAGAGCGATTCAAGTTGTTGCTTCAGATTTTCTGCCGTGCAATAGATAGGGCAATGTAAAATGGCCTTATTAAACTGATCATTAACTATAGCTGCCACAACATCATCAACAGAATGACGCTTCACCTCAGTGTTAGAAATAGGTGAAATAGTTTTCCCAATCCTGGCAAACAATAATTTCAGGTAGTCATAAATTTCTGTAGTGGTACCTACCGTAGATCTAGGATTTCGAGTATTGACTTTTTGTTCGATTGCTACAGCGGGTGAAATTCCTTTGATGTAATCTACATCGGGTTTATCCATTCTACCTATGAACTGGCGGGCATAGCTACTCAAGCTCTCAACATAACGTCTTTGTCCTTCGGCATAGAGGGTATCAAAAGCCAAGCTCGATTTTCCGCTACCACTAAGGCCCGTGATTACAATAAATTTGTTACGCGGAAACGAAACATCAATATTTTTTAAGTTGTGTACTCGAGCGCCTTTAATATAGATGGGTTCGTTTTTGGCAGCAATAGTTGCCAAAGGAGTTTTAGATTTAGATAACATAAGGCAAAGGCACTAACAGAAGCAAGAAGAAATTATGAAAACCACCACTAAAAAATTACTGGTTGCCCATCATTTTTAGAAACTTATAATGCGATTTAACAGCAGCAAATAGTGTTGGCTGCTCGTGATATTTGATTTTGTATTTAGCACTTACTTCTTTCACAATTTTACTTAGTGCAGGATAATGGACATGCGATATTTTAGGGAAAAGGTGGTGTTCAATTTGAAAATTTAGACCACCGGTGAAAAAAGTTACAATCTTACTTTTGGTACTAAAATTACAAGTGGTATTCATTTGGTGTGTTGCCCAATCGGTATGGTTCTCAGGTACGCTATGATCGAAAGCCATATCCTCAACACAATGTGCTAACTGAAAGACAATACTGATTAAAACACCTACCACAAACATATAGCAAGAGTAACCAATCAAAAATGGTACTATTCCAACAGCATAAATGGGAAGCACTACGAAAAATAAGGTGTACAAAATTTTAGTAGCCCAAAATCCTACATGACGGCTTGCCGATATTTCTAAATTTTCTTTGATACCAATTTTACGACTAAAGTATTTTACAAAATCCAAGTAAAATATCCAAGCTATGTATAACAGGCCGTACACCAATACGAAGTAAAATTGCTGAAAGGCGTGCATTTTTTGCTTTTCCTGGGTTTCACATAACCTAAGGAATGGTTCGTTCTCAATATCATCGTCATGCCCACCAATATTAGTGTAAGTGTGATGCACCACCACATGTTTTACGCTCCAAAAATAAGAGGAGCAGCCCAAGGCATTTAATGTGAGCGATGCAGCTTTGTTCCAAGTCTTATTTTTAGAAAAACTACCATGGCTTCCATCGTGCATGATATTAAAACCAATTCCAGCTGTGGCTATTCCTGCTAGGGTACATAGGAGCAAGGCAAGCGACCAATGCATGGAAACAGTAAGTAACAAAATATAACAAGCAAGAAAACTTGACACCAATAGAATGGCCTTGAAATACAAGTAGCTGTTGCCAGTGATTGTTTTATTATTGTTTTTAAAATATTCTTGAACTTTAGCTTTGAGTTCAATATAAAAATCACTTTGATTTCCTTTAAATTTGAATGTATTCATCTTAGTGAACAAAGATAGTCAATTGTGCAATGCAACAGGGGAGGTGAACCAACATGAAATCAACAATTAACTTTTAAAAAAGTTGAAATTGATCTGACAGCGCGATTTTAACAATCGATTGTGAAATAAAGTTATCAAATTTCTTACAGTTTTGTTGTAGTAATAAATATTACATGTTTCTTTGTAACGTGAACTTATCAACCAGTCTTATGAATCAAAAATCGAAAGCTTCGAAGGGCACCAAACCTCCTGTAGAAGCTGATCGGAAGGCTATTCACAAGAATTTGGAATCCTTTATTGCAGACCAAAGCCACCAGCTGGTCAACCTTAGTCTTCAAGAGCGAAGTTTTTTAGCATTAAATGCTTTAAAAAATGAACAAGCAGACAAGGACTCAATAGCATTTCAAAAAATTCTTGCTGAGGTTTTAGCCCGCTACCAAGTCAGTTTGACTGATTTGGAAAGTCACCGCGAAGCGTGGCGTAATAAAAAAGTTTAATGGAAATCGGGGAGGAAGCTCCCCGATTTTTTTGTACAAATTTCTTTAATGAAAAAAGCCGCTCCAAAATAAGAGCGGCTTTTCTAATAAGTAGCAATATAAATTACTTCTTGATATTTATTGACTTGGTAACTACACCAGCATCAGTAGTAATTTGGATACTATAAATTCCTTCAGATAAGTTAGATAAATCAATTGAAGAACCGTTGATTTCATTAATTGAATGATTAAATACTAACTGACCAATAGTAGAATAAACAGCTACGTTGGCTTTACCAGTTATTCCTTTGAAATTTACAATGCCATTAGAAGGATTAGGATAAACATTAACTGAACTTGAAGTTACATTGTTTAAGCCAGTTGCGATGTTAATACTAATATCATCTAGGCGAAGTGAACTAGTACCAGTTCCTTGAGTGCTGTAAAAATGGAAACCAAAGTAATAAGATCCTGCAGCAGGTACAGTAAATTGGGTTACTGAATTAGTGTATGTGGTGTCACCAGGTACCGGACAAACTACTACGCTTTGTGTCATAGAAGCAATATCATTTGCAGTGCCAACAAATACTTCAAGAGAGCAAGGGTTAAGCAATTCGAAATTTTTATACCAGAAATTTAACTCATAGTTTGTAGCAGTAGCTAGATCATAGCAAGTGGTAAATAACCAGTTATCATCATCTACACCACTACCAGGCTTACGAAGTGTTTGCGTACCACTACGAACATAAGTTGTAGAAATATCAAAAGTTACGCCATCGCCATCATTGTCCACTATAGCATAACCACTAAAATCGTCAGTAGGTTCAAAGCCTTGCGTATAGGCTCCTGAAGTAAGATCAATTTGAGCATAAGATGCAGTTACTGCACTCACGGCTGTATTGTTAGAAGTATCAGCATCACCGGCAAGAATTACAGCACCGTCAAGCGTATGAACCCCAGCAGCAGAAAAATCGGCCGTAGCGGTGAAAGTGTAAGAAAGTGTATCGCCAGGGTTGATGGTGCTGCTTACAGCCTCAACTACAGGAGTACCACCATCGGCAGTGAAAGAAGCACTGAAACCTGAAACTGCAGAAGTACCAACGTTGATAATATCCATGATAACGGGCTCAGTTGCAGAAAGTGCACATGAATTGAAAGGCACTTCAAATCCACCAGCAGCTACATCATTAGCTGAAGGCTCATAAAGTTCCACATCATCGATCATCCAGAAATAATCATAATCACCTACATAATCAAACCTTAGGTAAACAGTAGCTTGATTTGCTGCAATGCTAGAAATATCAATATCAACAGCATTAGGATTTGGAGTAGATTCATTTTGAGCAAGACCAGTTTCAGCAGAGTGCACGGCCGTCCAAGTAGTGTTATCATTACTTACAAGCAAAGTACCAGTACTAGCTGCAAACTGAACAAAAATTTCATTGAAACGCAATTTTACGGTAGCAAAACCAGTACAGTTGATAGCAGTGGTAGTAAGAACACCGTTTTCTCCACCCACAGAAGCGCCAGCAGAGTCGCTATCAAATTTAATATAACCATTTGCTGCTGAGGTACCAGCAGTAGCAAGAGCACCGAAAGGATAAGGGTTGAAAGATCCAGTGGTAGTCCAAACCCATGACACACCTACAGCAGGTACATCTACATTGCTCCAACCGGCAGGAATTCCACCAGCGAAGTCTTCAGAAAAGATAACGGCAGCAGTATGATTACCACCAATGTTGCCATTGCGGGCAGCAGATTGAGTGTTTACCAGTCTGTTTTTTTTAACTGATAAAGTTCTTGCATTGGTACCATTTAGCTTTGCATCGCCAGTACCAGCAAATACTGAACTACTGATTAATACAGCAGACAGAAAAGAAGTAAATTTTTTCATCGAATAATTTGGGGTTAGTTAAATATTGTTTAAGGCCGACAAATTTAGTTTTATTTTTAGAATGACAAATAATTTTAACGCTGTCATGATAAAATTAGAAAGACTGCCATTTTTTCACAAAATAGAGATTGGCATAAAACTTGACTTTCTGGATCAAAACAATTAAAAAAATGAGAAAAGTAATAGGAATTGACTTAGGAACAACCAATAGTTGTGTAGCCGTAATGGAAGGTAACGAACCTGTGGTAATTGCCAATAGTGAAGGTCGTAGAACTACGCCAAGCATAGTAGCTTTTTTAGACAATGGCGAAAGAAAAGTAGGAGACCCTGCAAAGCGCCAAAGTATTACCAATCCAAGGAACACCATTTATTCTATTAAGAGATTTATGGGCGAGTCGTTTGATAATATAAGTAAGGAGAAGGACCGTGTGCCCTATGAAGTAGTAAAGGGCGATAATAATACACCAAGAGTTAAAATAAAAGATCGTAATTATACCCCGCAAGAAATATCAGCCATTATTCTACAAAAAATGAAAAAGACTGCGGAAGATTATCTTGGGAACGAGGTTACAGAAGCAGTTATTACCGTTCCGGCCTATTTTAATGACAGCCAACGTCAAGCTACCAAAGAGGCTGGAGAAGTTGCTGGTTTGAAAGTGCTTAGAATAATCAATGAACCTACTGCGGCTGCTCTTGCTTATGGATTAGATAAAAAAACCAAGGAGATGAAAATAGTAGTCTTCGATTGTGGAGGTGGTACCCATGATGTGTCAGTGCTTGAGTTAGGTGATGGCGTTTTCGAAGTAAAATCAACCGATGGCGATACACACCTAGGTGGTGACGATTTTGACCAACGCATTATAGACTGGTTGGCTGATGAATTTAAAAACGATGAAGGCATTGATTTGCGCAAGGATCCAATGGCACTTCAAAGATTGAAAGAAGCTGCTGAAAAGGCAAAAATCGAATTATCAAGTTCTACGCAAACGGAAATAAACTTACCCTACATTATGCCTGTTGATGGTATTCCAAAACATTTGGTAAGATCACTGTCTCGTTCTAAGTTTGAACAGTTAGTTGACGATTTAATTAAACGCACCATTGCTCCTTGTCAAAGTGCACTTAAAAATGCTGGACTAAGTACAAGCGATATTGATGAAATCATATTAGTAGGTGGTTCAACAAGAATTCCAGCTATTCAAGAGGCTGTACAAAAGTTTTTTGGCAAATCGCCAAGTAAGGGTGTAAATCCTGATGAGGTAGTAGCTGTAGGTGCTGCCATTCAAGGAGCTGTGCTCACCGGAGAAGTGAAAGATGTTTTGTTGCTTGATGTTACTCCATTATCACTAGGTATCGAAACAATGGGTGGCGTGATGACCAAACTAATAGAAGCCAACACCACTATTCCCACCAAAAAGAGTGAAACATTTAGTACTGCCAGCGATAACCAACCTAGTGTAGAGATCCACATCTTACAAGGAGAACGCAGCATGGCAAAAGATAACCGTACAATCGGCAGATTCCACTTAGATGGTATCCCACCAGCACCAAGAGGTGTTCCTCAAGTTGAAGTAACC
>JBDKJS010000099.1:0-3152 GCA_039806065.1 Bacteroidota bacterium | reverse complement strand
TCGTGCCTCTATAATTATGGAATGCAATAAACTTACCCAATAATCCAGCATCATTTCCTAATCCATTAGGGAAGCGATTGCTTTTGGAATTAAGTAAAATAAGATTGGTATTTAAACAAGCAGCATTTACAAAAATTATCCGCGCATAATAGATCGTAACTACATTTGTTATGGCATCTACAACACGAACGCCAGTAACTTTCCTTTCTGTTTCATCATATAGTAAAGAATCAACCACTGCATTTGGCTGTAACCAAAAATTACCCGTTTTTTGAGCAGCAGGAATGGTGCTACTATTTGAACTAAAATAGGCACCAAACGGACAACCTCTTTCACATAAATTACGCGCCATGCATTTCCCTCTTCCTTGATCATGATGTATTTGCTTCGGTGCGGTTAAATGGGCACATCGGCCTTGTATTACATACCTATCTGTGTAAGCAGCCATAATTTTTTGCTGAATTTCTTTCTCCGCATCATTTAATGGCCAAGGCGGTAAAAAATCTCCATCGGGCAATACATCTAATCCATCTTTATTTCCACTGATACCTGCAAAGCTTTCTACATAGGTGTACCATTTATCTAAATCATGATATCGAATAGGCCAATCAATGGCATATCCATCTCTTAATGGGCCTTCAAAATCATATTTACTCCAACGCTGTGTTTGCCTTGCCCATAATAAACTCTTACCGCCTACTTGATAACCCCTTATCCAGCTAAAGGGTTTGTTTTGTACATAAGGATGTTCATAATCCTTTACAAAAAAATGTTTTGTGGCTTCATTAAAAGCGTAGCAATGGCTTACGATCGGACTCTTATCGGCCTCAGGCGGTGGAATTTTATTGCGATGCGGAAAATCCCATGGATTCAACATAGCAGTAGGATAATCTTTCTTATGTTCTACGGGTTTTCCTCTCTCTAAAACTAGCGTGCGCAATCCTTTTTCACAAAGCTCCTTAGCAGCCCAGCCACCACTAATACCTGAGCCTATTACAATTGCATCATATGTATTATTAACACTCATATACTAAGCAAACCATTCTGTAAATTTTGATAGATCAACATTACCGCCAGTTAAAATAATCCCTGTTCGCTTTCCTTTGAATAAATCTTTATTGCGTAATACGGCAGCCAATGGTACAACACAACTTGGTTCTACTACAATTTTCATTCGTTCATAAACCAATCTTAATGCCGCCTTTATTTCTTCTTCTGATACCAACAAAATGTCTTGCACATTTTCTCTAATAATGCCAAGTGTTTGATCACTTAAGGAAGTCATTAACCCATCTGCTATTGTATTTACAAAGGGTGCTTTCTCTACTTGTCCGGATTTAAAACTAAGCACGGCATCAGCAGCTCCTTCAGGTTCACCAGCATAAACAGTAATATTATTGCCAAAATATTTTGCGCCTAATGAAGTACCAGACAGTAATCCGCCTCCCCCTACAGGGGCTACTACGGTTTGCAAATCTGAAATTTCTTCAATCAGTTCTTTCACACAAGTAGCTTGTCCGGTAATAACCCTATTATCATCATAGGGATGCACAAACTCCGCACCTGTTTCCTCAACTATTTTTTGGAGTGCAGCTTCACGAGCAGCCTGATTGGGTTCGCAAAAAGTAATTTCTGCACCATACCCCTTAACTGCATTTACTTTTACAGCAGGTGAAGTAGAAGGCATTACGATATAAGCTTTCACCCCTAATTTCTGTGCTGCAAAAGCCATAGCTTGTGCATGATTGCCAGAAGAATGGGTGGCCACTCCATTTCTTAATTGCTCAGTACTGAGTGATAAAGCCGCATTCATACCACCTCTTATTTTAAAAGCGCCTATTTTTTGGAAATTTTCGCATTTAAAAAAAAGTTCAGTACCTACCATAGCATTAATACTATCACAGGTAAGTACTGGTGTTGTATGAATATGTGGTTTAATTCTTTCGTGTGCCGTAACAATGGCCTCTTTGGTAATTTGCATAAATAGATTATTTAACAGCAGCGATGCAATCTATTTCAACCGTGCATCCATAATTTAATTGATTACAAGGCACTACAATACGTGCAGGTTTATGATCACCCATTATATTTTTATAGGTTTCATTAAAACGAGGCCATAATGAAATATCGCTGATAAAAATATTTACTTTGAGAATATGGTTCATATCCGACCCTGCTGCTTCTAATATATACCGAATATTTTGTAAGCAAAGTGTAGTTTGCTCTTCTATGGTGCCCGCCTGTACTACACCATCTTTATCGATGGGTAATTGTCCGGCTACATACACCACGCCATTATGTACTACACCCGGCGAATAATGGCCTTTCGGTTTTTGAACCGTATCTGGTGATAAAAATTGAATAGCCATGGTTGCTTTATTATAGATGAAATGTACGATAAAGGCCTGAAAATATCTTAGGACCTCAATTATTTAAAATACTAAATTTTGGAAATAGTGAGGCAGCCTTTACATTTGCAGCTATTGGGGGGTTAGCTCAGTTGGCTAGAGCGCTTGCATGGCATGCAAATTAAAATTCTTATGAAACCCATTATTTACAGTGCTTTTATCTTTTTCACTGCAATTTGTGACCCAAACCTGACCCAAATATTGTTTATTTATAATTTATGAAGACAAAGCTAATTTAATAGATTATTTTCATAGAGCTTTCTGTATTAAAAATAAGACGCAATAGTTAGACTTTTAGTAGCCCCTACAAAGCAATTAGAGCTAAAAGTATCATTTAGCTAATAATTTTTGTCTGCGTTTTAATCTATAATATTTTTCCTCTTCTGGAATACCTGGCCTATTAAATCTACCAAGAGTGTAAGCTAATTGATAAAAATTTATTTTCATTAAATGTAGATTTCCTGCAACTCTATCAAATGCTATAAAAGTAGCAAATGCATAATTTATAGAATAGTATACTTCCTTAGGAAAATAATTAAATGTGCTATTCAGAAAAGAAACAGAGGAAATAATTAGAAATATAAAAAATAATAAATATATCAAAAACTTGAATCGTTTTACATTTACTATATTCATTAAAAATATCTTTTTAATGGCAATCTCTTTCTTAAACTCTTTCTTAAATATTTTGTGAAGAAAAATAAAATAGAATATTAACTTAGATAATAATTCTCCCAAAAAGTA
>JBDKJS010000098.1:0-5397 GCA_039806065.1 Bacteroidota bacterium | reverse complement strand
TGTCAACAAAATTGGAAAATATAGAAGTGAACCCAATTACATTCAAAAGCATATAGACAAGGTGTTGGCATTGCCGCTGGTAGATGTGGCTGCGATTAAGGCACGTAAATTTAAAGTAGTAATAGATTGTGTAAATAGTACTGGAGGTATAGCACTGCCGCTCTTACTTCATGCACTTGGGGTAGATGAGGTAGTACAATTATACTGTGAACCCAACGGACAGTTTCCGCACAATCCTGAACCGCTTCCTGAACACCTCGGTGACATTGCCAAGGAAGTGAAACGAAAGAATGCTCACCTAGGAATAGTTGTGGATCCGGATGTAGATAGATTGGCAATAGTTTGTGAAGATGGTGAAATGTTTGGTGAAGAATATACATTGGTAGCAGTAGCTGATTATGTATTGAAAAATACCACACCTGCCATGTTACAAAAAACAGGAGCGCAACTCAACACCGTTAGCAATCTTTCAAGTACACGTGCCCTGCGCGATGTAACAGAAAAGGCCGGAGGCAAATATTATGCGGCTGCAGTAGGTGAAGTGAATGTAGTAGAATGCATGAAGGCTAACCATGCCGTAATTGGTGGGGAAGGTAATGGTGGTGTGATTTATCCTGAACTACATTATGGACGTGATGCACTTGCTGGCATTGCATTATTTCTAACCCAGCTTGCTAAGTTTGGAAAAAGTTGCTCCATGCTAAGAGCCACCTATCCCAATTATTACATTTCAAAAAATAAAATTGAGCTCACTCCCGAAATTAATGTAGATCACGTTTTAGATGCGATAAAAACAAAGTATGTTAAACAACCTGTTAATACCATCGATGGCGTTAAAATAGAATTTGATAAAGAGTGGGTGCACCTTCGTAAATCAAACACTGAACCCATTATAAGAATATACTCTGAAAGCCAATCACAAACAACAGCACAAAACCTGGCCGAAAAAATAATTTTTGATATCAAAGATGTAATAGGTAACAAAAAGTAAACAAAACATTTTTTAATCCATTTATATAAAACTACAACAGTGAAAGTGTATCTTGATAATGCCGCTACTACTCCTATCGACCCTCAGGTAATAGATGCTATGATTCCCATTATGAAGGATCAGTTTGGCAATCCAAGCTCCATTCATAGCTATGGCCGCACAGTGAAAGCACATTTAGAACAATCAAGAAAGACAATTGCATCACTGCTCAATTGCGCTCCCTCCGAAATATTTTTTACCTCAGGTGGAACCGAGGCTAATAACATGGCCATCGGTGGTGCCATACGCGATCTAGGGGTAAGGCATATCATCACCTCAGCCATTGAGCACCATGCTGTGCTTCACACCGCTGAATTTAAACATCAATACGATCAAGTAAGGTTAAGCTTTGTAAAATTGCTACCCAATGGCCATATAGATCTTCAAGACCTTGAGCAGTTGCTAGCAAATAATGAAAAGAGTTTGGTATCGCTCATGCATGCCAATAATGAAGTGGGCAACTTGTTGCCCATGCAGGCGGTTGCTGACTTGTGTAATCAGTACAATGCCATTTTTCATAGTGATACAGTACAAACCATGGGGCACTATGCTTTTGATCTTCAAAAAACTAAGGTTCATTTTTTAACTTGTGCAGCTCATAAATTTCATGGACCTAAAGGCGTTGGCTTCTTGTACATCAGCAGCGATGTAAAAATAAAACCTTTTATTTTTGGCGGAGCTCAGGAGAGAAACATGCGCGGTGGAACCGAAAACGTGTATGGTATAGTGGGGTTAGCAAAAGCTCTTACACTCTGCTATCAACATCTCAATGAACACACCCAGCACATCAGCCAACTAAAAAACTACATGGCTGCCCAATTACAAGCAATCATTCCTGATATCAAATTCAATGGCGATTGTACCGGCCAAGCCCTATATACCGTGCTTAATGTTAGCTTCCCTCAAAGTGAGTACAATGAAACCATCCTCTTCAACCTTGACATGGCAGGGATAGCCTGTAGTGGAGGTAGTGCTTGCTCATCAGGTAGCAATGTTGGGTCGCACGTACTCGGTGCTTTAGGAGTTGATCCTTCCAGAGCAAATGTGCGATTTTCCTTTAGCAAATTCACTACCAAGGCCGAAATAGATTTTACCCTCCAGGCCATCAAAGAGCTTTTTTTGGCGAATGTAAGCTAGGCAAGTTATATAATAATAACATTAGCAACCACTTTAAATATGATTCTCAAGCCTGGCGATCAAGTACGATTTTTAAATGAAGTAGGAGAGGGCACCGTAACAGAAATATTAGCCCACGATAGAGTAGTGGTAACCACCACAGAAGGCTTCACCCAGGTAATGCCCAAAAGTAATTTGGTGCTTATCAACTTCACTGTTCAGCCCGATCAGGTAAACCAACCCTCATCAGAACCTGTAGAACCTACTGCTCCCCCAGTTTTTTCCGAAAAAATAGCACAATCACTAGAACCCGATAACCAAATTTATCTGGCCGTCAAGCTGCATCGCCCAGCATTGCCTTTTGTAAGCGATGCCACGCTTTACTTGGTTAACAATACTGATTACGATCTATTGGCTAGTTGCAATGCTCGCTACGATGTGTTTTTTAAAAACCTAGTTCACGCTCAAGTACCACATGCACAGCAAGTACAAATAGGCATTTTCTCTCAAGATGAGCTCCATCAAATTCAAAGCTTCAATTTCCAATTCATCCTATTTAAAGATGGGCTCTTTAAGTTAAGGCCACCTATGGAAATCAACCTAACCCTTAGCACCAAAGATCTAACCAACGAAAGGGATTGGCAAAAGCTTGACGAAGTAAATGGTGCCATTCTAGCCCAACCGATACTGACTCTTAAGCAGCAAGATACCCAAGTAGATCTATCAGGACTATTAGAAAAACACAAACAGAAGGAAGTTCTCATTGCACAACAGCAAACACGCAAAGAATCAAAACCCAATAAATTTGTAATCGTACAGCGCGAAAAAACAATAGATCTCCATATCGAACAGTTGGTCAAAGACCACACGAAAATGAACAATGCCCAAATCATTGCACACCAACTTAAAGTATTTGAATATGAGATGGATTTGGCCATAGCAGAAAAACTACACAAACTCATCGTCATTCACGGAGTAGGCAGCGGAGTTCTTAAAAATTCCATACGCGAAGCACTCAAGAAATACGATGATATTAGCATTGAAGATGCTTCAACCCTCAAATTTGGATATGGAGCCACACAAATAAATTTTAAATAAAACACACGCGGATTCCTTTTGGCTTTGTATCTTCGCCATCCAATAAAAAAAACAAGTTATCATTATGAAATTAAAATCAATTTTAGCACTGGTGCTTTGCATCGGTACCGTATTGGCTGCATGTGGCGGTCAGCAGGGCGGTGGGAAAACCAACCTCAAAACAGCCAACGATTCAGCAGCATATGCCATTGGCGTTTTAATAGGTGAACAAATGAAGGGTGATGGACTAGATTCGCTAGACGTAAACATCATGGCAGCCGCTGTGGGACAAATGCTCAAAGGCGATACTACACTGCTCATTAAAAAACAAAATGCTCAAGGCTTCCTAATGACCTATATGCAAACCAAACAAAAAGCCAAAGCCGAAGCAGCCAAAGGCATTGGTGCAGCTTGGCTCGAAAAAAATAAAACAAAATCAGGAGTCAAAACCACAGCTTCTGGCCTTCAATATGAAATCATCAAAACTGGCGATGGTGCATTACCCATTGCTACCGACACCATCACCGTACACTACCACGGAACACTTACAGATGGTACCATCTTCGATAGCTCTGTCGATAGAGGGCAACCCATCGACTATTGTGTAAAAGACTTTATCCCCGGTTGGATTGAAGCCCTAACCATGATGCCAGTAGGAAGCAAATGGAAACTATACGTACCTAGCGAATTGGGCTATGGCGAAAGAGGATCAGGTAAAATACCACCTAACAGCGTGCTTGTATTCGACCTCGAATTAATAGCCATTAAAAGCAAATAATTACCATCAACTCAACTTACAAGCTGCCCCTCTAAGGCAGCTTTTTTTATGCTCCCTTGCAAGAGCCACCACCGCAATCTTACACCTTCCAATAATAACATTTTGACAATTGTATCATACCACAAATATTTTCTTTTGAAGCAGCACCTCACCACACCTAATCCTATAACATACCCGCCTTTCGCGCTGCATGGCAGCTTGCTACAGTCGTGGCTAGATGCAAAGGAAAAGCAACTATCCACATTTAAAAATGAAAACATACCACCACTCACTTATTTTTGTGAAAAAGTGCCCAACCCATAAAAAATAGATTTACAACCTTAGCAATACCGGCTATATTTGTAAGAGTAAAAATATCGAAATGGAAATTTTCGGAGATCAATGTTTCACTAATTCTTTACAACATAGCAAACTTGAAACCATCAAAAGAAATGAACTCTATAAAAGTGACTTCAAGATCAAAACGAATAGCAATTTCTCAGCATTTTCACTTGTCTAAAAGTTTAAAAAGAGACCTGCTTACCAAGTTGATAAACTGAAGACACTTCCTTCCATTGAAAGGACCATTGCATGTTAAGAATAACACAAAATTAACTATCATTTTCTAGGGGCATAGCCATCATGACAGACAGCAAACTTGATATAAGCATAAGACCAACAAATATAACAGACCTTGAAACTTTATTTAATTTTCAATTAGACATAGATGCTGTAAACTTAGCTGCGTTCATTCCCGATGATCACGCTAACAAACTTGCTTATTTAGAGAAATATACAAAACTATTAAAAGATCCATTGGTCAATAATCAAACCATATTAATTGGTAACAAAATAGTAGGAAGTATTGCCAAATTTGTAATGTTGGGTGATAGCGAAATCACCTATTGGATCGACAAGCCATATTGGGGCAAGGGTATCGCTACAAAAGCACTAACAATGATGCTTGCCATTGAAACCACCAGGCCAATTTTTGGTCGCGTTGCTTTTGACAATTTTGGTTCGCAAAAAGTATTAGAAAAATGTGGATTTTTAAGAATTGGTTCTGATAAAGGTTTTGCAAATGCACGGCACGTTGAAATTGAAGAATTTATTTACAAATTAACCTAACAAAGTCTTGCCTAATGATAATCCAAGCTAATGGAATCTAAAAATTAGATTTTACAGACTTTGTATGCACTAATTAGGCGCAGAACGGTGGGGCTTACATGACTTTTTTCACGCATTTTATGAGTTGGTTGATCGACAAAAGAAATTTTTGTCATTGAAAATCAAGTATCTATAAAATTATTTAGTACTATGTGTTGCATAGTACCAATTAATGCCCTTATCTTTGTATCGCAATATTAAATGTATAACCCACTTCTAAATTTTTAAAATAACCTCTAATCTCAATTGA
>JBDKJS010000097.1:0-17362 GCA_039806065.1 Bacteroidota bacterium | reverse complement strand
GATATCTAAATGCTCTGCTATCAATGGCGAAATTTCTTGCTTGCTATAGCCTAATTCTTTAAACTTAAAATACAATTCTTCGTTTTCCTCATCTAAGAAATGACCAATGTTTTCTAATACTGTTACCGTATCGGCCTTTTCTTTCGGATGCTGACCCAGCTCTACCAAATGCTGAAATAACTCATCTACATTGGTCATGTTAAAATTACCGGCTACTGCCAAGTTCCTGGTCATCCAATTATTTTGCCGTAAGAAAGGATGGCAAGTTTCAATACTATTTTTTCCATATGTTCCATATCTTAGGTGGCCTAAAAACAACTCACCACTAAAAGCGATGTTCTTCTTTAACCAATCTGTATCATTCAACTTGTCTGGTTGTGTTTCGGCTATTTCATTAAACCAACCGTTTATTTTTGCGAACACATCTGCAATGGCATTCTTCTCTACCGATCTGTAACGACTAATGTATCGAGTCCCAGGGGCTACATCGAATTTAATATTTATTACCCCTGCCCCATCTTGCCCTCTGTTGTGCTGCTTCTCCATCAGCAAATACAGTTTATTGATAGCATAGGTATTGGAACCATACTTTTTCCTATAAAAATCAAGTGGTTTTAAAAGTCTTATCAAGGCTATTCCACATTCATGGTGTATGCTATCTGACATAATGGTATGTATATAAAATTATATTATTTATTTTCCTCGTAAGAGGTGAACAAATCCATTTAAGGTTATTGTTTCATCGCCTTTAAGACGGTAAAATTTTACTTCTGCTGTATAATAATAAACTCCTTCTGGGCATTCTCTTCCCGTGTTGCGCTCCTTTCCATCCCAATCTACAACTATTTTATCCGTACTATAAACGATTTGGCCCCATCGGTTATAAACCTTTAAAAGCACTGATTTAACATTTTTATACGGCTTGCATTTTTCTATGTACAAGAGATCCGTGGTGGTGTCGCAAGCATGCCATAAATCGTTGTTGCCATCGCCATTAGGGGTGAATACGTTTGGCAGGTTGTATTGCCTACAGGTATCAATGCAGTATAAGGCAGCTTCACTTTCATTGCCCATACTATCCATGGCAGTAAGCTTATAGCAGCCCGTGATGGATATTAAATTAGCATGAGTAAAACTTCTAATTGAACCATCGGGGATGTTTAATAACCATTCGAAATTATTAGAATCGCCAGGGGAATAGTAGATATTAAAACTACTTATATCATTGTTGCATGGTGCTGTTAGAATTTGCCAGTTAAGTAAATTGGTTTGGGCTATGCAGTCAGGAAGAACTGTCAACAATGGTTGACATGGTGCAACATTATCAAAAGGAACAGCACAGGTGAGTTGACTCTTATTTAATATTGGATCTCTAAAGCCATCACCTGAACTAAAAGTGCCAACGCTTTGCACATAATAACAATAATTAACGCCATTGACCAGGCCTGTATCGGAAAAAGTTTGAAAGTTAGTGGATCCAACCAACACAAATGGGCCACTGCCATTATCTTGGCGATAAATTTCATAATTCAAATTATCCCACTGAACCACTTCCTGCCAACTAAGATTAATTTGATTATCGGTGGGCACTAAAGTCAAAAAGATACTTGAAGCTGTTTGTGCTGTTCCTTTGAGGGTGGCTAAACCATTGAGCGTATAGAAAAATTCTAGTTTGTAATTAGAGGGGCCATTAAATGTATTTATTCCAGAATCGAGATAAAGGGTATCAAAAAGTGTGTTAAAATTGGCTACGAAGGTGTAGTTGCCCCCAGAAAATCCATCGGCTCTATACAATTGGTAACTGTATGGGGGTGGAAAATTTAAGGTGTCAATATCGGTAGGTGCGCTCCATGCAATACTGTCCTTACCGTTGCTCGTTGAAGTTTGCTCAACACTTACATTGGTTATAACTGGTAAATCTTTCGATAGCTTAGCACAAGCTATTGGACTCGGGCAAGAAAGTGCTCCTCCATTATAAACAGCCACTATGGCGTAGCAATAATTAACGCCAATAGCCAATCCAGCTCCATTGTTATTGTCGGTGTAATTAAAGATGGAATCAGCCACAGTGGCTATGAGTTGAAAATTATTGTTTCCTCCCACTCCGGTTTCGCAAGGACAATTGAACGTTCCTGTGAAAAATCCTCCCTTCCTAAAAATTTGGAAGCCAGTAACTGCTTGCTGGCAAGTGGTACCGGTCCAATTCAACACTATATTTCCTGCCAAGGCCACAGCTGCATTGGTTTGTGGTGCAGGACCTATAACTTTTATAAAAACATTTTTAAGACTTACCAAATTTACCTGCGGATTGTCATCTACTGCTCTGAAGGCCACTTGGTAGGGCTGTGTTCGAATGTTGTCGCAGGTGGTACTCCATTCAAAATTACTGCAGGCAGTTGTGGGTGCTGTGATGGTAGGGAATGTGGCTACATTAGACACTTGAAATGGACCACCGCTAGCACTTAACGTTACATTGTCATTCTCGGCATCAGTTGCACAAACTGCAAAGGCTATTTGAGATCCTGCAATAATGCAAGTGTCATTTACATTGGATATATCGGGCGGGGTATTGGTGCAAGTGCCTATCTCAATTTGCATATCGCGGGTGATAACACTAAGCAAACTGCCGTTTCTCCATTCCTTTACTAAGAATGCAACATTGTATTCACCAATCGTATCAGGGGTATCCCAAATTAAATCGCCTGTTATGGAATTTAAAGAATAAGAATTAGTAGCATAGGGATTTCTATATCCTAAAATATTGGTTCCTCCAGCTGCCTTGCATTCTGTTAGTTCGTAAGAAATACTATCTCCTTCTACATCAAATGCTATGGGATTGTGTACAAACGCTACTCCCCTACATCCTCTATCAATGGGTGGATACAATAATTTTGGAGAACTATTGCATGGCATAAAAGCATTGATGATTAAAGTTGTTTCTATATAAAATACTACATCCACTGATGCTGGTATATTTACCACACCCGCATTTCTATTAGGGTCTTCCATTTGAATCGTAAAAACTCCGTTGCCAGGATAAGTATGCGTGTTAATGTAAACATTGCGTCTTACATCATTTCCAAGATCTAAAAAATTGTCTCGCACAAAGGTACTCCTTGTGCCATCACCCCACTTAACACTGTCTAATTGTGGCCTATCGGCATTAATGCTTTGACCAGATGTTTTAGTATATGTAGTAATGGTAACTCTATAGGTTAAGCCACCTAAACATTCATAAGTTATTTCTCCTGCTCTATTGTGTGTGGCACTTGATTGAATGCCAAGTGCTAAAAATAGGAAGAGTAAAATAACCTTGTTCATCCATGTAAAAATACACATAATTTAGTGAGCAAAAAAATTTTGAATTTTTATAATTTGATTAATCGTAAGTGCAGGTAGATCGCGTTTTTTACAAGCATTAACGGACGGTCAGTATTTTCATTTTTCTTGCTAGCTTTGAGGCAATTAAAATTTACCATGTACAGACAAATACTTGTTTTCCTTGCTGCTGTATGGCTTATTGCAAACAGCTGCCAAACCAATAACCGCCAACCTGCCCAAAACCAAACATCAACTGCTATGAATGTAGACACTTCACCTGTTTTTGATCCCCATTCTTATGCAACACCAAATGAATCGGTGGTAGAACACTTGGACTTAAGTTTAACGGTCAATTTTAAAGCTAAACAACTTACCGGTGCAGCCCTATGGACTATCAAACCCAACCATGGAAAAGAAATTATCTTTGATGTGAAGAACCTGCTTATTGATAGCGTATTAGTGGACAATGATGAGGGGGTAAATTTTCACCTTTCTCCTGATGACAAAATCAAGGGAAAAGCATTAACGGTATCATTAAAAAAAAATACTGCAATTGTTAAAATATTCTACAGAACACCTCCCAATGCTGAAGCTTTACAATGGTTAAATCCTACGCAAACAGCTGACAAAATTGCCCCCTTTTTATTCACTCAATCGCAAGCCATATTAGCCCGAACCTGGATTCCTTGCCAGGATAGTCCATCCATAAGATTTACCTATGAAGCGAAAGTAAAAGTCCCTGATGGAATGATGGCAATAATGAGTGCACAGAATGGTACTCAAAAAAACGATTCCAATATTTATCACTTCAAACAAGATATTGCTATCCCTTCTTACTTAATGGCTTTAGCAGTGGGCGATTTTGTGTACAAGCCCTACGATCAAAGGTGCGGTATTTATGCAGAGCATGGATCAATTGAAAAAGCATGGAATGAATTCACAGATTTACCTGCCATGATTAAAGCTGCCGAACAACTTTATGGCCCTTACAGATGGGGCAGGTTTGATATGATTGTTTTGCCACCAAGTTTCCCTTTTGGCGGAATGGAAAACCCATGTATTACATTTGCCACCCCAACCATTATAGCTGGTGATAAATCGCTTACTAACCTTGTAGCCCATGAGTTGGCACATAGTTGGAGTGGCAATCTGGTAACCAATGCCACCTGGAACGACTTTTGGCTAAATGAAGGTTTTACCGTTTATTTTGAACGCAGAATTATTGAAGCCGTTTATGGAAAAGACTTTGCTGCAATGCAACAATTTTTGGGTCAGCAGGATTTACATGATGCACTCAATGATTTGAAAGATACGCCTGACGATACGAAACTTAAATTAAAATTAGACGGTCGTAATCCTGATGATGGAATGAATGACATCGCCTATGAAAAAGGGAACTGCCTCTTATTGGTCATTGAAAATGCAGTGGGAAGGGAAAAATGGGATGATTTTTTAAAAAACTATTTTAGCCAGCTGGCCTTTACCACCATCACCACTGAACGATTTGTTTCATTGCTTCAATCGCACCTCTTAACTGATAGTCTTTATCAAGCACTGCAAATTGATGCATGGATTTACCAAACCGGGATTCCTAACAATATGCCGGCAGCTAATTCTACCTTACTAGAAAGCGCTACTGATGCTGCAAAGGCATTTCTTAACACTCATAAAACGAACCCAGCTCTTAACAAATCATTTAATGCTATGCAGTGGCAGCAATTTATTAGATCATTATCCAATAATTTAACTGCAAACGAAATGAAAGAGCTTGACACTGCACATCATTTCACCGCGAGCGGAAATAATGAAATACTTTTTTTATGGCTTCAATTAAGCATTGAAACAAATTACAAAGAAGCCCTGCCAACTTTAGAACGTTTTTTGGAAAAAGTGGGACGTAGAAAATTTATAAAGCCACTTTACCAGGCAATGATGAAAAACAGCAATACTAAAGATTTGGCTATCAAATCATTTTCAAAATACAGAAATAACTACCACTCCGTTACCGCAAATACCGTAGCTAACATAATTAACCGATAAGCTGACTCTTTAATAATTGGGTAATTGTATTTTCCGCTAGCGGCTTCGAAAGAAACCCTTTTACTTGTTCATAAGTGTGTGCTCTTTGCTGCTCAATAGGATCCACTGCGCTGCTAATCATTACTACAGGTATCGGATTGTTATCGGCCTTCAACTTTTCTAATACATCAAAACCATTGATTTCTGGCATGTTTATATCTAAAAGTAGCAAATCAAATTCTTGAATTTTCATCAACAGCAACCCTCTGATAGGATCAGTTTCAAAATTGAGATCAACTTCCTTGTCTACATTAGCAAATGCTTTTCTAGTAAGGTAATTAAAAAACTTATCATCATCGATTACAAGAATTTTTTTACCCGGTCTATCTTTATTAAAGCTACTGTCTACTTCCGGTGTGTTTCCTATCTTTTTTGAGAGCTTTGACACTACTGCGTCAATTTTTTTTGACTCTTCTAATATCAATTCGAACAACATTCGCTCCTCTTCATTACGTCCTTTTAATAGCCACCCAAAACTTTTTTCCACTGCTAGTATATTAGAAAGTGGCCTTCGTATTTCTTGAGAAGAGAGGTGTGCCAATTCTTCAATTTTTAATCGCTCTTCGTGCATTTGCATGTTTGCTGCCACTTCATGGCTCACATCATACTCTACCCCTATGATATGTGCGCTGTCGGTAGTCTTATCAAAATAATAAGATGCCCTACTCCGTACAAAGATTTTTTTCGTTTCATTTAATATTTGGTAGGTTTCTTGAAATCCAGTTTTATTTTTTATTGATTGTGTAAGTACGTTTTCAATCCGAAGCCTATCTTTTGGATGAACTAAATTGAGCCAATTTTTTATTTCACCCTCAAAGGTACTTTCAGAGCCTCCAAAAAGTTTAAACATCCCTTCATCCCAATGCAAGCGATCGTTTGTTAAATCCCAATCCCAAACACCCATTCTTACCGTTTGTTCAGCTAAATAAAAACGCCTGTTACTAAACCTAAGCGACTCCTCCACTAGTTTTTTATCGTGAATATCTATTACCGTTCCTACATAACCTCTAAATACTCCCTGATCATTGTATTGAGGATAGCCTCTATCTACAACCCACCGATATTCGCCTGAGTAGTGTTTGAAACGGAACTCCAACTTAAATGGCAAGCGATCATTGGCGGCATCCATATACTTTTGTAGCGCCTGAGGAAAATCTTCCGGATGAATAAGCTTTTGCCACATGCTATTGTTATTGTCAATGTAATCTAACCCCGAAAACTCATACCAAACATTGTTAACAAAAGTGCAATTGAGTAATTCATCGCTTACCCAAATCATCATATTAGACGATTCTATTAAAGTAGTAAATTTTTCATTTTGCCCTGTGAGAAGTGCTGTTGACTTATAATCTTGAGTTACGTTGCGAGCATTTCCTATAATGGTGGTAATGTTTCCATCAACATTGCTAATTGGTGTGATCAAATACAACCAATGCTGTTCAAGGCCAGAATTGTTGGTAGTAACTTCAAATTGAACAGGGTGCCTTTCGTTAACACAACGCTTAAAATAATGTACAAATTCTAAACTTTGCTTCTCTGGAAGTATTTCCTCCACTGTCTTACCTTGTATGAGATAGGAAGGCATTCCAAAATTTTTCTCATCAATATTATTGATTCCCATAAACCGGAATACCCCATCGGGCTCAACACTAACTACAAATGTTGATTTACTTAGAAGCTTTATCTGCTTTAAATTTTCTTCCTCCTCTATAATTAATTGGGAGTGAATGGGAGCATTGATACCTATACAAATTATTTCTTGTGGAACGCCCAATTCATTTGATTGACAGGTAAACTCCCAGTTAGTCAATAGCTGTATACCATTTATGCCAGGCTTTCTAAAACTTACCTTGTGCGATTTTCCAGGATT
Organism: Bacteroidota bacterium; assembly: GCA_039806065.1. Classification (GTDB taxonomy): domain Bacteria; phylum Bacteroidota; class Bacteroidia; order AKYH767-A; family 2013-40CM-41-45; genus JBDKJS01. The sequence continues at coordinate 10,092 of JBDKJS010000097.1, read as the reverse complement.
TAAGATGCATTCATTCACAGTGTCATGTACTAGCTTCAAATCAGGTGGATATACGCCTAAGGTTGCTGGCTGACCTACAAAATTGGCACTTATATGCCGAAAAGTTTTTTTGAAATGATTGTTTACATACTTATAGCATCCATTTATATCTACTGAAACATAATAGAAAAGCGAAGTAGATTCTATGACAACTTCGGTTTTAACAATTGATAAGTCTTCCATAAGCACCGTACGCTATTTAAATCTATGGCTAAGCACGAAATATATTACCGCTATAGCAATACCGCAATTAGGGGATATTGTTATATTTTTAAACAAATTGTTAGCAATTCCTTTCGTTTCTCCTTATTTGAAAGCTTTCCAAATTAAAATACATTTTTTTATAGCTTCTATCCACGCTCTGGTTAGGTAGATTTATCGAACTAATTCACACAAATCATATTTTTTTGATTAAAAATAAGAGCAAACCAAAATTTGTATCCCAATATGGGAACAAAGTTAAAAATGAGATTTTGTATCAAAACTTGTGTATCATTCTAACTATTACAGAAGTAAAATTGACCTGTAAAATAAAACTGCGTAAATAATTAAACCATCTATGAAAAGAATTCTAACCCTATTAGTGGCGGCATTTCTAGCTCCACAGTGTTACAGTACGGTGCTTACTGTGAGTAACCAATTAACTTCGCCCGGACAATTCCAAACATTAAATGCTGCAATCAGTGCAGCCACCTCTGGCGATACCTTATTAGTACATGGATCACCGTATAACTACGGAACCATTACATTAAACAAATCTCTTACCCTTATTGGCCCCGGCCACTTGCCTGATAAGCAGAGTCCGGTGGCAGCCGATCTAGATAGTGTATACTTACAAAGTGGTGCTAGCAGCAGCAAATTTATTGGATTAGTAATAGCCAACATGCGAACTTCACAAGCAGCAGTAACCAACGTAAGACTCTATGGCAATAAAATTAAAAATCAAATACGTTTTGATTTTAATGGTCACAGTCAATGGTTGCTTGATGGCAATGTTTTTGAATACAATCAAATATGCTTATACGGAACAGGAATGGCAGTGCCTTATATGACAGTTCGCAACAACATTTTTAATGGATGGATCCAAGACTTTAACAACACTGGAAACTCTCCTGGATTTACGCTAATTAATAACCTATTCTTAAACCCTACCACTGCATTCACTTACCTTTTTAGTGCTGTGGTACAAAACAATATTTTTTATAGAAGTTCTCCTTCTTTTGGCTTTGCAAGCAATAGCTGCACCTATTCAAAAAATGTGAGTTACCAATGTAGTAATAATAATTTTGCTAATGGTGTAAATTTTGTTAACACCAATCCGCTATTTACCAATTTCCCAGCAACAGGTGCTCTATTTGACTATGCTCACAATTACAGAATTCAAGCTGCTAGTACGGTGAAAAATGGCGGAACTGATGGCACTGACCCTGGTGTGTACGGTGGCCCAGGAGACTTTAATCAAGGCGGTATGCCCCATGTACCCATTATTAAATCCTTTAACATTACTTCGCCCACTGTGATTCAACCAGGTGGAACACTTACCATTTCTGTTAAATCTATTATTAGATAAGTATATCATAGCAACAAAATCTATGAAAACACTTTCTAAGCTATTGCTTGCCTTTAGTGCACTCACTTGCTTATGCATGCGTGCTAATGCGCAACAAATAATCAACTCGGGCGAATACTTTATTGACATTGACCCAGGTGTTGGACAAGCTACACCCCTAACCTTTACCAGTGGATTAGATTCAGTTATGTTTACCAATAATATAAACGTGGGTATGCTTACAGCTGGCCGACATTTATTGGGGATCAGAACCAAAACGCTATCTGGAACATGGGGACTCTACGAAACTAAAATTTTTGATGTAAGCAATAGCATCACAGCTGCTGAATACTTTTTTGATGATGATCCGGGTCTAGGAAATGGGATCCCTATCAATATTACTCAAAATTTCGATAGCGCTGAATGGACTGGCATTTTACCTACTAACCAACTAAGTGGCGGTTTTCATACATTATTTGTGAGAACTAAGGATGCAACTGGTCATTGGGGCCTTCATGATGGAAAATCATTTTTCATTAACCCTAAAATAGTTGCTGCTGAGTACTTTTTTGATCATGACCCAGGTCTTGGCAATGGTACGCCTTTAGCAATTACTGGCGCTACTGATTCTATTTCAGTAAATACTACCATTCTAACTGCTGGTGTGCCAGGTGGCTATCACCAATTATTTATAAGAACAAAAAATGATGCTGGTGAATGGGGGCTACATGACGAGAAAACATTTTATATTCACCCCAGAATTATTGCTGCTGAATACTTTATTGATAACGATCCTGGCCTAGGAAATGGCACTCCTATTGCTATTGCACCAGGAACTGACTCTCTTTCATTTACCACTAACATTTTTCCTGATACGGTTCCAAAAGGTTATCATCACTTGTTTGTAAGAACAGTAAATGATGCCGGTCAATGGAGTTTCTATGAGCCCGACACCTTTTATATGGAATGTACTTTCCAAAATGCGAATGCGGGTAAAGATACCTCTTTATGTGGGTTTAGCTACACGCTGAATGGCAATATTCCGCACAATGGCGCTCAAGGTACTTGGACCATCATAGGTGGGGCCGCAGAACTTTCTAACGATACCATTCATGATGCTACGCTCATCGTATTACAGCCTGACACTATTACACTTGTGTGGAAAATTAGCGAACTACCCTGCACTGATAATGATACAATTATAGTAATATTTAAAGATGGAACCACTCTTGCAGATAGTATCCTAAGCAGTGATGCAGATTTAAAAATTTGTGAAGGGGAAACTGTTCAATTAAGTATAAATACATTAAGCCTTGGTCAAAACGCTGTTATCACTTGGTATGAATCAGGATGTGGAAATAACGTTGTGGATACTGGTACATTTATCGATGTAATGCCAACACAAGCTACCACTTATGCTGTGAATGTGGCCGATGCTTGCGGCACCTCAGCCTGTCGTCAAATAACGATTGATGTAAGCAATGCGGCACCTACTGGTACTGTAAAAAATGTTCAAGCCCCCGCAAGTGCATGTGTGGGCAATATAGTAACCGTAACTTGTGATCCGGTTCCTAATGCGGCTAGCTACCGTTGGAGCGTAATTGGCGCCAACACTTTTCAATTTACTACGAATAGCCCTACGCTTACTTGCACTTTGGCAAACCCTATTTCCTCGGGTTGGCAAATATGTGTATTTGCTGAAAATAATTGTGGTATCACACCAAACACCAAATGTACATTTATTCGTGGTGCGCTTTCTACTCCTTCAATCATCCTTGGTGATGATGCAGTATGCATGGGCAATAGCTATGAATATAAAATAAACGCAGTTCCAGGAACAGCCTATTACACTTGGACATTACCAAATGGAATAGTGTTTAATAATCCACCTAGTAATTTTGACACTTCTATAAGTGTAAACATTACGAATTCATTTAATGGTGGTATTATCCAGGTGAATGCAGCGCTTACTTGTGGTGCCGTTAGTGCCTCACGAACCAAATGGGTTGGTTTCACCCCAGCGCTTCCTTCCCCCATTTTTGGTCCAACTCAACTTTGCGCTGGTGAAACCGGTGTGTATAGTACCCAACCGCAATTTAATTACCAATACAATTGGACATTGCCTCCGGGTTTAACCATTATCAACGGTCAAGGCACAGCTACGATAACAGTAACTGCTAACACCAGTCTAAATTCATCTAACATTTGCGTGCAAGCTATTAACACTTGCAATGCCACTGGCCCCAATAGATGCAAAACAATTTACAGGAAGCTACCTGGAACACCGCAAGCTATTACCGGAAGCACCGCTGGTGTTTGTGGCCAAGCTATGAACTATGCTTGCTCATCAGTATTGAATGCCAATAGCTATCAATGGACCGTAACCAATGGCAGTATACTTTCTGGAAATGGAACTTCGGCTGTTTTAGTTCAATGGAGTAACAGTGCCCCTAGCGGATCCTTATCTGTAAGCGCAATTAATGATTGCGGAGCAGGCAATCCACGTTCGGTACCCATAAGGCTTATACCTAATAGTTTGGGAACATTAGTTGGCAGCAATAACATTTGTAAAGACGACATTCAACCCTATACGATCAATGCAATAGACGGTGCAAGTTACTATAACTGGGGAATACCCAATGGGGCTGTTTTAATTGGAAGTGGCAATTCAGTAAACATTGATTTTAGTGGTACACTACCTGGTAATTACACCATTACCTGTACACCTGGAAATATCTGTGGAAATGCAAACACTAAAACACTAGCCGTTCAGGTAAATAATTGTTCAAGATTAATTGGAAACAACCCTGAAGGTTTCAAATGCTATCCCAACCCGGTAGAAAACCAACTCACCATTAAGAGCATTGACAAATTACTTTCAATAACGATCATGAATAACTGTGGGCAAGAAATCTTACATTTAAAAGGCTTCGAAATAGAAAATAACGTTTCTATTAGTACCAGTCATTGGAGCCATGGAGTATATTATCTTAAAGCTGTTTTGCCTGATCGAACAATTTATCAAAGTATTGTGAAATAATTTTTGCTGCGTATAGTGGTTATTCCATTATGATTAAAGGGTTACTGTGGTAACCCTTTTTTACTTTATGCTATTTCCCGATGCCACATCTTTTGATGGTTGCATAAATGCCAAACCACCAGAACCATCATCAGCCATTAGGATCATCCCTTTGCTTTCTATTCCCTTAATTTTTCTAGGGGCAAGATTGGCAAGCAACATTACGCTTTGACCAATTATATTTTCAGGATTAAAACAATGAGCAATACCACTCACTACGGTGCGTTCTTCATTGCCTACCTTGAGCGTGATCTTAAGCAATTTATCTGTTTTAGCAACTTTTTCGGCTGCTAAGATCGTGGCGATTCTAAGATCTAATTTTTCAAATTCTTCGTATGCTATTACAGCCTTTTCGGATGCTGCTTGTACCAGTACTTCCGTTTTGGATTGTTGCAACTTCTGTACTTGCATAGCTATTTGCTCATTTTCAATTTTTTGAAATAGCAAACTAGGCTTTTGCAATTGATGGCCTTCAGATATACTAATTCCAGCAAGCATGGTCTTAAAATCGCTTTGCGGAACGTCTAACATTTTTAATAATTTAACAGCAGTAAAAGGCATAAATACATTGGCTAATTGAGCCAAATAATTTACCACCTGTAAGCTAGCGTTTAAGACAGTAGCTGTTCGGTCGGGATTGGTGGCGAAAGTTTTCCATGGTTCATTATCGGCCAAATATTTATTTCCGGCTCTTGCCAATTGCATGTACTCAAACAAGGCGTCTTTAAATTTGTAATTACTTATGCATTTGTCTATTTTACCAATTGTTTCGAATATTTGCGCTGTTAAAAAATTATCTGTTTGATTCAAATTACCTGCAGGTGGCACTTTGCCTTCATAATATTTGTCTATTAATACCATGGTGCGGTTTACAAAATTGCCAAAGATGGCTACCAACTCATTGTTAACCCTGGCTTGAAAATCTTTCCAAGTAAAATCATTGTCTTTGTTTTCAGGCAAAGTGGCACACAATGTGTAGCGCAGTTCATCCTGCTTATTTTCAAAATCTTGCAAATATTCATGAAGCCACACTGCCCAATTTCTTGAAGTGCTAATTTTTTCGCCTTCTAAATTTAGAAATTCATTGGCCGGTACCTGCTCAGGAAGTATGTACGATCCATGAGCTTTTAACATAGCTGGAAATACAATGCAGTGAAACACGATGTTGTCTTTCCCAATAAAGTGCACAAGTCTAGCACTGCTATCCTGCCAATATTGTTTCCAATCATCGGTAAGTGCTTTCGTGGCTGATATGTATCCTATAGGAGCATCAAACCAAACGTATAGCACTTTGCCTTCACTGTTTGGCAATGGCACTTTTACTCCCCAATCCAAATCGCGCGTAACAGCGCGTGGTTGCAAACCTTGATCAATCCATGATTTACATTGGCCATATACATTCGACTTCCATATATCTCGCTTGCCTTCTATCCAAGCTTGCAACCATGATGCCTGCATGGTATCGAGCGGCAAATACCAATGTTTTGTTTGTCGTAACACAGGTGGTTGACCACTCAACTGAGAATGGGGGTTGATTAAATCACGAGGCGATAAACTTTTCCCGCATTTCTCACATTGATCGCCATAGGCATTAGTATTGCTACAATTTGGACATGTGCCTGTAATATATCTATCGGCTAGAAACATGCCGGTAGCTTCATCAAAATATTGTTCACTTACCTCTTCGATGAAAACATTTTTTGCATACAAGGTTTTAAAAAAATCTTGTGCCGTTTCATGATGCACTGCATCACTAGTACGGTGATAAATATCAAAGCTGATGCCAAAATCTTCAAAACTTTTTTTAATTACTGAATGGTATTTATCTACGATTGCTTGGGGCGTGGTGTGCTCCTTACGCGCTCTTAACGTTATGGGCACTCCATGCTCATCAGATCCACAGATAAACTTTACATGTTCTCCCTTAAGCCTCAAAAAGCGCACATAGATATCAGCTGGAAGATAAGCTCCTGCTAAGTGACCTATGTGTACAGGGCCATTTGCATAGGGAAGTGCGGCCGTAATCAGGTGTTTGGACGGTTTCATAATTTCTATGGGCAAAGATACTATTCTACTATTAATAGCACTTATATTTGTCAAGCATTATGTTGTCAAAAAAAATTACGCCCCCTTATTTAGTACCAGGTGATACTATTGCTATTGTAGCCACTGCTCGTAAGGTTTCAAAAAATGAAATTGCTCCTGTAAAAAATTTGATTGAATCGTGGGGTTACAAAGTAAAGATTGCCAAAGAGCTCTTTTCTGAAGATCATCAATTAGCGGGCAATGATGTGTTGCGTGCTGCAGCATTTCAAAAAGCCCTTGATGATAAAAAAATAAAAGCAATTGTTTTTGCCAGAGGAGGCTATGGCACCGTTCGAATTATTGATCAGATAGACTGGAAGAAATTTATCAAATCACCTAAATGGCTTGTCGGATTTAGTGATATTACAGTTATTCATTCCCACTTGAACAAACTCCAAATTGCAGAAAGCATACATGCTCCTATGTGTTTACAGTTATTGAAAACACCTGAATCCATTATCCATGTCTTTAAACAAACATTGGCTGGCAAACCGCTCAACTATGCTTACGAAACCAAACCTGCGGCCTTGAGTCAGTTCAATATAAAAGGCAAAGGAGAAGGCGAGCTAGTGGGCGGCAACCTTTCTATCATCTACTCCCTTTTAGGAAGTGCCAGTGATTTAGATACTTCAGGTAAAATTCTGTTCCTAGAAGACTTGGATGAATATCGCTACCACATAGATCGCATGATGCAGGCACTAAAACGTGCCGGAAAATTTGAGCACTTGAAAGGACTGATCATTGGTGGTATGACTGATATGCGCGACAATGAAATTCCTTTTGGTCAAGATGCTGAAACCATTATTCACAACATAGTGAAAAATTATCATTTCCCTGTTGCCTTCGGTTTTCCTGCTGGCCATCTACCGCATAATTACCCCTTGCTATTAGGTAGGAGGGCAAAGTTACATGTGGGCCAAAAAATTACCCTTCATTTTGAAGTAAAATGAGTGAACAAAGCGAATTAGGCAAGCTTGGTGAAGAATTGGCTTGTAAACACCTTCTCAAATTGGGCTACGAAATAATGGCCCGTAATTATTCCTTTGCAAAGGCGGAAGTAGATATTATTGCCCGTTTTGAACAAAAAATAATAATTGTAGAGGTTAAAACCCGAAATAGCGAATTTTTAAACGACCCTTCGCAAATGGTGAGCTTGGCCAAACAGAAACAAATTATTAAAGCTGCTGATGCCTACATGAAAGAACAAAATATTGACTTAAATGCACGGTTTGATATTGTTAGTATTGTTCATAATAAGGCGGTTACCAGTATTGACCATATTGAAGGAGCATTCTTTCCAAGCATTTAAATTTTTATGGAGGGGAATTAAGCCGTATCTTTGCAGAATATTATACAAAAATTAAAATATTAATGCCATTTTCACCAAAAAAATCAGGTTCTGGTAGGCCTCGCACCACTACTACTAAGCGAAAATTTAGTGCCGATTCAGAAAAAAGTCCAAGATCCTACCGAAGTGATGCTGATGATCGACCGCCAAGACGGAGCACAAGTAGCCAATTTAGCCATAACCGTGGAGCAGGTGCTGAGGGTCAACCTAGATTTACAGGTGGCCGAAAACCTCGTGACCTCGATGGCGGAAATTCTTACAGATATGCCGCAAGGAATGATGAAAGACCCCGCTTTGATCGCGACTCAAAACCTCGATCTAGAAACTTTAAGTCTGGCGATGATGGCTTTAGCAGCGACCGCAAACCTTACTCCCGCAGCCGCAGTGATGAATCAGGTGACGATAAAGGCTACCAAAGAAAAGATTACAATAGCGATAGCAAACCGCGCAGCAGCAGTTACAGCAGGCGGAGTGAAGGCTTTAGCAGCGACCGCAAACCCTACGGCCGCAGCCGCAGTGATGAATCAGGTGACGAGAAAGGCTACCAAAGAAAAGATTACAATAGCGATAGCAAACCGCGCAGCAGCAGTTACAGCAGGCGGGGTGAAGGCTTCAGCAGCGAACGCAAACCCTACGGCCGTAGCCGCAGTGATGAATCAAGTGACGATAAAGGCTACCAAAGAAAAGATTACAATAGCGATAGCAAACCACGCAGCAGCAGTTACAACAGACGGGGTGAAGGCTTCAGCAACGAACGCAAACCCTACAGCCGTAGCCGCAGCGAAAACACCAATTCTGATAACAGATATGAGAGAACAAATGCTAGGTCTTCATCAGGTGATAGCAGAAAACCTTATGGAGCCAAGAGTGCAAACAGATCTTTTGACCATAAACCAAAATGGAATCGTAAAGAAGAGGGACAACAATTTTATGGGGATAACAAATCTAAAAAAAACAATGACTTCGATGCTGCATTTGACAATGATGGCATTAGATTAAACAAATACATAGCCAATGCAGGCATATGCTCTAGAAGGGAAGCTGATGAAATGATAAAAGCTGGTGTTATAAGCGTGAATGGCGAAGTAATAACCACCCTAGGCTATAAAATAAAAAATGGCGATGCGGTAAATTATGGAGGAGAGACGCTCCGTAATGAAAAACTGGTGTATGTATTGCTCAATAAACCAAAAGATGTGATCACCACTTCTAACGATCCTGAAAACAGAAAAACGGTGATGGGACTTATCAAAGGTGCCTGTAAAGAACGAGTTTATCCAGTGGGAAGGCTTGATAGAAACACCACTGGATTGTTGCTTTTTACCAACGATGGTGAACTTGCTGACAAATTAACCCACCCAAAGTTTGAAACAAAAAAGATATACCACGTTAGCCTTGATAAAAATTTAAAACCAAACCACCTCCGCCAAATTTCGGAAGGCCTTACCCTCGATGATGGCGACATCAAAGTAGATGACATATCTTTTGTGGGTGATGGTGCTGATAAACATGAAATAGGTGTGGAACTACACAGCGGAAGAAATAGAATAGTACGGAGAATATTTGAGCATCTCGGGTATGAAGTTAAAAAATTGGATAGAACCTATTTTGCAGGTCTAAGTAAGAAAGATTTACCTAGAGGTGCATGGCGGTTGCTTACCCCAAAAGAAATTAGTTACCTTAAAATGCTCACCCAGAGAGGAGATTAAGCACTACTCCGATTAACCCTTTCCACCAAAAGCCCGATGCATGCTTAGCTGCCTTGGTGCTATCAGCCAAATATAATTGAAGCCCTTATGGCTTCTGGCTCTTATTGACTGGCCATGACCATCACCCGCTGCGACTTTTGACCAACCTGTATCAAATACAACCCGGGGCTTAGGTCTTTTATTGACAAGCGTGCATGCCCATTTTGAAACAATACCCTTTGCCTGTTTACCAATTGGCCTGTGGCATTGATCAGGCTTACCCATACCTCCTTACTGATGCTAC
>JBDKJS010000096.1:0-3423 GCA_039806065.1 Bacteroidota bacterium | reverse complement strand
TATAAATTTTGGTGCACCCCAGCTGTAAAAGAAGATGCTGCCAATTAGGAGAACCATATTTTTAATTCTATTATTTACTAAATAATAGACAGTAAAAAAAACGGGTAAAAAATATACTAGGAAAACAATACTACTAAATACCATCCTTAATCAAATTTACTCAAATTAATTTCTTGAAGATTCATACAGTTAAAGTGTTTTTTAGGGCAGGTGTTATGCCCAAGCTTACTACAGGGCCTGCAAGCCAATTGATCCACTTCCAAGTTGATAACCCCTGCTTTATTGTCAAACGAACCCATTCCAAAATCAGGTATGGTATTGCCCCACACCAAAATAGTTTTTTTTTGTAAAGCAGCAGCAATGTGCATAAGACCAGAATCAGGTGCGATCAGTAATGATGAATTCTTAATCACCACGGCAGAAGCGCCAAGGCTGAGCTTGTTTACGGCATTCACCACATTTGATGGCGATGCTTGTTCTATTGCAAATGCCTTATTTGCATCATTTTTCCCGCCAAGTAAAATAAACTTTTGGTGAGGATGATCAGCAATAAGACGTATTATTTTTGGTGTAGGAATTTGTTTTGTAAAATGCTGAGCTCCTACTGCTAGAGCAATATAACCAGGAGTGATATCCCCTAAATTTTTTTTCACCTCAACTTGATCTTCTGTGGAGGTAAAAAAATCCAAGCCTTGCTGATCATATACCACATTTAGTGAAGACACTGCTTCAAAATATCTTTCCACCACATGAATCTTAGGCAAAAAATTTATTTTAAAATGAACAAGCAGCCATTTTAAAAAATTGAGTTTTCGAAATGTAAATCGTTTACCCTTCAATTGCAAGCCGATGCTCCAAGTTCTAAGATTGTGGTGGAGATCAATAATATAATCAAAATGATAATTTTTTAAAGATTGTACAAGTGTACCATTGTCTTGGTCCAATAAATGCAGGTGATCTATATATGGGTTATTATTCAATGCAGCAGAAAACTGGCGCTTGGTGGCATAATGTATTTCACTATTAGGTATTTGAAGTTTAAGCGCTCTTATTACAGGCGTTGTAAGCACAATATCTCCTATAGATGAAAATCTCAATATTAAAACCCGTATCAATATTATTATTTTATTTTTGCAGCAACTGTCAAGCGCAAATTAAATACAAATTATGATAATAGACACGCATATCCACCTATATGCTGATGAATTTAATAACGATAGGGATGTACTCATCACGAATGCCATCCGTCAAGACATAGGATTTTTGTTAATGCCAAATATTGACATTGAAAGTATAGCTCCAATGCATGCCTTGGAGGCAAAATACAGTGGGCATTGCATGGCCATGATGGGTTTGCATCCGTGTTATGTCAAAGAGAATTATAAACAACAGCTTGACATTGTGGAGTCGTGGTTAAATCAACGACATTACATAGCCATCGGTGAAATAGGAATCGATTTATATTGGGAAAAGGCATTTGCTAAGCAACAGGAAGAGGCATTTCTCATACAGTGTAGATGGGCTGTAGCAAAAAAAATACCTATAGTGATCCATAGCCGCGAGTCGTTTGAAGAAATATACCAACTGCTTGAAGGAATGGGAGGGCAACATCCCCGTGGAGTATTTCACTGTTTTACAGGTACTGTTGAACAAGCGCAACGCGCAATAGCATTTGGGTTTAAACTAGGAATAGGGGGAGTGGTAACTTTTAAGAACGGTGGCCTAGATCAAGTTATAAATGCCATACCTATGGAACACTTTGTTTTAGAAACAGATGCTCCTTATTTGGCACCCGTTCCCCACCGTGGTAAACGCAACGAGCCGGGCTTTATTAGGGAAATAGCTAAAAGAGTGGCTGCGGTTAAATCTTTGACCGTTAGTGAAGTGTGTTCTATTACCACAGCCAATGCCAAAGCGCTATTTAATTTAACATAAATATAATAATACATCAATTACCCCTGATATACCATTGGCTATATGATTAAAAATAAAAAAGTAGTTGTAGTGATGCCTGCTTATAATGCATCTGCTACGCTTGAAAAAACACTTAGGGAAATTCCAAGACCTTTGGTAGATGAAATAGTGCTGGTAGATGATGCTAGTACTGATCAGACAGCAGTATTGGCAACTACATTGGGTATTCACCATGTAATTAAACATGAAAAAAATAAGGGATATGGAGGAAATCAAAAAACGTGCTATCAAAGGGCACTGGCACTCAATGCTGATATTATCATTATGCTCCACCCAGATTATCAATACACACCATTGCTTATTGAAAGCATGAGTAGTATCATTGCTAATGAATTGTATCCAGTAGTTTTTGGATCGCGAATATTAGGCAAGGGGGCTCTTAAGGGAGGTATGCCATTTTATAAGTATATTGCTAACAGAGCGCTCACCTTTATTCAAAATGTCCTGATGGGGCAAAAGTTATCTGAGTATCATACTGGTTATCGAGCATTTAGTAGCGATGTGTTTAAGAAGATAGCCATTGAACAAAACTCTGATGACTTTATATTTGACAATCAAATGGCCGCGCAATTGTGTTATGCCGGATTAGAAATTGCCGAAGTAACCTGTCCAACAAAGTATTTTGAAGAGGCTTCAAGTATCAATTTTTCAAGGAGTGTGAAATATGGTATTGGGGTAATAGGAGTTTCGTTCACTTATTTTTTAGCTAAATTAAAAATTATTAAACCAGCAATATTTAACCATTCAATCTAAAAGGAAGCGATGAAACAAATTTTACTTATTTACACTGGGGGCACCATTGGGATGATTCACGATCAAGAGTCAGGCGCACTCAAGCCACTAGATATAAGTACGGTAGTGGATTTTGCTCCAGAATTAAAAAAAATAGCGTGCAAGATTAGTTTTCATACCATCCCAAATCCTATTGACAGCAGCCAGGTGGAGCCTCAGTTTTGGACCATGCTCTGTAACATTGTTAAGGATAACTATAAAAAATTTGATGGCTTTGTAATACTTCATGGTACTGATACCATGGCATACACAGCAAGCGCATTGAGTTTTATGATTCAAGATTTAACGAAACCTATAATTATAACAGGCAGTCAAATCCCCCTGGGTGAGATAAGGAATGATGCAAGAAGGAATTTAGTTACTTCAATAGAAATAGCATGCCATACCAGGGCCATCCCTGAGGTGAGTATATTTTTTAGCAACAAATTATTTAGAGGTAACAGAACCGAGAAGTTTTCCGCATCAGACTACGATGCATTTCAAAGCTTAAACTATGCCTCACTAGCTGATGTGGGTGTAAGCATTGTGTACCACTATGATCGAGTAAGGAAAAGCGCAACAAAGGGTCCTAAGTTTTACCCCAAGCTAGGAGCCGAAGTAATGTTGATAAAACTTCATCCGGGGATTACAGTCAATCAATTAGGCCATATGTTGAAG
>JBDKJS010000095.1:0-10806 GCA_039806065.1 Bacteroidota bacterium | reverse complement strand
CTAGACAAAATGATGGCTTGCCCGCCAAAATTATTTTTTTTGCTTCGCAAATCGCCAAGCGAAGAACGGTTCGCTTGGACTAAAAATAATTTTTCCGCTAAAGCGGCTCCGCATTTTGTCGGGGCTTGCGCGCGCAGCTTCGTATGGTGAGGTGGGTATGTGTAGTTGTATGGTATCATTTTATTGAAACATACGGAGTATAAAGTATGGTGGCCCGCACTGCTGCCACGCCCCCGATAGAGGCAGGTAGCTGCTGACCGCAGGGCAGCACTACGGCCGATAGCGGGATAGGGCGCCAAAAAATAGGGATGACCTGGAGGCACATTTAGTTATTGGTACAAATGTTTAATGCTAATTAATAATGCTGCAGGGCAATGGTGGGGTGCTAGCGGTTGGTTTGCATTTTTTGGGCTACAATGGTGAGCAGGCGTTGTTCTTCAGCATTGCTTTGTGCAAGGAGTTGGGCTCCATGGGCAAGTATTTCATTTACCTTTGGGTGGTGCGGCAGGCTGATGGCATTGATGCCTACATTGAGCCATGCGCCATGTATGGCTGCTCTGGCGCATAGGGCTGCTACTGCTGCATCGGTAATGGAGTTTGGGTTGCCTTTATCGATCATGGCTGCTATGAGTGGGTAACTGGCAAAGGTGGTGAGCATGGTTTGGTAGGGTACTTCTATGGCATAAAGTGTGGCCTCTTGGATGGCTGCTGTGCGGGTTTGCTTATCGGTGTCGGTTTGTTTGGGTAGGGCCATGGCCTCCATTATTTTGTTAAAGGATGCTGTATCTTCATCTACTAAGTGCAAAAGTTGATCTTTGAGTTGCTGGCCTTGTTCGGCCCAAAGGCTAAAGTAGGAATGGTCTGCTTCCCAACCTTTTTTAGCTGCCGATAGATTGGCTACCATGGTGCCTAATGAGGCCGCAAGGGTTCCAAGGTATGCACTGATGCTGCCTCCACCGGGGGCTGGGCTTTCACTGGCGGTCTCATTGGCAAAGGATTGTAGCGAATGGTTAATTAATTTTTTACTTGTATTGTTGTATAACAAATATTCAATGATGCGCTCGTGGGGATTGAAATTACTTAGTTCATTGAGGCCCATACTGTGTACGGCTATGGCTATGAGTTCCTGATCTGATACGCCAGTGCTGCGTTGTTGTTTTTTTAAAAAATATTTGCCTGCATCGGTCATGGCTTTGAGTGGTACTAATCCTATCAATTCTGATCCGGTTACTCTAAGCCCACGAGCATGAGCGCTATTAACGCAGGCATCAAATGCCAGGTGGAGTGGTGTGGTGTTCATATCGGTAAGGTTCATGCTTACCTGGGCCATTCCGTATTCATCAATGAACCAACCGATTCCTTTTACTGATTTGCATAGGCCCGGTTGAGTGGTTTCTGTACCATCGGGGAGTTTTATTTTACGGCCTGCTTCGCGCACATCAAAAGCTACACTATTGGCGCGCTTTACACTTTTGGTGTTGAGGTTTACATTGTAGGCAATCAAAAAATCGCGGGCTCCAATTACGGTGGCACCAGCTTTGGCATGGAAAGTGGATGGCCCATAGTCTGGCTGCCATTCAGGTAGTTTTATTTTTTTAGCAAAGCCTTCATATTCGCCTTCTCTAATGATGCTAAGATTGCTTCGAAGTTTGTTAGGCTGTGCGGCTTCGTATAAGTATACTGGAATGTCTAGTTCCTTGCCCACACGTGCTGCCAGTTGCACTGCATAGCGGGCAGTTTCCTCCATGCTAATGCCACTGATGGGAATGAGTGGACACACATCTGTGGCACCCATGCGGGGGTGTGCGCCTTGATGGGTACGCATGTCTATGATGTTGGCAGCAGTTTGAATGGCTCTGAAGGCTGCCTCTACTACTGCTTCTGGTGCCCCCACTAGGGTTACTACGGTGCGGTTGGTGGCTTTTCCGGGGTCCACGTTTAACACCTTTATGCCGATGACGGTTTCCATTGCATCGGTTATTTGTTTTATTTTATTTAGATCGTTGCCTTCACTAAAGTTGGGCACACATTCAATAAGAGCCATAGGGGTTTGTTTTTGGTGCTTCAATATTAAAAAAAAACTTGCAATTGTATTGACTTGTATGGGTTAGTGGGTACAGTATTTATGCTTCGCCATTGGGTAAGGGTGGAGTAAAACCATAACATTGTAGGTTATTTTACTGTTAGCTATGCATGGATGTGAATAGAATTATAGAAATGGCATGGGAAGACCGCACTCCTTTTGAAGCCATAAAACTGCAATTTGGATTGACCAATGGTGAGGTGATTAAATTAATGCGCACACACTTAAAACCATCTAGCTTTAAACTTTGGCGCAAACGCACCGATGGTCAAAAAACCAAACATGCACTAAATAGAGTGGCTGGGATGGATAGATTTAGATGTTCTCAACAGCGGTTGATTTCCAATAATAAAATAGCGAAGCGAAAGTAATTAATGAATGACGATGATTTTTTGAAATTGAAGAGTGGTGGTATTGGTGAGGGTGTAAACGCCATTTGGCAAATGGTGTAGATTCATTGAAAATAAATTTTTACCGATGGGTTCTAAACTCACTTTTATCTGATTTCCTAGAAGGTTGCTTACAAGTAGTGGTGGAGGGAGATCGCATGTTATGTAAAGCCATCCATTACTTGGATTAGGAAATACTGAAAACGGTAGGGAGGTGGCTGGTAGGGCAATGGCTGTAGGGGTAAAAAAGAGCCCTTGACTTTGGTTAGCACAATTGTTGGCATCTGATATTTGAACGGTGTAGGTGCCGCTCATGGTAGGAAAATAATTTTGGTTGGTGGCACCTGCAATGGGCATTGTATTGAGGGTCCATTGATAAGTATAGCCTCCTAGTGGGCATTGGAGTTCGTTGCCATTTATAAAAATAGTGGGCACTGGAGGGAGGGCATTCACATTTACGATTATGGTATCGCTGATGGCTTCGCATCCTTGTGGAGTGTATAAGGTGGAGAAATAAGAGCCGCTGGTGAAAATGGTGATAACGGCTGCAGTATCATTGAGCAATGGGCCATTGAGATCATACCATTGATTTGACAAGCCAGTGTTGATGGATAATGTTACACTGTCGCCATTGCAGAAGGTAGTATTGCTACTAGCTGTTATTGCAGGTGGGAGGGGTAATGGATTTACCACAATGGTATCGGTGGTAATTATGGTATTAGCTGGTGTTTTAAATATATTATAATCTAAATTAAGTGTGCCGCTCGCTCCATTAACGGTAGCAGTGGCATTACCGCTGGGGCCATGGCCATAAAAACTTATTAGACCAAGGTCGTCATCGGCACCAAAAAGTCCTCCATCTTCATCCCATAGGTGCAAGGTGTAATTTTGTGAATCGAGTGGTAGATTGGGTATGGCAAAACTTTGAGGTGGAAAGGCACCATTGCGTGCCGGGCGCGAATCATAAACGGTATTTCCAAGTCCGTTGTCAATAATGAAGTACAGGTCAGGGTCATCGAGTGCCCCGCCATAATTATTAGGGATGCTATTGATAGTAACATTGGTTAAAAAATATTGTGGGGTGTCTAAAGGTGTTACCACTTGGGTTACTAGGTATGTTCCCGCACTATCGTAAACGATAGGGAGTGGATTTTCTAAGGTGCTTTGAATACCGTTGCCAAAGTCCCAATGATAAGCTTGCTGACCCGGAATGAGGTTTGAAAACTGTACTGCCAATGGTGCACATCCCACTGCATTAATCATGACGAAGCCTGCATTGTTACTTTGAAAAGGAAGAATGGTAATGGGCACATCAAAGCTCACCGTTTGATTGCCTACCACTTGAATGGATGCAATAACAGCTACAGTTACTTGATAGCTTCCAGCTACTAAGGGGGTGCCGTAAATATTGACACATCCATACTGATTTACTGCGGGATTGTAGTTGCAGCCATTGGCATTGTTACTGCAAATCCAATTGAGCCCAATGGGCAATCCTGCAACACCAGCTATCTGATAATTATTAATAGTGAGGCCTAGGGTATCAAGCTGCATAATAAAAGTTACATCACTGGAATATAGCGCATTTACTTGTCCATTAGGAAGCGTATCAGGATATAGACCTACTTGGGTTTGAGTACTATCAATTTGGCACTGTGCAATTGTTGTTATAGGTTTGATAAGATAAAAAGTAAAAAAAGTTAAACAAAGCATTGTTTTTAAATAGGGGAGCAAAAACTTCATAGGATGATGGCTTTATTGGTTTGTTTAATTTCAAATGTAATAGAATTTGTTTGAAAAATTATATGATAAGATATTTGAAGAGATAGGTTTTTGTAATAGAAACTATATTAGATTTGTAGTTCTTAAACATTCTTTTATGAGAATTAAAATTTCCTTTCTAAAGGTACATGGAAGTAATGGCACTGTTCCCCTTCATCATCAAAAAATAGTATCTGCGTTTATAGATGAAGTAGCCCGAGAGATATCAATTCCTGATCAGTCGTACAATTTTTCTTCCCTTAAAGGTACAAGTAAAATACAAAATGGACAAATAAGGTTTTTGTCATCTAAAGTATCATTGGTATTGTCAAGTGCTAATGAGTTATTTTTAAAAACCCTCGTTGATAAAATTTTCGAGAGGCGATTGGTAAGTTTTGCTAAACTCACTCTAGTACCCAAGTCGCAATATACCATTCCCGATCCAGATTTTAAAACATTGATGAAATATGTTTGTATCTCACCAGTTATTCCAGACAATCCCATCGAAGCTGGTAATGATGTGCCAGATCCGATTAACCCTACCACCACTGAATTTAGTGACATGCTTTATGATGTAGTGATTGATAAGATGGAAAAACATGGATATGGTGAAGAGCAATTAAACCAATTTGCTGAGTTCGAAATTGCCCCCGATGCTGATTACATTCAAAAAATAATTAGTAATCAAAAGAAATTTGCACGCTTATACAAGAATAATGACAATCTATCCATTTTGGGTTATTTGTTACCTTTTACCATGCATGCTCACCCTGAAGTGCATAAATTTGTGTGGCAGCAGGGTCTAGGTAAATTTACCTTGCAAGGCTATGGCATGCTTGACATAGTGGGCCATTCTGCTGAAGAAACAGAATAAATATATTTGTTTTCTGTAAAAAAGGCCACGCTGTTAGCGTAGCCTTTTTTTATTCAACCTTTCCGCCATGAGGCCTTCGTTCTTGAAGAAGTTTAAGCAATCTTCGTTTCCAGTCTTCTTCAGCTTTATATAGCAAGGCCACTTTTTTAATGGTGAGTATTTTTTTGAACTCAGGATGGTATTTTTTAGCAATGTCAATTTCATTTTGGCGTGCTGCCAAATCATTATAAATCATGGTTTCAATCTCTTTATCACCCATCCCTTCAAAATCACTGAATGCTTTCACCATCATTTGTTTTCTGCTCTTACGAACGGTTTCTAATTCTTCTTGGTATTTGTTATAAACTGGCCAAAATACTTTGGCTTCTTCAGGGCTAAGTCCCACTTCAGCTGATATAAATCCAATTTTCATGCTTTCAATTTTTTCGCGCCCGGGCCCCTTATCGTCAAAGCCACGACCCGGAGGTTGTGCCATTGTTGAAAGGCCCACTAATAATAGTAAGGTGAAGGCTAGAACTTGACTATAATTCATATTCAATTTCATTTGTAGATATGTTTTCATTTAATAAGGCTTCTTCTATTTGATTGGTAGTATCTGAATTTAAACTAGTGGCTAATAGGTCTATTAAATCTTCTTCATTTATGGCAAACAAGTAAGTGTTTTCAACAGTAATGTCAACCTCTTGATGGCTGGTGGCATTAATGCTGGTAGGCAATGGAGTGTTTATATTAAAGTACATGAGCAAAGCAAAGCAAGCAGCTGCAGCCATAGAAATATACCAGGTGCTTTTCGCTTGCAACATCACCACTATTGGAGATTGGCGGGTAACTATTTTTTTAATAGTACGGAGTCTGGCTTGTTCCCAATATCCTGAAGGCACCTGATAGGGAAGCTGCTTGGTAACTTGCAATTTTTCAAGTATAATTTGATTTTCAATTTCTTGGGTTAAATTTTCGAAGTACCCCTCTGGAACACCAAAGGCAGCAGTGCTGTTGAGCTGCTTACTAAGTTGTTGTTCAAAGTCAGAATCTTGTGGTGAGGGGCGTGTCATTTAATAATTGGATATTTTAATTGATCAATGGTTTAATGTGTATTGAAGTAATGTTCAATTTTTTTTACTGCATGATGGTAGCTAGCTTTCAAGGCTCCTACGGTTACTTGAAGTACAGCGGCTATTTCTTCATATTTCATTTCATCAAAATACTTCATGTTAAATACGGTTCGTTGTTTGGTGGGCAGGGTAAGCAAGGCCAATTGAAGTTTTTTCTGAATTTGGTCGCCAGTAAATAGGGGGCCTTCTGTTATGATAGGTTCTAATATCGTATCGTCAGCATCAATACTTATATTATTGCGCTTCTTTTTCTGTTGTAAAAAGGTAATGCATTCATTGGTAGCGATTCTATAAAGCCAAGTAAAGAGTTGTGCATCTTCTCTAAAATTTTCAATGTTGCGCCATACTTTTAAAAATACATTTTGCAACAGGTCGTTGGCATCTTCATGATCCAAAACCATTTTTCTAATATGCCAATAAAGTCGCTGTTGATAGCGAACTACCAATGTTTCAAATGCCTTATTTTTTGTGGTTTCATTTTTAAGATCCGCTATTAACTGCTTATCCTCAAGGCTATGTTTTACTTCATTGGTGGTTTCAATCATTTAAGTTGTTGTCAATTTTTTAGCTGCTCGATGCATCACTTTCAAAGTAGCAGCAACTATGTTTGGTGCATCAAGACCAAATTTGGTCATCAGCTGCTCGGGCGTGCCGCTTTCTCCAAAACTATCCTTTACACCGATCATTTCCATAGGTGAAGGCAGGTTAGTGGCCAATAGGTTAGCTATTGCATCACCCAATCCTCCATTTATTTGATGTTCTTCAGCAGTTACCACACAGCCGGTTTTTGCTACTGAACGTAAGACTGCGGCTCCGTCTAAAGGTTTAATGGTATGTATGTTTATAATTTCAGCTTGGATACCTTGTTGCGATAAGATTATTCCCGCTTCTAGTGCAGGCCATACCAAGTGCCCAGTAGCAATGATGGTTACATCACTGCCTTCATTGAGCAAGAGTGCCTTTCCTATTTCAAAAGGTTGGTCTGGTGCCGTGAAGTTGGGAACAACTGGTCGGCCGAATCGTAAGTAAACTGGGCCATAATGCAAGGCTATGGCTTTTGTAGCTGCCTTGGTTTGATTATAATCACATGGATTAATAACCGTCATGCCCGGTAGCATGCGCATCATCCCGATGTCTTCTAATATTTGATGCGTGGCTCCATCTTCACCTAGCGTTAGGCCTGCATGGCTTGCACATATTTTTACATTTTTATGTGCATAGGCAATGCTTTGTCTTATTTGGTCATAAACCCTACCGGTACTAAAGTTGGCAAAAGTACCTGTAAAGGGTATTTTACCTCCTATGGTCATGCCAGCTGCTATTCCCATCATGTTGGCCTCTGCTATTCCTACCTGAAAAAAACGGTTGGGAAATGCCTTTTCAAATGCATCCATTTTTAAGGAACCTGTAAGGTCGGCACAGAGTGCCACCACATTTGGTTGCTCATGACCTAATTCTAATAGTCCAGCTCCAAATCCACTTCTAGTATCTTTTTTATCTAGTATAGGGTAGTGTTTCATATTGCCAATTTGTGTTTTGTCGAATTATTGAAATAATTAATTACTAATTTAAATTTATAACTATTGATTCGCCTTGTTTTACGGTAAATGATTTTTTGACAGTGTAAATAGATTCCCTGCTGTTCTTAGGGCGGAATACTATGGCATAAGTGCCAGGCTGCATCACTATGTTTTCTTTAAATTGTTCGTTGTCTAGATTGTAAATCCAAGTTAGTCCTTTTGCATCTTCAACATAAAGTGATCCATAACCCATATTGGTTTTAATAAAGGTAACTAGCCCCGGTTGTGGAATTTGAAGGGTGGTAGTTTTACTTTGGCTGATGTCTACTTTTTGATGATAGATGCGTGGTAGTGTGAGTATTTCCAAATCATATTTTCCCACAAGATATTTTTCTGTGGTATTAAAGGATTGCACATGAAGAGTTTGATTTTCTTCATGCTTTCGGATAATGGCTGGTAGTTTTTTATAATCACCCATTCCAGCAAATTTAAGATTCAAATATCCTTGAGGAGCATCAAGCCCTATTATGGTATGCTTTCCAGGCGTAAGGGTAATGCTATCCATACGTACCTGAGGTATGGTGTGAACTATCAAATCATAGGTACCCAAGGGATCTATGGTAAGAGTATCAGGATTCCCTTTTCCATTGAGCGTATGAATATAATTGTATTTGATAACACCACTTTGGTGATCTGTAAAAGTCATGTTTACATTTGTTTCAGTAGGTTCATGCTGTAAATCAAGAAGGTTTACTTGCATCGTTGTTTGATTCAATGCTTGGCTGATCACTACATTTAATGCTAATGAAAATTGAGTTTCATCATAAGCATCAAAATAATTGCCCACACATTCAAATGTTTTTTTAAAGCTCTCATCTAATCCCATCCCTATTACAAATGGTTTTAAAAAAACACCTTTCTTTTGAAGTGCGAGCGAAATAGCGCATGGATCTCCATTGCATTCTTCTACACCATCAGTGATAAGGATAATGATATTTCGCGCAAAATTATTTGGAAAATCATCTGCACATGCTTGTAATGAACGTGCTATTGGAGTGGTTCCACTAGGTTTTAGGTTTTGAATTACCGATTTTATTTGGGGCACATTGCCCTTGTTAAATCCTACTTCTAGCTTGGTATCATCACAGTCTTGAGGGGGGAATCGCTTTTGATGACCATATACGCGAAGTGCAATTTCTATATTAGGCGTATAACGAAGTGAATCTAAAAGTTGATTCAATAGTTTTTTGGCAACATCCATTTTTGAGGCGCTTTGCCATTTCCCATACATACTCTGCGATGCATCAAACAGAAATAGTATTCTTGTGAGTTGTTGAGGACCTTCTACTTGACTGCGCTGTTGTGCCTCTGTTGCTTTACAGCAAAAGAGTGCCAAAAGGAGGAATATGATTTTTTTAATTTTCAAACGATCTGCTAATTAATAATCACCGAGCGTTTCAACTAATTGACTTAATGCCTTTTCTCTTTGTTCGGCATTAGGGGCAACTCCATGCCACTTATGCGAACCCATCATAAAATCAACACCTTTACCCATCTCTGTAGCCATTACTAGGGCAATGGGTTTTCCATTTCCAGATTTTTTTTTGGCAGCCTCTAAAGTGTTCACTATTGCATCCATATCATGTCCGTCCATCTCCATGCATTCCCATCCAAAACTTACTAATTTTGGTGTTAGTGATCCGTAGTTTAAAACCTGTGCTATGCTACCATCTATTTGTTGGCCATTAAAATCAATTATTAATATGAGATTGTCAACTTTTTTAGCCGCCCCATACATGATGGCTTCCCATATTTGACCCTCTTGCATTTCTCCATCACCGCACAAACAAAATACTAAATTTGTATCATTGTTTAATTTTTTACTTGTCGCTGCACCTAAGGCTACACTTAATCCTTGACCTAATGAACCACTTGCCATACGCACACCTGGTAGCCCTTCGTGTGTAGTAGGATGGCCCTGTAATCTGGAGTTGAGTTTTCTAAAAGTGGCAAGTTCACTTACCGGAAAATATCCAGCACGTGCTAAAATGCTATAAAATAAAGGGGAGATGTGTCCATTACTAAGGAAAAATAAATCTTCATCCTTACCATGCATGTCAAATCCTTGCTTGCGGTTCATTACCTTGAAATATAAGGCTGTGAGTAAATCAGCACAACCCAATGAACCTCCAGGATGCCCTGATGCTGCATCCGCTACTTGCCTTATAATATCTCGCCTTACTTGTGATGCTATTTTTTTTAACTCTTCATTCGATTTTGGTTGCATTGTTGTTAGTATTTATTAGTAAAAATAGGGTATGGAGCGGTCACCTCAATTAGGTGTTTTTTCATTTTATTAAATCCTTTTTAACAATAACCGTATCTTCTAATGTGTTATTGATCATATCGTTATTAAACTGCTGAGAAAAGGCTTTTAGCTGCAGCGCCCTTTCATTTAACTTATTTAGCGGTAATGGTTGCTTTAATCCACTATCGATGGCGAAGTGGTAAGCTTCTTTCAACATACCTTCGCGCATAATATATATCAGGCTATCATCAATTAATTGATAATTGCCGTTTAAAAATTGGTAGGCAGCATTGTTTCGTTTTGGATCAAAGATGCTTCTACCAAATGATTTAAAATTATAAGGATAATTGATCAAGTCTAAGGTAGTAGGAAGGATGTCTATTTGTTGTGTAGTTGATTCAAATGTTCCCTTTAATTGGAGGCATGGTGCATAATAAATAATGGGAATAGCATAGCTGCCAACTTGGTTTAAATAAAATGCCTTCTCTGCCGATGAAGTATGATCAGCAACCAATACAAACAATGTACTTTGGAAATAAGTACTTCTCCTGGCTGATTCGAAATATTGCCTGAGTGCATGATCTGTATAACCTATGCTCTGGTGAATGGGCATGGTGCCTTGGGGGAAGCTGTTTTTATACTTTTCAGGAATAGCATAAGGATGATGAGAAGAAAGGGTAAACACCGTAGCAAAGAATGGTACATTTAATTTAGAAATACTCCTATTAAAGTATTGTAAAAATGGTTCATCCCAAATGC
>JBDKJS010000094.1:0-42742 GCA_039806065.1 Bacteroidota bacterium | reverse complement strand
TTTTGCCCGCCTCCTGTGCAGCCTTGGCTTCATTCCGTTTCCTTAATTCTAATTCATACAACTGTGAGCGAAGCATCTTCATCGCTCTTTCTCTATTGGCAGCTTGTGAACGTTCTACTTGACAAACCACCACTATACCTGAAGGTTTATGAGTTAATTGAACTTTGGTTTCTACCTTATTTACATTTTGCCCACCAGCACCTCCACTGCGCGAAGTTTGCATTTCAATATCGCCCTCTTTCATATCTATCTCAATACTATCATCAATAACTGGATAAGAAAATACGGACGCAAAACTTGTATGCCGTTTTGCATTACTATCAAATGGAGATATTCTTACCAAGCGATGAACTCCACTCTCGGCTTTCAAATACCCAAATGCAAAATCACCTTCAAATTCTAGTGTGGCTGATTTTATTCCAGCGCCATCACCGTAAGTTTTATCTACTTCGGTTACTTTATATCCATTTTTCTCTCCCCACATCAAATACATTCGATATAGCATATCTGCCCAATCCTGACTTTCTGTGCCTCCTGCCCCGCTGTTAATGGTGAGTACCGCTCCTAATACATCCTCTTCAGCTCCTAACATTCGCTTGAGCTCCAAATCTTCTATTACCTGATTGGCTATGTTAAGATGTTGTTCAGCCTCTGCCTCTTCGGCATCTCCACTTTTATAAAATTCGAATATTGTATTTAAATCTTCTACTGCTAACTTAGCTTTTGCAAAGGCTTCAGTCCAATTTTTATTTTGTCTAATACCTTTGAGTACTTGTTCAGCCGCCTTAGGATCCTCCCAAAAATTATCGGCATAGGTTAGCTCAGTGGCAGCATTAATGGCTGCAGTTTTTTCATCCACTTCAAAGATACCTCCTTAAGGCATCTAAGCGATCGTTAAGGTTAGCAATCTGTTCTATAGTCATTCTCAAAAAAATTTATGATGGCGAAGATACTATTTTTTAGATCCTCTAATGCATTACTAAAAACTCACTATCACATAACCCTTTTGCTCTAATGGAGCGGTGGGTATGTTATCAAAAATTGCACTCTCTGCTGCTTGCTTGGCTTTGGTTTTCAAATACTCACTTGTAGTAGTACTGCCCTTGGCTCCAGGTATGGCTTTCACCACATGACCATATTTATCTACTGAAATATCCACTACCACTGTACCACGTTCTTGGGTGAGATTATTCACTACCGGAGTTTTTACAATGGTCCTATCGGCAACTTTATATCGTACCACATATGATCCTGCTGTAATTGATCGCTCGCCAATTTCAGCTGCTACCGCCTTTGCTCCCATCCCATCAACAGCACCATCAAATAATATGGCACTCACATCAGCTACTTGAAACTTCATTTCGTTTCCCTTGAAATCTAAATATACCACACCATCTTTGTAAGTTTTGACTGTGCCATTCATTTTTTCACCAGTTTTTAAAACTAATGTATGCTGCGCGGTAATTTCTGTGGCTGAGAAAAAAAGAAGTCCTACTATAAAAATCAAATAATATTTTTTCATCTTTTGTTTTAGTTTTTTTTAATTGAAAATGACTACAAATTTAAATACTACAGTGCCTTAACTTTTTAATCTTTCCAATTTTTAGCCAATATTTTTTAACAATTATTATGACAATCGCTTCACAAAACACATTAGGTTGTTATCAAAAAAAAGCTACTTTTGTAGCAAAACCATTTCAACATTTTAAAATCGATAAAGAATGAAAAAAAATTTACTTGTAGCAGCCGCATTGGTTGCATTCACTAATCTGAGCAGCGCTCAGTCATGGACTTTACAAAGTCTTGGATTACCTACTGGTTCGCTAGGGGTTACGGATCTTGATGCAGTAGATGCAGATAATTGCTGGGTAATATGCTATGACGGTTCTGGTGGCGGTGCCAATTCTATTGATTTCAGTAAAACCAATGATGGTGGAAATCTTTGGACTGCCGGCACAGTTAATTCTGATACTATTCTTAGGTTTAGCAATATCAGCGCACTATCAGGAACAGAAGCATGGGTGGCTATGTTTAACAATCAAGTAGGTGCTGGTGGAGGCTTATTCCACACTACTGATGGTGGCTTAACCTGGCCACAAAGCAATGCAGGAAGCATATTTGATGCTAACTCATTCCCCAATGTGGTTCACTTTAATGATCCATTGAATGGATGGGCCATGGGCGATCCTAATGGAGGCTATTATGAAATGTACACCACTACTGATGGTGGCGTAAACTGGACAAGAACTCCGCAAGCCAATATTCCTGCACCGTCAGCTGGTGAATTTGGAATTGTAGATCGATATTTTGCAAAAGGTAATAATATCTGGTTCGGTACTAACAAAGGGCGTATGTTCCGCTCAACTGACTTTGGTCAAACTTGGGCTGTAACTTCAGTAACCACTGCCGCACGCACCATAGGCACAGTAGCCTTCCGCGATTCATTGAATGGTTTGGCTGTTTATACACAAGGTACCACCACAGTTACTTACTTCCTCTTCAAAACTGTTGATGGTGGAGCTACATGGTCATCGGTTACTCCTGCCACAGGCTATTTCCAACAAAATATAGCTCACGTACCAGGTACCAACACTTATGTTTGCACTAGCCTTGATCAAGCTAATCCGGGTAGCGCTTACAGCGATGATGATGGCCTTAATTGGATCATATTAGATCAAGGTATACAACAAGGTGCGGTTGATTTTGTGGACAACACCATTGGCTGGTGTGGTAACTTCAGTGATCAGGTATCAACAACTGATGGAGGAGTTTATGTTTATTCAGGACTTCCGTTAAGTACTCGCCCAGTAGCTGAAGTAAGCAATATTAATCTTTACCCTAACCCCAGCAATGGAATAGTAAACATCAACATGGTTAATAAAACTAAAAAACCAATGACACTTACCATCACTAATGCTATTGGCGAAGTAGTTGCTACTTCAATACTAACTGATGTAATGATCAATGAAAAATTAGATATCGCTCCTTATGGTTCTGGCCTTTATTTAATTTCTATAGGAAATGAAATTTCAACCAGCACAAGTAAAGTAATTGTTCAATAATTAAATTACTATAATCCTATTAAAAGGCTACCTATACGGTGGCCTTTTTTGTGATTAAAAATTAAGTACATTGCAAAAAAATTGAAATATTTTTTCACCGTAAACGTCCTGCAGAACAGTCTCCCCAACTATGAAACTACTTTTTAAATACATAGGCGCGCATAAGAAATATGTACTTCTAGCCCTACTTCTTGCTGCAATCAACCAATGCTTTTCCCTTATGGATCCACTTATAGCTGGCAAAATGATGGATGAATTTGGCCTCAATGCAAACCATTACCGTCAACAACCTTTCGCAGTTTTTGCTAAAGCTCTATTATTACTGTTGATGGCTAGCATGGGAGTAGCCATGGTAAGCCGTATAGCAAAAAATTTTCAAGACTATTTTACAAGCGTTGTAATTCAAAGAACTGGAGCAGCCATGTACACAGATGGCATAAAACACGCACTTCAATTACCCTTTCAAGTATTCGAAGATCAACGTAGTGGAGAAACGCTGCAAAAATTAATCAAAGTAAGAACTGATAGTGAAAAACTTATCGGGGCCTTCATTAGCATCGTATTTCAAACTTTGATAGGACTTTTATTTGTTACATGGTATTCCTTCACCTTACATTGGGCAATAGCTCCTGCACTACTTCTCACTGTACCGGCATTGGCCATGGTCAGTTCAGCACTGAGCAAGCGAATAAAAATAGTGTCAAAAAAAATCCTTGGAGAAACAACCAATCTTGCTGGCTCCACCACAGAATCGCTGCGGAATATTGAACTTGTCAAAAGCCTTGGGCTTGCACCCCAAGAAATCAAGCGCTTAAACAGCACTACAAATAAAATTTTAGGATTAGAATTAAACAAAGTCAAATACATTCGTTCCTTAAGTTTTGTTCAAGGTACTACGGTCAATTTTTTGCGTACTTGTTTTGTATTCTTGCTGTACTATCTCGTATTTCAAGATGTGATCACACCAGGAAAACTACTTACACTGATGTTTTATAGCTTTTTTATATTCGGACCATTGCAAGAAATGGGCAACGTAATAGCCATATACCGTGAAACCCAAGCTTCCTTACAAAATTTTGAAGACTTAATGGCTATGCCCGTTGATTATAAACCATCAAACCCAAAAACGCTCACCACCCTAAACAGCATTGAATTCAGCGAGGTTAGCTTC
Source organism: Bacteroidota bacterium (assembly GCA_039806065.1). GTDB lineage: Bacteria > Bacteroidota > Bacteroidia > AKYH767-A > 2013-40CM-41-45 > JBDKJS01. The sequence goes on along the minus strand of JBDKJS010000094.1, from coordinate 38,509 downwards.
AAACACCAGCAAAATTTTGGATATGCCGTTCACCAAATTAGTTTTACAGCCTTCAAAGGGCAAACAGTTGCATTCGTAGGACCATCAGGTGCTGGCAAAAGCACCCTTGTAAAATTGCTCGTAGGACTTTATCAACCGCAAAATGGCAAAATATTATACAACAATATAAATCAACAAGACTTAAACATACAGGATCTACAAAACAACCTTGGTTTTGTGACCCAAGACACCCAACTATTTGCCGGCAGTATCAAAGAAAACCTACGATTTGTAAATCCTGAAGCCACTGACCAACAAATAACTGATGCTCTAAATAATGCCAGCTGCCAACACCTTTTGGCACGTGCTGGCAATGGAATAGAAAGCATCATAGGCGAAGGTGGAATAAAATTAAGTGGAGGAGAAAAACAACGCCTTTCAATTGCTCGTGCACTCTTACGTTCACCACAATTATTGATCCTAGATGAAGCTACCTCTTCACTTGATTCTATCACCGAACAAGACATTACAGACACTGTAAAACAAATTAATCAAACCCATCAGCACATCACCATTATGATAGCTCACCGACTGAGCACCATCATGCATGCCGATGAAATATTTGTTCTTGAAAAAGGTAGTGTTGCCGAACATGGCACACACCAACAATTGCTTCAGTCCAAAGGCCTATACTATGCCATGTGGCGCCAGCAAATTGGCGAGCGGAAACACAACGTTTAATAATTAATGGCACATGTTAGCTATTATTAAATGTAACAATTATTAGCAATCGAAAATTGTTTAAAATAAGACAAGCTAAATTAATCTAAAATTTATGGTTATTAATTCACTTCTGTTTTCCTAAAATTTTTATTTCTACTCTTCGACACATACTACAATCTTGAATTGCTGAACTAGATAAAATTGGATTTGAGCACCCAAACCATTCGCAATCTACCCTTGAATCAACTAAGCCACTTTTTAACAGTTCATTTTTTACTGCAATAGCTCGCTTGCGAGACAATTCCACATTATAACGTTCATTTCCAGAACTATCAGAATGACCACTAATCAACACCTTAAAATTGCCATTATTTAGAAGACTCGCAATTTGATTCAAGGAATCTACTTGACCTTTAGATAGTACATAGTCATTTGTTTTGAAATAAAGCATGTAAATCTGATCTTCGACAAGAGTCTGTTCATAACTAGGAGTATTCTCAGCCAAAGGCACACTCAGTGTTTGACCCCTTTCACAATCTAAGCATTTTAAAGAAAATTTATCGAAAAAAAAATAAGCGAGTTTATTTTTTTTACATACTCCATCATAACTAATTTGAAAAAAAACTTCATCCCCGTTTGCAACAAATGACTTTTCGAAGAACTCCCAACGCTTTGATTTTTTCGGTGAATCAAAGGTTAATCTTATCGAATAATCCAAATTATCAGGGTTAATAAGATCAATGGTATTTTTATTGTCAAAAAACTTCAAAGAACCTTCAAAATTCTTTATTTTTCCTGTTGAGAAAAACTGATAATAAAATGAAAGTAAATACCTATTTCCATTTTTAGGTGAAGTTGTCAATGGAACCAATGCATACTCTTTATTTACATTAGAATATAAATTTAAACCCATATAATGATCTCCTTCAATAGCGCCACTTTCTAATTTAAAAGGTTCAAAACGAAACCCAGAATCTGGCCTTGGACCATAGAGATCCACAGAAGGGCCTTTCCATGGATAAGCTGCATCAAAGGCATTTGAGAGTGGGACAGTAATTAATTCTTCAAAGCCAGAATTCGGTATTAAATTTTGACAAATACCTTCCAATGAAGTCAATAAGAATAACACTTGACAAAAAAAGCAAATCCGATCCATCTCAAGTCTTTTAGCTGACCATACCAATTCCTTAGTTTATGACGACTTTGTCCACCAACTTAATTTCTGTATCACTTTTAAAAACTATAATGTAGATACCAAGAGAAAGACCATCCAAATCGACTTCTCCACTGACACCATTAATTGAATATAAAAGCTTCCCAAATAAGTTATAGACTTCAAAATTTACATTCTTAGAATTGGAGGTCCAAATTTCATAACTTTTCTTGCAATTGCCAAAGCTTAAATTAAAATTTTGCTTGAATTCCTTTTTTTGCAAATTGACTTCAAAAAGTTTTACGTGAAAAATGAAACTTTTTGTTGGATCTAGAGAGTCCAATAATACTTCGGCAATTTCTAAGTTCAACTTATTATTTGAATGATCATAGCTAACATTAATATTAATTGCATCAGACTCAATAATTTTGCGGAATTCAGCCAATGAAATTTCGAATACTTTTAATTGCTACTTCTTCAATATTACAAATAATGAATTTGAATCTATATTTACACTAAAATCAATTTCATCAAATAATTGATAGATAATTGGAGAACTCACTCGCTGGCCTCCTGCATTTACACAATCACAATTGAGACTATTAAAAGTGTATTGATTGCATTTCTTGCATAAAATTGTATGACAAGCACAAGCATAATTAGCCGCACATTTATATGTTAAGACAGCTGCTGTACAAGCAGCAAAAGAAACAACTTTATTAGTGGCCATAAATAGCAGGAAGAATATAAGTCTTTACATTTACTTTAGATTTGGATGTTAATCAATTAAAAAATATTTTATAATTTATTACTTCAGACAAAAATTGAAAAATTATTTGAAAATAAATATAAACAAAAAATGTAATAAAAATAATTGATTTTTTTGATTTTTTTGAGCTTTAATTCCCAGTTGATTCGACCTAATCATAGGATTCTAAAACTCATCCTTATTGATCAAATCGCTCTCGGACATGGTAAGTAAAAATGCAATAATTTTTTCTTTTCCTCCATACTCAGGTGCAGATGCCGTCCGTTACATTAAAATATTACAAGCTCTTTCATGCCTGCACTACTACCGCTAAATATAGTACAAAATAAATCTAATTTAAATTGTAACTTAGCACAAAAAAGGGAGTCAATAATTTTACAATGAATCAACAAAAAGCCTGTTTAATGATTCTAGATGGATGGGGCAATGGTAGACCTTATCAAGGCAATGCAATTACCGAAGCAAACACTCCAGTAATGGATCATCTAATAACCTCATACCCTACAGCAGAATTGATCACCTCCGGTGAAGATGTGGGGCTTCCGCCTGCTCAAATGGGTAACTCTGAAGTTGGGCACCTAAATCTAGGTGCTGGAAGAGTTGTTTATCAGGATTTGGTGAAAATAAATGTTGCCATTCGCAATGGTAGCTTCTTTACAGAACAAGTGCTAGTGGATTCTCTTCAATATGCAAAAGAGAAAAATAAAGCTGTCCACCTGCTTGGCTTGGTAAGCAATGGCGGTGTACATGCACATCTTGAACACCTCAAAGCATTGTGCAAACTATGTGTCAAAATGGAAATAAATTTTTACGTTCATTGCATTACAGATGGACGCGATACAGACCCTAAATCAGGTTTGGGCTTTATCCAAGATATAGATTATTTTACAACAAATGAATTAAAAAAACCACATTCTATCAAGTCCATTTGTGGTAGATATTATGCAATGGACAGAGATAAAAGATGGGAACGTGTAAAACTTGCCTATGATTTACTGGTAAACGGTGTGGGCGAAAAATACACTGATCCAACAAGTGCCTTGCAAGCAAGTTATGCAAATGGAATTACTGATGAGTTTATGCTACCTGCCATTATTGGTAATGAAGCAAAATGTATTGAAACAGGCGATGTGGTAGTTTGCTTCAATTTCAGAACAGATAGATGCCGCGAGATTACTCAAGTGCTCACGCAACAAGCCATGCCTGAATATGGCATGAGTCCCCTCGAGCTTTACTATGTAACAATGACCAATTATGATGAGAACTTTAAAAATATTAAAGTAATATATGATAAAGATAATTTAGTACTTACCATGGGAGAAGTGTTGGCAGCTAACAATCGATCTCAATTAAGAATTGCCGAAACGGAAAAATATCCACATGTTACTTTTTTCTTTAATGGAGGAAGAGAGCAGCCTTTTGAAAAGGAAGATAGAATAATGATCCCATCCCCTAAGGTGGCCACCTATGATCTGCAACCTGAAATGAGTGCCCAAGGCGTGGCAGCTGCTACCATTCAAGCTATGGAAGCGACCAATAAACCGGATTTCATCTGTGTAAACTTTGCCAATGCAGATATGGTAGGTCATACGGGTGATTTAAAAGCTGTAATAAAAGCCGTGGAAACCGTTGACCATTACACCGGAAAAATAGTAAGTGCTGCTTTGGCAAATGGATATCAACTGCTAATAATTGCAGATCATGGCAATGCTGAATTCATGATTAATGATGATGGATCGCCTAATACTGCGCATACTACTAACAATGTTCCCATTATTTTTGTTGGTACCAATACGATAAAACTAAATAGCGGAAGACTGGCCGATGTTGCCCCTACTCTTTTAGCCATGATGAACCTAGCACAGCCGAAGGAAATGACTGGAAAAAAATTAATTCAATAAAAATTATATATTTACAATTATGCAAACTTTAAATTTTATTAAATCGCAACAAGAGAACTACATCAACGAATTGATTGCGTTACTGAGAATACCGAGTGTAAGTGCTGATAGCAGATATAAGGAGGATGTAGCAAAGGCAGCAGTATTTATCAAAGAAAAATTGATTGCCGCTGGGGCTGAAAAGGTAGAAATTTGCCCCACTGCTGGCCACCCAATAGTATATGGTGAAAAAATTATTGATCCGGCCCTCCCTACCATCATTGTTTACGGCCATTATGATGTTCAGCCGGCTGATCCTTTAGAACTTTGGACTTCTCCTCCATTTGAGCCAGTGATAAAAGATGGTAAAATTTATGCAAGAGGTGCCTGTGATGATAAGGGTCAGGTTTACATGCATATAAAAGCATTCGAGGCGATGATGAAAAATAATGAGCTACCATGTAATGTAAGATTTATGATAGAAGGTGAGGAAGAAGTAGGAAGTGCAAACCTTGGAGGCTGGATAAAAGAGAACAAATCACGACTAAAAGGTGATGTGATACTTATTAGCGATACGAGCATTCTTGCCAATGATTTGCCAAGTATTGATTGCGGTTTGAGGGGTCTCAGCTATGTCGAAGTGGAAGTTACCGGCCCTAATCGTGATTTACACAGCGGTGTTTATGGAGGTGCTGTGGCCAATCCTATTCAAATACTCTGTGAAATGATTACTAAAATGAAAGATGAAAATAACCACATCACTATTCCTGGATTTTATGATGATGTTGTTAATCTCTCTGAAGATGAAAGAAATGAATTGAATAAAGCACCATTTGATTTGACCACCTATAAAAAAGATTTGGCTGTAGCCGATGTTCATGGTGAAAAGGGCTATACCACCCTTGAAAGAACCGGAACCAGACCCACCTTTGAATTGAATGGAATATGGGGCGGCTATACTGGAGAGGGTGCCAAAACTGTATTACCCTCTAAAGCCTATGCTAAAATAAGTATGCGATTGGTTCCAAACCAGCGTTCTCATAAAATAACCGAACTGTTTCAAAAGCACTTTGAAGCTATTGCCCCAGCTTCAGTAAAGGTAAAAGTTACACCGCACCATGGTGGCGAACCCGTAGTAACACCCACCGACAGTATGGCATTCAAAGCTGCAAGTAAAGCTATGGAAACTACCTTCGGTAAAAAACCCATACCTACTAGAGGTGGCGGAAGCATCCCGATCGTTGCTCTTTTTGAAAAAGAGTTGGGATTAAAATCAGTACTGATGGGCTTTGGACTTGATAGTGATTTAATTCATTCCCCAAATGAACATTATGGCATTTTTAATTACATGAAAGGTATAGAAACCATTCCGCTCTTCTTCAAATATTTTACCGAAATGAGTAAATAATGGCTATTTGCCCCAATAAAAAACGCTGCCAATCTATTGACAGCGTTTTTTATTGTAACTGCATTTAGCTATTCTACACCATGGGCCACTGCACGTTGGCGATATTCTGTACCTTGAACAACTATGCCATTAATTTTCCGAAGGTTAAGTCTTTCTTTATAAACCAATCCTATGCGCGCGGCATAAATTTCATATCCATATATTTTCTCTACAAAATTATCATCATCAATCTGAAGTACCGATACCGTAGAATCATAATTAAGTCCATTTAAAATAAGGGACTCATGCAAAGCTTCATAACTACAGAGCTCTTCTTCCTCCAAATTTTTATCATTCAAATCCCAGGCGGTAGTTAAATTCATTGGGAATGATAATACATGAAAACTAACATTATCCAATGTTCTATATGCTGCCGTACTACTAAGCTGCTGCGTACCCACATTGATAAATGACCAAGCCGCTGTGCTATCAGAACGCCTATAGCGCATCACCAATTGACTACGATCGCCAGCTCCATCTATAAAAGTGCTATCCACAACTTCCTTCAATTGGTAATTGAAATAATAAACGCTATCGTCATTGTTGTTATCATTGTCGGCATGTACCACAGAGTCTACATCGTAAATGACATAAACCCCTTTTTGTGTAGGAAAGTAGCTATAAGCGTTTCCAAGGTTTACCACATTATCCTTCTTACATCCAACTATTGCAAAAATATACAACAGTAAAAAAACAGGAATTAATTTTTTGTTAATCATTGATTGCGGGTTTGGCTATAAAGCCACCACCAATAACATCGTTTCCTTCATAAAACACAGCACTTTGTCCAGGAGCCACTGCCTTTACAGGTTGATGGAAAACCACCTTTACCTGATCACCAGCGGGGCTAATTGTACTTGGCGTGCCTTCATCTTTATATCTAATGCGGGTAGTAGCCTCAATATCATGCTTCAACGAAGGGTATTTGATAAAGTTTACATTGCGAACCATCATTTCAGTTTTTAATAATTCATCAAAGGTACCCAATACTACCTCATTGGTTTCTGGTTTAATAGTAGTTACATACATAGGTTCACCAAAGGCAACTTCCAATCCCTTGCGCTGGCCTATCGTATAAAAGGGGTATCCTCTATGCTTGCCCAAGACCTTTCCATCTTTATTGACAAAGCTACCTCCATCCAATTGATCGGCTATGGATGGTGCTTGCCGTTTTAAAAAGCTTCGGTAATCGTTATCTGGTATAAAACAAATTTCATAGCTTTCACTCTTTAGGGCTAGATCTTTGAAACCCATATCTATTGCCATTTGTCTGATATCTGGCTTATGAAAATCACCAATGGGAAAAAGGGTTCTACTCAAACATTCTTGGCTAACACCCCAAAGCACATAGCTTTGGTCTTTATTATGATCAAGTCCTTTGCTTATGACGTATCGGTTATTTTCCGATCTAACCTTAGCATAATGGCCGGTAGCTATGAAATCACACCCGAGTAAATTTGCTCTTTTTAACAAAGCTTCCCATTTAATATGGGTATTGCACTGCACACAAGGGTTAGGTGTACGGCCGGCCAAATATTCTCCTACAAAATTATCTATTACATGACTGCCAAACTCTTCCCTGATATCAAGTATATAATGGTGAAATCCTCTATTGACCGCTATCGTTCTGGCATCATTGATACTATCAAGTGAACAACATCCAGTTTCTTTTTTTGATCCGCCACTGTTTGCATAATCCCAAGTTTTCATAGTGATGCCCACTACCTCATAGCCTTGTTCGTGCAACATCACTGCACTTACACTGCTATCAAGCCCTCCACTCATGGCCATCAACACCCTACCGTGCTTACTCATTGTATCAAAGATTTAGAGAAGAATTAAAGTACAAAGGTAACCAATAAAAGGGATAATTATTGGCTTATCTATCTTCTGGGGTGGGTTCTGGAAGCTTTTTCTGAAGATCCTCTTCGGGCGGGTTCAATAAATAACCTGCTTTATATTGCTCGGCTTTTTCCAATTTTCCTACTTCATCAAAGTAGTTCCAAACTCCTTCTTTTGCTCCATTAATATAATTTCCAATGATATAAACCTTACCATTGGTATGATAAACTTTGTATTCTCCCTCATAACCTCCTTTTAAAGTCATCACTTCAATCTTTAATTTTCCATCTTCAAAATACTCCCTATAATATCCTGTCATGGTATCTCGATCATACTGTACTTGCATGGCTAACTTGCCGCTTGGGTAAAAGATTTTAGTGAGTCCATGAAGCAATCCTTTCTTGTAGCTTTCTGTAGCAGTAAGTTGACCCTCTTCATTGAAGTAGCTCCACAGGCTATCTTTTTTTTCTCTTTGGTATTTACCTATTGCTTTTTTAATTCCATTTTGATGAAACAAGGTACCAATACCTGTTTCAGTTTTGCCTATAAAATTTACCTTGCTTTGCAGCTTACCATTTTCATAGTAAGTGGTCCATAATCCAACCCTCTTGTTATCCTTGTAATTTCCTATGCTGAATAGCGTATCAGTTTTATAATACTTTTTCCATTCTCCCTGGGCCATACCCTTGGAGTCTTTTCTATTGATGGTATCTCCTCTATAAAGCGTATATGTTTGCGCATCGGCCACCATGGGAAACGCTGTGAGACAACAACAATAAACTAATAAATTAATTAAATATTTTACAACTTCCATATTGAAATATTTTAATAGGCTCCTGATCTTTTACGCACAAACCATTCAATAGATAGCAACACCATGATAATAAAAAATATTGCTTTGATATTGATCAGCGGTAACAATTCATCAGTTTGAATGGATAGTGGAGTAAAATTATTATTTTCTACTAACGTATCACTGAGTGCTTTAATTTGATTGGGATAAAAAAGTGTAGCCCCTGATTGAATGGCCATTTGTTGCAATATTTGATGATTGGCAACAGGATTGCTCGTTTCTGATTGGATGGCCTTTACAGTGAATTGTCCCTTTTGCTTAAATGCCTCCTGACCAAGCTGCGTTTGCGCAATAAAACTATAATTACCTGGTGGCAACTTTTGGGTACTTAATGAATATGTATTAGATAATTTGTTAAATGCATAAGGATAAGCTACCCCAGATTCATCCATAATACTAATCAACACTTCTGGCACCACTGTTAAGGCCATTGACTTATCATATAGCTGCGCTTCAAAGTGTGGGGTTTCATCTTCTTCAAATGTGGTAGCATTTAATATGGTGAAACGCTTCTGTTGTTCATTGGTTAGGAGATATTGTACAGTCTTTAAAATGAGTTCATCTGTAAGAGTTGAATTTTCAAATTGTGCAATTTCATTCATGCGCCATAACCAAATACCTTCGCCTGCAGTAAGTGCTAGTTTATGACCATTATCATCGGCCAACATCCACAATGGATAATTTGTTTGGATGCCATTGATCTTTTGTGTTAAAATTGATTCAGATCTCACCTTGGTCTGATAAGATCCAAAAGGAGCAGTGAAAGGAGGCATTTGATTAATGCGAGAAAAAGCAACTTCAGAAAGTGAAAAATAAGAAAATGTGGGAACAGCAGAGGGCAATACTTGATTCACTTTGTTACCGGTTCCTTCTATTTGAATGATTGACTTTGGCAATTGCCCAACATTGCTTCCACCACCCAAAATATACCATAGTGCAGCCTTGCTATCATTAAAAGTGGAGATATTATTCAGTTGATTATTGTAAGAAGGGAGCTCATGTAAGATAATAAGATCTGGATCCACCTTAGCATTATCAAAATTTCGTGCCATGATGGTATTTACCTGATAGTTGCCACTGGTAGTTAGTGGAGCTTTTATAGCAGCAATATCGGGATGTGGCCCCGCTGCAAGAATAAGTATCTTATACTGTTCTTCAACTACTTCAAAATAAACTTCCCTCTTGTTGTTTAGCAAATTACTTTCACCCTTTACAGAGGCAATCTCTACCGTATAGTGCTTCAACCCCTTGTCTTTTCCTGGAATTACAAAATTAAATTCCCCAATGAATTTGGTTCCTGCTGTTTTTATTCTCCGAGTGTCAACAGTGGCATTATTGCTCATTAATTTTATTTCTAAATCTTGATTAGGCAATCCATTTGCTGCAACTACTATTTGCAGATCCATACTATTACCAAGCATTACTTTCTTGTTGTGATTGACAGCAGCAAAAAAGGCATCGGAAAATAAGGTAGTATCACCCATTGCTATTGGGTAAATTGGTATTGTTAAATCATTAATAACATAGAGTGGATTACTTCCTACATTGTAATTACCATCCGTAGCTAAAACTATTGCTGCCACATTACGACCTTCATACTGTTGTTGAATTTGCTGTAAAGCACCAGCGATATCAGTTTTTTTTCCAGCTATAGAATCTGTAGAAACAGATAATAAACCATTGCTAAATGGATGTCTGATTACTTCAAATTTTTTGGCTAACAGTTCAGGAAGCTTTGCTACCTGCAAATAATTTTCGGAGGTTTGCGTTCGCAAGCTTTTGGTGGCCACCATACTTTCTGATTGATCTTCAAGAATTACTAAGATGGGCTTCTCGATGGTATGTTGTACGTATTTTAGTAAAGGACTAAGCAGAAAAAAAGCAATTAAACTAACTGCTAAAGCACGCAGGCAGGCTAACATTTTTCGTTGTTTAGGATTTAATATACTTTCATTTGCCTTTGTAAAATATAATATCCAACCAAATCCGGTTCCTAATAACAAGCAGAAAAATGCCAACCATAATGGCCAAGCAGTAGCAATACTTATAGCAACGATTACCAGCATTAAATTAAGTGAGCATGCCTCCATCTACATTGATAACCTGACCGGTGATGTAAGCAGCCATATCGCTAGCTAAAAAAACTACACAATTGGCCACATCTTCAGGTGTTCCTCCTCGCTTTAAAGGTATGGCTTCGCGCCACTGTTTCACAGTTTCTGTTGGTAGTACTTCCGTCATTTCAGTTTCAATAAATCCTGGCGCTATGGCATTACATCGTATGCTTCTACTTCCCAACTCCAAGGCAATTGACTTAGTAAATCCAATAATTCCTGCCTTGGATGCAGCATAGTTTGCCTGACCTGCATTGCCCTTCACTCCTACTACTGAACTTATATTGATGATACTTCCACTCCGCTGCTTAAGCATGGGTCGCTGACAGGCTTTAGTTATGTTAAATACGGAATTCAAATTTGTTTTTAGCACATCATTAAATTGTTCCTCGGTCATCCTCATGAGCAATCCGTCCTTTGTAATTCCTGCATTGTTAACTACTATGTCCAATGTGCCAAATTCTTTAACTACTTCATTGACCAAGACATCAGCGGCTGCAAAATCTGCTGCATTGCTTTGATACCCTTTTATTCTGGTTCCATACACCTCCAATTCCTTTGCAAGTGCAATCCCTTTCTCTACTGATGATAAATAAGTAAATGCCACATTGGCTCCAGCTTTTGCTAATGCCAATGCTATGCCTTTTCCAATTCCTTTTGAAGCACCGGTAACGAGTGCTGTTTTACCTTGAAGCATTTGATCTATTTTTTAGTAAAGCAAAGATAAGTTTTGTTTGGGTTATTGCATCTTAAGTTTTTCTCTTCAAGATCATTTTTTTAACAATGCAAAACGGAGCAAATGCCTTACTCCCAGCGCTACTAGCGCTGTCAAAATGATACCAGCCAAAATATCAATAGTATAATGCACATGCTGAATCAATAATCCTATCGCTAATAGGGTAATTAAAATCGTTAAAATTTTTTTTACCATCCCATTGGGCACCCAATAATACATGGCGCAAACAGTACTAATATGACCACTAAAAAATAAATCTTTACTTACTATTTTACCATCAGTGGTAAACATAGCTACGAAAGGATCCAAAAGTGGTTGGTAGCCGATAGGTGGTTCTAAAGGCAATAGGTAGATAGAGAGAATGCGAAGTGCAGTGACTGCTATATAAGTGTAAAGTATGCCGAGAATAATTAATGGTTGGTTATAAACTGAAACAAAACCTATAACCAAAGATCCATACAGTATTATAAATATATAAGTACTGATATCAGCAGCTGGAAGCAAGTATAATAAATGATCTTCTAGCTTTGTGCCATTGCGCAATTCAATAAAATCAAAATACGCGGGCCAAAAACTTGCCAATGCAATAATTCCAATTATTGCGAATGCATAATGAACAAGTATTGGATTTTTAATTAAATTCACGAGAAAGGAATCCTTACTATACTTTTGATAGTGCATTTAAAATGGCGAGCTCAACTTCATTGCTGTCCCATTTCTTATCAATTTCTGGCATGGCCATAATGGTATTCATGATCTGCTGTTGTTGATTGCCATTGTACAGTGCCTGATGGTATGGAGTGGTACTAAAAGTAACTTGGCTGTAAAGCGGTAACCACTTATCTGGGTGGAGCTTATGAAATCTTGACTCGATTTTTTTTTGCAACAAAAATTGAGAATCGCCAACCAAATCACGCATTTCTATAAAATTATTATACGCCAAGGTAGCAATGGCATCAGCGTTCGGTTTTCTTTGTGTCTCAAATTGCGTAAAAAGCTGTTGCCAATCATTAAATTGATCCATCAATTGATTTAATATATAGCAGTCTTCAAATCCAGCATTCATTCCTTGCCCATAAAAGGGTACTATGGCATGCGCTGCATCACCAATGAGACAAACTTTGTCGGCATAACTCCAAGGAAAGCACTTAACCGTAACCAAGGAGCCCGTAGGATTTTGATGGTATTGACTTAATAAGTCAGGAATGAGTGCATACGCATCTGGAAAAATATTTTTAAAAAAATCAAGGATTGCTTGATCTGATTTTAGGCTATTGAATGATGGCTCACCATCGAAGGGAAAGAAAAGCGTGCAAGTAAAACTACCATCAAGGTTTGGCAAAGCTATGAGCATATAACCACCACGAGGCCATATGTGTAAAGCATTTTTTTCTAATTGCCATGTTCCATTATTTGCAGCTGGGATTGATAACTCTTTGTAACCATGTTCTAAATAGTGTTGAGAATACTCAAATCTATCAGTGCTCAATTGCATCTGCAGTCGTGCTGCAGAAAATGCGCCATCAGCACCAAATAAATGATCAGCCTTTATTTTTACTAGTTGTTTGTTGTAAGTTTCAAAGGTGGCAGCAGCCTGTCCCAGATCTACTGAAGTACAACGATGGTCAAAATGAATGGTAAGATTTTCTTCTTGCTCGGCCAAATCCATCAATGTACAATTTAACCCTCCACGTGAAACACTATAAATGGCCTGACCTTGTTCGCCATAGGCTTGTTCGGTCAATGTTCCATCAATGGCATGCATCACCCGCTTATACATAGGTATGGCTACCTTCTTAATTGCATCTGATAATCCTACACCTTCCAGCCCACGCCAGCCTCTATCACTCAAGGCCAAATTAATTGATCTGCCAGAATAACCTGCCTGTTTGCGCATATCAGGCCTGCGTTCATATAAGTTTACTTTGTGACCACGCCTTGATAAATAAATGGACAACAATCCACCTACCAAACCTGAACCTATCACTGCAACTTCTTTCTTCGATGACATAAATCTAAATAACCAATTTATAAACTTTTTGTTTGCCCATAGCTGTTTGACAGGTTAATAAATATATTCCGCTTGCCAATCCTGATATTGGCATATGGCCTTTCTCAAATTGATTTACCAACTGTGAAGAAACAACTTGGCCCATTGAATTAATTAATATGCAATTCAAATCTTGACTTAGAAAGCTTTTCACGATAATTTCGCTGTTGGTTTGTATCAATTCAACATCCATTTTACTAGTAGATGCTAAGGAAGATGGTAAGGCACAACAATTTCCGGCTTCACTCCAAAGCATAGAAAGAGATTCGTCCCAACAATTGTATTGGGTATGGTGAGCATAAAGACTACTTCCAGGAAATATATCTAAAAAAAATGCTGCTAACTGATCAGGAGTATTACATCCACCTTGACTACTGGTAATGGTGCAAGAATAATTACATATTATCTCAGTGTGGCCATTACTATTTTGATAATTAGCTGGCGGTGCATATAAAATGGTAACTGCAGCAACCGGCACATTTACAGTAGGGCTATCAATGGTTACACCACAGTGTTGGTTGATTCCGCCATAAGTAGCCACTACTACTTCAGACACATTTCCCGCAAATGGCCCTCCAATGTTAATCCTTGCCGACTCATAACTGACAATTCCAATTTTAATATTTGGCACATTTTGATCTATGTCAAAATTTAGAAAGCCCCCATCATAATTAGAAATAATAATTAAATTTCCATTAGGGTCACATACAGTTTGTGCATTTGCAGTTAAAACCATTACTACAAATAATAAACTAAAAGTAATTTGCTTTATCATGATCAATGTTTTTTTACAACGAGTGTGATAAGCTTTCTGCGGTTAAATTAAAAGAATCCTCTTGCTCCTTATATTGCATTATTTGTTCCAATGCATCAGGTACCACATCACTACAAATGGTAATGAACGAACCTTTCTTGGCATTTTTTATGGCATAATCAATTGCTTCTGCCTCTTTAGCATGAATGGTAACTTTTTTATTGGCATCATGTGCTTTAATTCCTTTCATCATAAGGTCAATAATTTCTTGTTCACTTCTGCCTCTAAGATTTTTATCTTGTCTGATAATTACTTCATCAAACATTTGAGATGCAATGTTACCTAATTCTATAATATCTTCATCACGCCTATCACCTACCCCGGCTATGATGCCAACCTTGTTTTTTGAATCTACTCTTTCTAAAAATTTTGCTATTGCAGCAAAACCCGCAGGATTGTGTGCATAATCTACCATTACATCAAAACTCTTGAATTGGAAAAGATTCATTCTACCAGGAGTTTGTGAAGGAGAAGGAACAAAGGTTTCAAGCGCTAGACGAATGTCTTCAATTTTAATCCCTTGAACAAATCCACTGAGTACTGCCGGCAAAATATTGCTGATCATAAAAATAGCCCTACCACTAAATGTTAGTGGAATGTTAACCACCTTGTCGACCCTCAGTTTCCAAGAGCCTTTGCAAATGGTGATATACCCATTTTCAACAGTAGCACCAAGGCCTCCTGCTTCACAATGCTTCACTAGTTTAGGATTTTTTTCATCTAAACTGAAAAGTGCAATCCTGCACTGAAGTCCTTTAGACATGTTATAAACCAAATCATCATCAGCATTGAGTATAGCATATCCATCATTCATCACACTTTCTGGAATCACTGCCTTTACTCTTGCCATCTCTTCAATGGTATTAATATCTTTTAGACCTAAATGGTCAGCGGCTACATTGGTAACGATACCTACATTACACTGATGGAATCCCAAACCAGATTTTAATATTCCACCTCGTGCACATTCTAAAACAGCAAAATCTACTGTTGGGTCCTTTAAAACGAATTCGGCACTCAGTGGTCCAGTACAATCACCTTGCTCAACCATCCGGTTTTGTATGTAAATACCATCTGTAGTGGTAAAACCAACTTTGTACCCATTGCTTCGCATGATGTGAGCTACTAGACGTGTAGTGGTAGTCTTTCCATTGGTTCCAGTAACAGCTACTATTGGAATTCTGGCTGTGCTTCCCGGTGGATAGAGCATATCTACCACAGGTTCGGCCACATTGCGTGGTATCCCTTCGGCTGGTGCTATATGCATTCTAAAACCTGGAGCTGCATTCACTTCTAAAACCGCTCCGCCTGATTCGTGAAGCGGAATGCTTAAATCAGGGGTCATGATATCAATTCCACAAATATCCAAACCTATGATGCGTGCTATGCGTTCGGCCATAAACACATTGTATGGATGAACAAGATCAGTAAGATCGGTGCTTGTACCTCCGGTGCTTAGGTTTGCTGTTCGCTTAAGCCATAATTCTTTACCTGGATCTAATATAGTTTCTAGGCTTAAATTTTTTTCCTCTAAAATTTGAAGTGTATGATCATCAATTTTAATAGATGTCAATACTTTCTCATGTCCATAACCTCTCCTAGGATCAGCATTTACAATATCAACTAATTCTTTAATTGTATGTTTCCCATCACCTACTACTGCGGCTGGCGTGCGTTTGGCGGCAGCCACAAATTTATAATTAACTACCAATAGCCTGTGGTCATAACCTGTTATAAATTTTTCTACGATGACTCCTCTTGAAATTTTCTTAGCTGCTGCTAAGGCGGTAATTGCATCATCCCAATTATCGATATTGATGGTGGCTCCTCTTCCATGATTGCCGCCTACTGGTTTAATTACTACGGGATAGCCTATTCTTTTAATAGCTGCCTCTAAATCCTCTTCATCATATACCACTCTTCCTCTAGGAACAGGAATGCTGGCAGCTTCTAATAAATTTTTAGTGTCTTCCTTATCACACGCTATTTCCACTGCTATGCTGCTAGTGGTGCTTGCCACGGTTGCTTGAATTCTCTTTTGATTTACACCATAACCAAGCTGCACCAATGAATGTCTGTTCAATCTTATCCAAGGTATTTTTCTTTTGATGGCTTCATCTACAATGGATCCAGTACTAGGACCTAATCGTTCATCTTCTCTAATCTCGCGCATGCGTTGAACATCGTCAGCTAGATCATACGGTTGATTGGCAATAATGGCTTCCACTATTCTAACTGCTGCTTTGGCTGCAAAAATGCCTACCTTCTCCTCCATATAATTAAATACCACATTATACACTCCGTGCTGCCCTGTGCTGCGTGTTCTTCCAAAGCCCACATCCATGCCTGCCAAGGTTTGAATTTCTAGTGCCACATGCTCTACTACATGACCCATCCATGTACCTTCTCGAACGCGTTTAAAAAAACCGCCTTCATGGCCTTCACTACAATGATGCTGAAACATGGTAGGAAACATTTGCTCTAACCGTTCAGCGAATCCTTTCACTTTATTGCTGGGCCGCTCTTCCATATCTTGTAAATCGAGTCTCATCACAATAAGTTTGTGTCTGCGAACACTCCAATAATTTGGCCCTCGCATCACCCTGATGTCAATAATTTCCATTGTAGTATGTTTTTAGAAAAATTCAGATGTAAGTAAGCATTTTTTTGTAGCAATTCCAAAATATTGGAGCTTGTGTTTACAAAAAAGTTAATAAACCAACATGCCCTATCCAAGGCTGCATTGGGGGTAAATAGGTATATTTGCACAACCTAACAACTAACTTTTTTATGCAACTACCCAAAGGCCGCTTGCTTTCCATAGGTGGCAATGAAGATAAAGGAACCGAACCAGAACCCAACTTCAATCAAAAAAATAATCATAACTTTTTTGAACTACAAATTCTAAGTCGTATAGTGGAAGAAGCCGGTGGCCAAGCCGCTGCTATTGAAGTGATCACCAGCGCTTCATCCATACCGGAAGAAGTAGGACAAAACTACATTGACGCTTTTGGCAAACTGGGATGTACCAACGTTAAAGTGATGGATATAAGAAATAGAGAAGATGCTCAAAATGCAGCTTTTCTAGCCCGTCTAAAAAATTGCGATGCCGTAATGATGAGCGGTGGCAATCAATTGAGGCTAAGTTCTATATTTGGTGGAACAGAATTTTTGGACGTAATGATGCAACGGTACTTAAATGAACCTGGTTTTGTAATATCAGGCACTAGTGCCGGTGCAATGGCCATGAGCAGCACAATGATTTACCAAGGTAGCAGTAGCGAAGCGCTTTTAAAAGGTGAAGTTAAAATAACTACTGGCCTAGGTTTTATTAAAGAAGTTATTATTGATAGTCACTTCGTAAAGCGAGGTCGCTTTGGTAGATTGGCACAAGCAGTAGCAGCTAATCCATCATGTATCGGTATTGGCTTGGGTGAAGATACTGGAGTAATGGTAACTGATGGTAGATTTCTGGAAGCTGTAGGCTCTGGGTTGGTAATTATTTTTGACGGGCATGCCATTAAACATACCAACATAGCCGATATCCAAGAAGGTTCTCCTATTAGTATAGAAAACTTAATCGTGCATGTATTAGCAAAAGGGAATAGCTACGATATTAAGGAGCGAAAATTTTCTGCAAATATTCTTGTTTGAATTAAATGATCAAAAAGATTGGCTGAAAAAAAAATAAATATCTGCTTTATCATCAATCCTAAATCAGGAGTGATGAAAAAAAATGATTTGCCCAAAATTATTAGTACCCATATAGACCATCGAAAATTTAATTTTGATATAGTATTTACTGAGCGCCAAGGCCATGCCACAGAATTGGCCAAAGTAGCCATGACTCAAAATGTGGATGCAGCAATAGCAGTAGGTGGTGATGGCTCTGCTAATGAAGTGGCTACTGCCTTAGTAGGTACAAAAGTTGCCTTGGGTATCGTGCCCTGTGGATCAGGAAATGGAATGGCAAGACACCTGGGCATTCCAGTAGATTTGCATAAAAGTTTGGCCACAATAAATGCCTTCAATATTGACATTATCGACACCTATAAAGTAAACCACCACTTTGCACTAGGAACTTTCGGTATAGGGTTTGATGGCCACATAGCTCATTTATTTAACCAATCATCAAAAAGAGGTTATAGTACCTACGTAAAACTTGTATTAACTGAGTTTTATAAATACAAACCTAAGCAATACAGATTGTTTTTTAATGGACAGCCACATCATGTTGAGGCCTTCCTGCTTACGATCGCTAATAGTTCTCAATTTGGCAATAATGCGTTGATAGCTCCGTTGGCTGATGAACAAGATGGACTGCTAGATATTAGTATCGTAAAACCTTTCCCTTTATGGAAAGCACCTGCACTGATCAATAGATTGATGAAAAACACCTTAATGAAATCAAAATATTTTACCGGATATCAAACAGATAGTATAAAAGTTGAAAATAATTCTATACTTCCAGCACATATCGATGGTGAGCCTCTTACTTTTAGTGAAAATATTGAAATCAATGTAGTGCCAAAATCTTTATTGGTGATTAGTTAAATAAATTATAAAACAAATTTAAATACCTATAAATATGAACAAGAAAAACTTTTCCTCTTTCATCAAGGGCTTTGCTGATGCATGGGATGGATTGGCCGAATCTTTAAAAACACAATTCAATATTCGATTTCATACGGTTGCTACGGTAGTTGCAATTGTTCTAAGCTTTGTATATGAGCTTTCGGCAACAGAATGGTGTATAATATTATTGGCAATAGCAATGGTTTGGATGGGTGAATTATTAAACACAGCAATTGAATATGTGGTAGATTTTATTTCACCAGAATACAATCCAATAGCAGGAAAAATAAAGGACATATCAGCGGCAGCAGTACTTATTGCTGCATTGGCTAGTAGCATTATTGGCTTGATAATTTTTATTCCTAAAATTTTAGCCTAAATAAATTATGGCAAAAAACAAAGTGAAGGTGCTCAACGATTTTGGCGGATTGGTATATTCTACCAATCCCACTGCAATTCCTTCAGATCAAGCAACATCAGTAGATACTCCCGCCCCACATCTACAAGATTTAAGAGTTTTTATTGAGAGAAAACATCGAGGCGGAAAGGAAGTGAGCCTTATTACGGGTTTTATCGGGTCTGATGATGAATTACAACAACTAGCAAAAAATATAAAAACAAAATGTGGTACAGGCGGTAGCGCTAAAAATGGGGAAATTATTATTCAAGGTGACCATAGGGATAAAATTTTAAATTTACTTCACAGCCTTGGATATAAGGCCAAAAAAGCTGGTGGTTGAAGACAATTCATCTAAAATTTTTCATTTTTATTTTAATAGTTGCTGGCTATTCACTTGCGGTGTACTTGGATAGTATGACCCTGAGTTTTTTCTCAAAAATAATGATTGCCCCTGCACTATTTCCGCTCGTATATTCTAAAAAAATGGCTAGCAAACAACTTTGGTTCTACTCGTTGGCTTTGTTTTTTTCAGCACTTGGCGATGGATTACTGTTCTTTCAAGTCAATCAGGAGTATTATTTCATTTTTGGTTTATTGAGTTTTCTATTAGCTCACATTTGCTATATACTCTTGTTTAACAGTGCAAGCTCAAGGAAACTCCCTTCAATAATTATATCCATTTTAATATTTGGATATGCCATCAGTTTTAATTTCTTGATGCGGCCATTCGTTGGTGATTTATTTTTTCCGATCATCGTTTATTCTTCGGTTATTTCAGTGATGCTTTTGTTTAGTTTTAAAGTTAACCCATTAGTTATTGCAGGGGCAATTACTTTTGCCTTGAGCGATACCCTGCTAGCGGTAAATAAATTTTATCTACCAATCCCGAATGAAAATTTTTTAATAATGGGTACCTATATTGCAGCTCAAGCACTAATAGCTTTGGGGTGGAGCTCCGAAAAATTGGCATTCACTAAAAAGCTTACTCAATAATCGTTTCCAAAGTATCAGTGATTGCAGGTAGTAAAGTGTCGGCCATTGAACTATCAGCTGCCATTAGAGCCGAATCAATGGCTGCACAATAATAGGGCTTAGAAATTTTCACCACTGGTTTTGAAAATTTACCCGTTTTAATTAATGGATGTTTCACTGCCAATGCTTTTTCCATAAATTTAGCAAATATGGGTAGCGCAGCTCGCGAACCTTGCCCCGAAGCTCCTTTTAAATGTATGGCTCTAAAATCGGTTCCTACCCAAGTGGCACAAACCAAATTTCTAGTAAGCGCTACATACCAGGCATCACTATAATTTGAAGTGGTTCCTGTTTTACCTGCTACTTCATTGCCATTCCCAAAAATATTGTAACCCCACAACGCCTGACTGGTACCTCCAGGTTCTTGAATACCACCCAGGAGCATATGCCGCATCAGAAAACAAGTTTCATCGCTAAGCACTTTTACTTTATGCGCTGTAAAGTTGGCAAGCATTTTACCGTCCTTACTATAAACACTACTCACAATGATTGGAGAGAATTTATATCCATCATTCAAAATTACACCATAAGCTTTGGCCATTTCGTAAACACTAACATCACTACTTCCTAATGAAATGCTAGGAACTGCCGCTAAGGGTGATGAGATGCCCATCATTCGAGCATAGTCTATTACGGTTTGCCAGCCTACTTCTTCTGTGATCTGCGCGGTAATGGAGTTGACAGACTGAGCAAACGCTCGTCTTAATGTTTTATTTTTGTAGCTAAAACCGCCTGTGCTATTTTTGGGCTCCCATACTTGCCCTCCCTCATAAATAATTTTTACTGGTTGATCAAGCCTTACATCGCATGGACTTCCCCCACAATCTATTGCTGCGGTATAAGCAAATGTTTTAAATGTACTCCCTGGCTGACGCCTTGCCTGCACCACATGATCATACTTGAAGTACTTATAATCGATTCCACCTACATATGCCCTAACACATGCATCAAAAGGATCCATGGCCACAAATCCTGCTTGCAAAATTGCACTGCAATGACGTAAGGAATCATATGCTGATATAACCGTATCTTTTATTCCCGACCATGTAAATACTTTAGTGGGGTGTGGCTTGCGCAAATAATACTCAACAGAGTCTTTACTTTTGAACACTTTAGCTAAGTCCTTATACGATGATGTTACTTTTATATTATTTTCTAAGAATTCTGGAATTTCATTTCCTTCATCATCAACCCATGGATTTTTATTACCCCACTGGCGGTAAAATTCCTTTTGCAATTTTTTTAAATGATTAGTGGTTGATTCTTCAGCAAACTTTTGTAAACGAGAATCAATAGTGGTATAAATCTTTAATCCATCTTCATATAGTAAATATCCATTAGCTTCACACCATGGGGTAACTACACTCTCAATATAAGTTCTTAGGTAGGAATCTTCATTGTTGCTTCCCTTTTTATTTTTAGATTTTAAAACTATTGGCAACTGTTTTAATGAATCAGCTTCAGTAGTGGTAATGAAATTGTATTTTTCCATCTGTGACAAAACCACATTTCGCCTTTGCAACGACCTAGCTTTATACTTGATTGGATTATAACTGGTGGTGGCTTTTAACAGGCCTACTAGTGTTGCAGCCTCTTGAGTGTTAAGTGCTGATGGCTGTTTTCCAAAATAATTTTGTGATGCTATCTTTAATCCAAACCAATTATTCCCAAATTCAACTGTATTAAAATACATCTCTAAAATTTCGTCCTTAGAATAATAGAGCTCTAATTTAATGGCTATGGCCCATTCTTTGGTTTTATCAATTAGCTTACCTATAATTGGTAAATGGCTCATCCAACCTTGGTTAACCTCATCACGCGTTCGGAACATATTTTTTGCTAACTGCTGCGTAAGCGTGCTGGCTCCCCGTTGATCGCCCTTCACAGTTGAAAAAAAACCAGCGAGTAATCCTTTTAAATCAAATCCATGATGCTGTCTAAACCGAATATCTTCGGTTGCTATTAGGGCATTAATAGCATTCTCTGAAACTTGATTGATAGGAATGGGCGTTCTATTTTCTGTATAAAATTTAGCAATTAATACGGAATCTACTCCATATACTTCTGATGCGATGGCCACTGGCGGGTTTTTTACATCATCAAAATTGGGTAGGCGGCCAAATGCCCAAAACAGATTGAGCTCAAGAAAAATCCAATAAATCAATAATATGTAAAAACATCGAATAGGCCATAATAAATACTTATTTTTTATATAAGTACTTAATGAAAGTTTACTCCTTAACTTATTCAGTTTGTTTAAAAAAATCAACAACATTGAAATGGACCAGTTCATGCATTGCAATACTAGTGCAAAATGAAGGGCAGGTCAACAATTATTTGCATAGTTGTACCCAATTTTCAATTATTTTTTGGCCCAAAGGAGTTAAAATTGATTCAGGATGAAATTGCACAGCACTACAATTATAAATTTTATGCCTACAGGCCATTATATTTCCAGCCGCATCAAAACCTGAAGCTACCAGCGTAGCAGGAAAAAAATTTGGATCAATCACCCAACTATGATACCTGCCCACTTCAATGGTTGAAGGCATATCCTTAAATATAGGATCTCCCAAATCTATCCTTATCTTAGTAGCAATTCCGTGAAACACGTTTGTAAGATTTTTTAACTTGCCTCCCTCTTGAAGTCCTATAGCTTGCATACCCAAGCAAATACCTAATAATGGTACGTTACCCATTGCATGCTTCACCACTTCCATTAATAGACCCGATTGCTCGGGCAGCCCTGGACCTGGCGATAAAATTACACCATCGTATTGATAGATGCTATCAATAGTAATTTTGTCATTCCTAACTACAGAAACATTGACCGCATCAATGGATTCAAAATAATGTACTAGGTTGAAAGTGAAAGAGTCATAATTATCTATTAACAATAATTCCACAATCAAAAGTAGTTAGAATTTCAATTCAAATATTTTATTTCTTTGCAAAAAAAAGATGAAAACCATCATTCAAACCTCTGAAGCTCCTAACCCAATTGGCCCCTACAGCCAAGCTGTGAAAAGCGGTAACATGCTTTATCTATCTGGTCAAATAGCCATAAACCCCGACACTGGATTACTGAATAACACAAACTTAGAATCAGAAACTCATCAAGTTATGAAAAATATAGGGGCAATTTTAAAAGCTGCTAATATAAATTATAAGCATATTGTAAAAACATCTATATTTCTTAAAGATATGGACGATTTTAAATCTGTAAATGAAATTTATGGTAGTTACTTCGATAGTGATTTCCCAGCACGTGAAACAGTGCAGGTAGCAAAACTACCACTGGATGTTAGGGTAGAAATTTCAGTTATTGCCGCTATAGCTTAACCAAGCCATTTACGTTGCAAAGCGCCCTCAATGGGTGTTTTGTTAGTTTTGCTTTTCAGTTGGTATGAATTGAAATAAGATTGCCCATCACTGTGTAGGGTAACCTCATACGGTTGCTCCCTGCTATTGTATACTTTCAATTGAATGGTTGAACCTACTTCAATTTCACTACCATCTAGGAACTCATACCTTTCACCATTTAGTGAATATATTTCATCGCCAGGTGCCAAACCGCCCTTGACAGCTGGGCTACTCGGCCACACATTGCCCACTTTGTGGCCATCCTTAGAATAACTAATGGTAAACCCAAACTTATCCTCAAAAACACTATTACTTTTTTTCATCTCGACCGTTACGCCCAATTGAGGCAGCAGTGTACTGATGGCTTCCAACATATCTCTAGTGCTATAAGCAAATTGATCAATTAAATCGCTTCCTCTTTTTCCCAAAAATCTTTCTAACACAAGCTTTATATCCTGCAAGGTGTACCCTCTTTTTTCAATTAGATAAACATCATACAGTTCACGCATAAAATCATGAATACTATAAGCTCCATTGCATTCTATTATGATGTTTAAATCTATAATTAATGCCAACAAAGAACCCTCATCGTAAATACTTGTTTTACGCCATGGTATGCCTGCCACATAGCCATCTATCCAAGTTTGAATGGAGGCTTCTGCTACCGGCATGGTTAGCCTTGCCGGGTTATGTTGATGCTTATTAAGACGCGACCCTATTTCATTAAAAAACTGTTCCCTACTTATTACTCTGGACTGCCTTAAAAACAAATCACCTAAATAGGTTGTCACTCCTTCGTAAACATATCCCAAATCGCAATAGTTCTCCTCCTGGTAACGATAAGGCCACATCGAGGCCGGTCGCAATGTTTTTATATTCCAAACATGATACAACTCATGACTGGCTACTCCTAAAAGGTTTAGATAGCCCTTCTCTTCCATCAATTTTTCAGCTGGCCCCAGTGCTAGGATAGTGGATGAAGTGTGTTCAACGCCATGATAAAAGAAGTCTGGCATCGCAATTGTAAAAAAAGAATACTCTTTTACAGGAAAATACTTCATCACCTTTATTTGATGTTCCGTGAATTTATAAAAGTCGGTCAACACACGATCCCATTCAATGGTGCAATTGCCAAAAAAAACTACATTAAACTTTGTTGCTCCAACTAAAAAACTTTTTTCTTGATACGCTCTTACCGCAAAAAGTGGGCTATCCACTAAGTGATGGAAATCATTGAAGTAGCAAGTTCGATCAATCACCTCAGTTACACATAGGATAGGAAATTCATGGTGCGTATTTATAGTAACGCTACAAGTTTCACACATTGCTGAGGCCTCATAGATCATACAGTTACCAAAATTCAGGTATAAAAAATCTTTATCTACAAAGCAGGAACCGGCATCCAATTTATTGCAATAGTAAGCATACTTAACTACTATTTCAGAAGCATCGACATCTAATAATTGCCAATGATCCTTAGCCATGCGGTTGGCCGTTATTCGGTTGCCTTCTGAATCATAAAAATTTATTTGTTGAATATTTTTTACAAAATTTCCCATTTCATACCTTCCCGGACGCCATGCCGGAAGGTGAAAATTTAATTCTTGCTTGCCATCATTCTTAAACCGATAAGTTACTTCAATAAAATGATTCGAAGCATAAGAACTACTGATGTGATATTGGTGCATGTTAGTGGTCATCTCGTTTTATAGCAATTGTTTTGCCACGGAGTAAAAATTCGGGTTTTGGCCGATAGGGATCATTACAATAAATTACAACTTTCTTTGTATCATCGCCAATGATACTTGCAGTTCTTAGCAACAAATTAACCGCAGTAGTATCTCCTGGCGCTACCAGTCTATTTTCAATTTTACTGGTTACAGTTCCAGAACTGGTTTTGGCTGTGTGTATTTGCAGCGGCCGTTTACCCGTATTTATTACCCTTACCTTTGCATGAATTGAATCTCCTTGTTTTACTTCACCATAATTTAAAAGGGTATCAAGTAGCGTGGCTCTTGGCGCCAATGAAGAATCTTCGGCTGTCATGGGTGCAAAATAAGGCTCAATGGATGCGCTAACATTGATTAATTTATTCTTAACCAAACTGTCTGTAGTAGTAATCATAATTCGCTCAACGACCATTCCAAAATCATTGCGCTTAGCGGCATCATAGTAAATAATTATATTGGTCGCACTATCGGGTAGGAGGCTGTCAGCCTCCATTTTCACCTTTAAGTGCGATGCCGTGCGCGCCTGGCCTAATTTTATGGTGTAGCTAGCATTATTCATTACTTGAATGGTGTCAGTCATTACTTCATTGCTAAATATTTTTTTAAAATGAACAGTGGCCTTACTAAACCTTAAGTTACCGATTTTCTTGGCATACTTATCTTGTATAGTTTTCTTACCAGCTATGGTTTGCTGCGCTTGGGTAGGTTGCGACAGCAATACTACTAGCAAAACCTTTGTAAATAACTTAATTGAATTTTTCATAATTACCTAATTATTTATTTTTTTAATTTTTCAGTTTCCTTGACTGCATTCACCAGTTGATCGGCCATCGATTGCTGATCCATTCCATCAAAAGTGCCAGATGACATGAGAAGGTAAACTTGACCTTGCTTAACAATTGCGAGTAGCCTAGCTTCAAGCAGCTTACTATCAGTGATTACTTCCAAATCAGGTCGTTTGAAAGCTGCACATATTTGTGATTCAGTAACAGGTTTGAGTTTTTTATGTGCTATAGTTTGGGGATTAAAATATACTATAGCATGATCTGGATCATCCATGCAATGAGCATATTCCTCCAAAAAACTTTCATTTAAACTGCTAAATGTGTGCAATTCCATTACAGCAATTACCTTACGCCCTTGGAATTGCTCTTTCACAGCTTGAGAAGTAGCTTTTAGTTTAGAGGGACTATGAGCAAAATCTTTATAAACTGACACATGCTCATTACTCGACAAACATTCTAGCCTACGTGCTGCTCCCTTAAATTCAACCATGGAGCTATAAAAACTTTGGTTGGTTACCCCTAATTGATTGCATACAAGTTGTGCAGCCCTAAGGTTGTAAAGGTTGTGCTTCCCAAATACTTTTAATGGATACTTAATCCCTTCCACAATTACTGAAGTAATTCCATTTATAATTTCAAATTGTGGTAATCCGTAAGGATAAAGCTTGGCTTTAGTTTGGGCTCCATTAATAATGTTCACAAGCTCTAAATCATCTTTGCAATAAATAAGGCTGCCATTCTCATCAACCATTTCGGCAAAAACTTTAAATTGAAGATTATAAATCTCCTTAGTAGGAAATACATTGATGTGATCCCAGGCTATACCACTGATAACTGCAATATCAGGATGATACAAATGAAATTTTGGACGCCTATCAACTGGCGAAGCTAAGTACTCATCGCCTTCTAAGACTATGAGTGGTGCATTACTCAATTTAACCATTGTTTCAAATCCTTGAAGTTTAGCACCAACCATATAATCAAAATCAAAGGCAAGCGTATTTAATACATGCATTACCATTGCAGTTATAGAAGTTTTTCCATGGCTTCCGCCTACTACCACCCGTCTTTTCGATTTACTAAATTCATACAAATATTCTGGATAAGAATATACTTTAATATTGAGAGCCCTTGCTGCTAATAATTCAGGATTGTCTTCCCTTGCATGCATGCCTAATATTACAAAGCTTAAATCTGAGCTGATTTTTTCTGGAAACCAGCCAATAGCAGCTGGCAATAGCCCAGCACCCTTGAGGCGCGATAGTGATGGTTCAGCAATTTCATCGTCAGAACCGGTAACCTGATAACCATTGTAATGTAATGCTAAAGCTAAATTGTGCATGGCACTTCCACCTATAGCAATAAAGTGTACTTTATTTATTATCATCAAACTAAATTTTATTATAATGCTTTACCGATAATTTTCATCAACATTTGCTGTGTTAATTAATGTATCCCGTTAATTTGTATTGCTAACGAAAATAAGCCCAATAGATTTTCAAACTTCGTTTTGCTTACTACTTATTTAAACACCCTTACTAACAAATTTTTTATCTATTTTAGGGCAATAAATCTAATTAAGTGGAAACAAATTCCATTTCTCTCTTCCAAAAATTAATATTGGCACTCAATTTGGTTGCTGCAGGTGGCCTTCTTCTTTCCTACTGTGCATCATACATAAGTCCTGGTTCATGGTGGATACTTAGTTTTTTTGGCCTTGCTTTTGGCACCCTACTTAGTGCGAATATGGTATTCATTGTTTGGTGGATCTTATCCAAAAAAAAATTTGCACTCATCAGTATTATCACTATAGTGATTGGATTAAATAGAGCCACGGGGATCTACCAACTCGGGAATAGCGAAGTGAATATTGACCAAAATACAACCTATAAGATAATGAGTTGGAATGTTAGAAACTTTGACTTGTATAATTGGTTGCATAGCCATCAGAGTAAATCTAAGATATTTAATTTTCTACAAAAAGAAAATGCCGCTATAGTTTGCTTCCAAGAATATTTTACTAGTGAACGACCAGAACTGCATATGAATAACCGTGATTCGTTAAAAAACATTCTTAACACTGGCTATAGTCATATAAGTTACCAATCAACAGTTCGCCAAGCCGATCATTTTGGATTGGCTATTTACAGTAAATTTCCGATCGTAAATAAAGGTGAAATTTCATTTGAGCAGAAACATGGCGTTCATTCATTTCAGTTTGCTGATCTAAAAATCAATTCTGATACGGTGAGACTTTTTAATATCCACCTTGAGTCCATTCGGTTTAAAAGAGAAGATTATAAATTTATTGAAAATATAGGCAGTGAAGTTGCCCAAAATGAAGTTGGAGGAGTTTTAAAAATATTTAAGCGATTAAAGAAAGCTTTTATAATTAGATCTCAACAAATAGATGAAATTGCAGAAAGTATAGCAACGAGTCCCTTTAAGGTAATAGTATGCGGTGATTTTAATGACACGCCCACCAGCTATACTTACCATCAAATAGCCGATGGATTGAAAGATGGATTTCGTGAGGCAGGTAGTGGATGGGGCAAAACATATATTGGTGCCTTCCCAAGTTTCAGGATCGACTATCTACTATTCAGTAGAAATATAAATCTTTATAATTTCAAAACAAATAAGGTAGTGTTGAGTGACCACTACCCTATTTCATGCTATTTCTCTCTACCTGATTAATAAGAAATCAAAGGTTTATCTTTAGGATGCTTAATAGTATAGTTAATTCTTTTCTCTATTTTCTCTCCTGGATTGAGTGAAAGTGTCCATTGCACTTTGCCTGATTGGTCATCCAATACACCTCCATCAAGGTTGCCCCTTGTGACAATAATATCAGATGTGCTTGAAAGTGGAAATTGATCTTCAATAATAATTTCTATCGCATCAGTTTTTGAATTTCTTACTGATATCAAATAGTTCAACTCTTTTTCTATAAACTTACCAAATCCTTTCTTTGAGCTTTCATCCTTTCGTTTCTCACGCATCACCACTATTCGCTTGTCGCGTCCCAATGATAATTGCAATGAATCGGAAACGCTTCTAGGATCCAATATAGATTTCCCAACGTATCCTCCCTCAAAATAAATATTGGCTTCGCCTGCTTCCAAATTTAAATCATCCCATCCTCCAATCTTTGCAATTAAAAATGCGTCCTTATCTAATTTAGGAACTGCCGCATAAATATATTTTGCTGGTAGTTCAAAACTATTTACTTCAACAGTGAGCGGCTTATCGCCCGAGATAAGACTATATGGTTGTTCAATAGCAAAATCAACATTGGTCATGTTTTGCTGAACATTTGTAATTGGCGCTTTGAACAATTTATCTTGTCGTTTCCCTGTTACAACTACATCTTCTAACATCATTGGTGCTGCTGACATTCCATTTAATCTTCCATCCAAATCGTAAGCCTGTTGGGGTTGATAATAATTTAAATACAGAGGTTCCAATTCTGGTTTGGTGCCCCCTAAGGAAGGGTTGCCGGTACTTAGCGTAAGTTTAATATTAGCCCAGTCTTCGCCTGTTGATTGTGAAATATTAGCTTTGTAAATAAGCGAAATGTCGCTCTTGGTATCTTTAGCTCTTATGTCATATATTGGATACCAACTTGCACCATTCACAAAATAATTGACCATAAAATTTACTTCGGTTCGAACCTTAGATTGTAGGGTAATATATACTACACCGGTAGGCTTATTTCCTTTGGAAAGCTCTTCGCCAACCTGTGTGCGAAGCCTGCCGATCTCCTCTTGCAATCGAGTTGACTCACGGTTGAGCTCAGCTTGTTTTCCCTTTAAACCTATCATGCGCTCTCTAAAAAAATTAGCTACCTCTTCTAATGCATCCTTATCTACTCCTATATTGGCTCCACCGATAGACTTATTTGCCTTTAACAAGGCTTCCTCTTCAATGAAAACACCAATAAGACTTGTATTATTTTGTAATTGATACTCTAAGCTCTTTATAGAATCTTCTAAACTACGCATGAAAACTGTCTTTTGCTTTGGTTCCAAGTAATTTAATTCAAATTGGATCCCAAGTATGGTAGCATTACTTCCCCCATTTACTGATAGGCTTGGAGGTACCAAACTTGCTGATAATCCACCAACGCTTAAGATTGTAATGCCAGGTTCAATGGTAGTTTTCACTTCACGCTGAACGGTGGCCCCATTGATAAATACACGAGCGCTCTTAGCTATACTTTTTACAGGCTTAGTATCTCGCTGGGCAGCAAGCTTGATGCAACCAAGCAAAATGGGCATCATCAAATAACATAATTTCCTCATATTTTTTTTGATTAAAATTAGATGTACGGTAGAAAAGTAAAAATAGATTTTTCTTCAATCCAAAGATTCAAAAAAGATCAGAATCCATAAAAAAGTATAAAATATTTTTAAAGCTATGCTCACTTGATGAATAATTCACTGCTAATACCCTTGTTTATGAGGTAGTTTGAAAATTCTATGGTTATTTTTCCCTTCTTACCTAGTTTTGCTTTGTCATTTTGTGCCGCATTGTAGTTATTAAGATCAGCACTTACGGCCTTTGGAATTTTAAATTTTTTGGTATCAACGGTAAAAATAATTTTTTCTGGCAAGGCATATCTTTCATTGGATCCATAAGTATAATTAGCTATAATAGTGCCATTGGTTCGAGTAGTGATTTGCGATTTGAGCACCACACTTTTCTTTATATCAATCCAAAATTTTGCTAAAACCACATCACTCGTATCACTGATTGGAACAATGTTTACCAATTTTGTTTCACTTCCATTGATCGGCTCATCGCCCTGCAAATAGGCTTCATAGGAAGCAGTATCAGCCATGATTTTAAACAGTTGATCTACATTTTGCTTGGGTAAAATGGCTATACTTTTTGACTTAATGCGCAACAAATCCGGCTGCTTAAAATAGATTGTTGCTTTGATAGGAAACATTTTAATAAATGGTATTTCTGTAGTTACCACTATGGATGCACTATAATTATTTACTTGAGCAAATTTTAAATTGATGGCTCTTAAATATTGTCGAGGCAATTCATCGGCTATGCTTGATCCGGTGAAAAATGAAAGCAACAAGATGATGAGCGACTTATTAAAAAATGATATTTTAAAATTCATGTGAGAATATCTTTCTTATTAAATTTAACGATGGCAATAGTGATAAAACTTGTGATGTGAAACACCATTACTAAAAATGAATGAAGAATTTGCGATGAGTCAACAGGTGATTCGAAAAAACTACGCCACACTATCATATGTGTGGTGAATAAATAAGGTTTTACCTTATCAAAAATTGGAATTTCCATCGTTCCTATGATGGTAAAT
The DNA here is from genome assembly GCA_039806065.1 of Bacteroidota bacterium. GTDB lineage: Bacteria > Bacteroidota > Bacteroidia > AKYH767-A > 2013-40CM-41-45 > JBDKJS01. The sequence continues at coordinate 6,920 of JBDKJS010000094.1, read as the reverse complement.
AAAATGATGATGCCCATGGTAGTTATGATGGGTCCTATGGAATTATCACTAAAAACGCTAAGCATTAGTGACAAGCTTGCAATTACCATTAACGCCACAAAGGCAGCGCCAAATGCACAAAAAAATCGCCATAGTAGATCATCAGATGGCAGAATGATTAACTCCTCGCTCTTGAGCACTATTAAATCACCATTACCAAATACATACATGGCTAATCCTAAAGAAATAATTCCCAACCATAGCAAAATTAAAAGTGTATAAATTCCTCCGGCACATAATTTTGAAAGTAGTAAGGCTGTTCTACTGATGGGCTTTGAAACCAATGCCCGTAATGTTCCCATTGCACTTTCCCCTGAAATTAAATCGCCAGTAACGAGGGCTATAAGCAAAGGGATGTGAACAATTAAAGTCTGTAATATGATAAAAGTAACCAGGCTTCCATTTAATATTTTTCCCTCAATAAGGAATGTTTGCTCAACATTACCCGTGATGAAATTAATAAAATTTAGTCCATCAATCCACATCGCAAATTGAATGAGTGCCACAATAGCTGTTATGACTATAAATCCAATATAACTTCTAGGCTTGGCTACTATTTTAATTAGTTCAGTGTATAATGAAGCAGTAAATAATTTCATGAGTTATTTATTAATTGCATAAAGAAATCTTCTAACCTTCGGCTATTATTTAAATTTAAAATACTTATTTGTTTATCGGCTAGACTAAAAGTAACTTGCTTCAACACTGCATCGCTACAATGGATGGTGAAACTGTTTGTATGATCATCTAATTCATATTGGATTGTCATTGTATTAAGCAATAATTTAGTTTCTTCTATTTTATCTACTGAAAGATGTACCACTCGCTCTGCTTGATTGAGTAACTTACTTACCTGCCCTTGTTCCAATACCTTACCTTGCGCAATGATGATTAAGCTATCGGCTATAAGTTCTATTTCGCTTAAAATGTGAGATGAAAGTATTATGGTTTTACCTTGACCCTTTAAAAATAAAATTAGATTCCTTATATCGATAATACCTTGAGGATCTAAACCGGTAGTGGGCTCATCAAGAATAATAATTTCTGGATCATGAATTAAAGCCGCAGCCAGGCCCAACCGTTGCCGCATACCGTGGGAGTAAGCTTTAACAAAATCATTAGCACGTTTAGATAGCCCTACCATTTCCAAGACTTCATCAACCTTTGACTTGTGTATGGCAATTCCACTAAGTCTTGCCATCATTTTCAAATTTGTTCGGGCTGATAAATATTTATAAAAATCTGGTTTCTCAATCAAGCTACCAACCTTTGACAATATAAAAGCACGTTCTCTTGTTAAGGAACGACCAAAAATTTTTATTTCACCATCAGTAGGTTGAATCAATCCCAATAGCATTCGTAGTGTGGTGCTTTTTCCTGCTCCATTGGGACCCAAAAAGCCCAACACTTCACCTTTTTTTACTTTAAAGCTAACCCCATCTACTGCCTTATTAGTATCAAAATATTTGGTCAATGATTGGGTTTCAAGTATTGTTTCTGTCATTTGCAGTGAAATGAAATTAATGTAGTGGCTATTTTAAGTAAAAAGTAAGACTTTGTCTTAACAACAAAAGTATGGTCAAATGGTTATTAAAAACTACTTTTGAAAAAATGTTTTATCTTAAAAAATGAACTTCGATTTATTAAAAACCATGTGTAGCTTACATGCTCCTTCAGGTAATGAAGGGCTAATGACTAAATTTTTACTTGATTACATCACTACCAATAAAAAAAATTGGAAATGCATGCCTACCATCTATGCTGGTGAAAATTTTCAAAATTCCATTATCCTTGTATTTGGCCAACCAACAACTGCGGTTTATGCGCATATCGACAATATAGGATTTACCGTGGGGTATAATGAACAACTGTTGAAGGTAGGTGGTCCACATATAAAAGATAATGATGAACTGTATGGCTATGAAAGTGCTGATAAAATAGTAAAGGCTGTAGTTGGTTACAGTGAAGACAGCGGTTTTTTTTACCAAAGTGCAGCCCCCATAAAACCAGGAACTGACCTTAGTTACACTCCTTACTGGCATGAAAGTCCAGAGTTTATACAATGCTGTTACCTTGACAATCGATTGGGCGTATACAATGCGCTAATGCAGTGCAATACGATTGAAAACGGTGCAATAGTTTTCACCTGTTGGGAAGAACATGGTGGCGGCAACGCTGGTTACTTAGCTAAATTTTTATACGACAATTATAAAATAAAGCAATCGCTTATAAGTGATATCACATGGGTAACTGCTGGAGTGCACCATGGTGAGGGCGTAGCTATAAGCATGCGCGACAGTGGAATACCTCGTAGGGTATATGTAAATAAAATTATTGCCTTAGCTGAAGCATCAAAAGTGCCCTTTCAAATTGAAGTAGAAAGCGCAGGAGGAAGTGATGGAACTGAAATCCAAAAATTACCATTACCCATTGATTGGTGCTTCATAGGTGCTCCTGAAAGCCATGTTCATTCTCCTCGTGAAAAGGTTCACAAAGCCGATATTAAATCAATGATAAAACTCTATCAATACCTTTTAAAAAATCTATAACTACTCTTCTACTGGCTGTGGATTAAGCTTTTTCAAGAAGTCTTTTACCCTTCTATCAGTACTGAGCATGTACTCCAAATCAGCTTTATCTTTTTCCTTATTCACCCTTTTCTCAGGTTTAACTTTGTTTATGGCATCATTGAAAGCAGTATTACTACTAATTCCCTGCATGATCCCTCTTGTGTAACTAAAGAAATACCAAGTTCCATTTTCTGGTTCTAAATATAGGTTGAGCACATCACCGCTGCGTTTTCTGATAATCTGTATAGTGCCATTTACCATTTTATTTACTGAACTTTTATCAATACTTCCTAAACCTAATTGACCCTTACTAATAAAACTCCTAGTAGCATTATCGTAAACCATTTTTACATCGGTAAATAAAAACGTATTTTTCAAATCATCAGGAAATTTTTTGAAATTTCCATATAAGTTCAATTCAGTAATTAACTTATCTGCCTTTTCCCGTCCTACTAATTCAGCCAAACCTTTTTCATATGCCTTTCTTCCTACATCATTGCTGGCACTGAGTGTACCTGCCGTAGAAAAATACTCACTCATTTGTTTGATTGACTCTTCATTAAAGAAAAAATTAAGTGCCACCATTAGTTCAAAACTGGTACTGTCATTATTTAAATTATTGATAGCACTTCCTACCGGTATAATGGAAAGTTGACCAAAATCACATCCAAAATCTAATTTCCCTTCGGCATAAACAGTACATTTCTTATCGTTCAATGCCAAGTAATTTCCTGGGGCATTGGCTTTTTCAAACTTTTCTTTAGGGGCAATCCTAAACTCATTGCTCCCCTTATCATAAGTGAGCACACCCTTAGCCGCTAAAATTTCTTTGTCATTGGCACTTCGCCTTGGCATTAAAAACGCAGCATATATACCAGTACTATCACTTGTAATACTTAGTGAACTTGCCAACTTGCGCCCTTCATCACTCGTAGGATTGTCGATAGGAATAAAAATATTTGCCGGATTGATCTCACCACTAAATTTAATCCATTGCCTATCTATTTTTTCACAAGCAAAATCGGGTTTGGCAAAGCCGCTGAAGGTGAGGAACTGATTAGCCGCAGCCAACGAAGCCGTACCTTTAAATAAAAATTTATTACTTAATGGAAAACCAGCAGTATCTGTAAGTTCGCCACTTGCTATGGTTTGGAAGCTGGTATCCACTCTGATGTTATCAAACTTAATCAAGTGCTTTCTATTACTTTCATCCACATAGCTATAGTCTCCCCTGCCCTCGTACCTCTTTCTTCCTAATATGTCAACTGTAGCATTAAAAATTGAATGGTACTTAGTAGTGTTATTAGCTACTATCAAAGCATTATTTAAGGTTCGCATCTTGGCATACTTTTCTATTACTACTATTCCACTATCAGGTACCACGGTGGCATCTGCTGTTTGGATAGCAGCCACTCTCGCTGCATTGATAATATAATCCTTCAAACTGTACTTTGCAAAAGGTGCTCTGAATCTCAATGAATCTTGACGTGAATTAATGCTTATAAACTCTGACCCCTCTAGATTAATACCGGTGCCATCATTATTCTTAGCAGCCGTTTGCTCACTAGTTGTAAGTTCAATTTCCTTTTGATCCATATACCATTTAAATTGATCAATGAAACAGATGTACTCATTTATAGGAAATGTTACGTATGATCCACTACCATTACTTTTAAATTCACCCATACGTTTAACAAAATCTATTGTTGAATTTAAATTTTTAGATGAAAGTGCAAGTGCCGTACTATTATCTGATGACAATCTAAAGTCGGCAGTGTCTGCTTTAATTTTATCTTTTTTGAATCGCATAAGATTAGACTCTAATTCTGAAGCTGCAAAACTTGAAATACCATTACCAGTGAGTCCATCTGGTCTTAACTGCAAATTTCCATTGTGTGCCACCTGACTTTCAAACATACTGAATGCAGTATCTTTTTTATATGCATACATCACATCATTTTTAGGCTCCCAATGTATAAATGCGCTGCGAGTATTTGCCTCAGGATATTCCACATCCTTATATAGCTCCTTCCTATTGGTGAATAAATCAACATCTGCATTCATACTGTCTGGCAAAAAAACTATCTGATCAGAAGTTGTGGTACTGGTAAGGTAATCAATGGTACCATCGCCTATCAACCCTTCATTACTTAGCGATAGTTCATTGGTAAACTTTCCTTTACCTGCATAAACTGGCCAGCCTTGATCTCCAGTATTTCTAACAAGACCTAACGACAAATCCTTTTGAAGCGAAAGGGTATCTCTAAAATCTTCAAAAATGCCTGCACTTATAAATTCTCCCGAAAAACGCAATCCTGCATTTGTAAAATTATCAAGTGAATCAATGCTAAAAGGATCAAGATGAAAGTGAAAGTTGTCTTTTAAATATACACCACTTTGAATACTCGGCTTATCATAATAAACGTATGAATCCTTTTTACTATTAAAAATGGGATAGCGCGGATAATTTTTTAGGCCTGACTTATTCCCTGGCCAATCTATAATCAAATCACCTGTTACATTTTGCAATACACTTTTTACTGTAACTAGTCTCTTTCGCCCTAATTCATCTACTTCACCACCTGGTGATTCAACCTTCAATCTAAGTGAATCTACATTATCAAGTAATATTTTAAAATTATTATACTCAAATGTAAATTCCTTACCAAAAAAATCGAATCTCCCGGCCTTAACATGCCCCGCAAACTTAAAATCTCTATTCTTTTGCATTTTAATTTCCTGGTCTTTAGGAAAAAGTACCACATTTTGTGAATCACTCAAATTAATAGGCTGAACACCTCGCATGGTCATCTCAAAGTTGAGTAAATTTAAACTGGCATTGGGTAGTCCGTTAATGATAGATGTAAGGCGCAACATATCATAATCCGTTTTACCTGAATTAGCCCTTACGTAATAAAATAATTTGTCATTTACTACTACCAAATCTTCCTTATTATCATAAGAAAGGAAACCGTAATTGGCATACATCAATAACAAAGGCCTCACTTCCGATTCGGGCATTCTAAATTCTTTTGCCAAATCAGTAACATATACTTTTCGTTGGTCGCGCTGTTCACAGTAGCGCATGATGACAAACATCGGATGAACTTCACTTAACACCTGCATCTTTTCAAACCTGCTTCTTTTAAAATAACCATTTGACTCAAAATTAGCTTCACTCTCACCAGCACCGCTTATCATTTTAAAATTCATCAATGGTTCGTCTATTTTCCAATAGATACCATCAAAATACATGTCTATCTGATGGTAACTATCATTGAAAGGGGCTTTTGATTTTCCTTCTTCTGCTCTTATTAGCGCTAATTCTCTATCTGCCACAATGTATTTAAAGGTAAGAGATGGATGATAAATACTATCGCCATCATGATAGATGGCAATGGCAGCATTATCACTGGTGATGCGTTCGGGTCTAACCACGAAGCCTTGACTGGCTGCTACCATTTGCAATTTATTCTCCTTATAAAAATACAGCTTTGCTTTATTTTCTTTGTTCCCACTGCCAATAAATCTATTGCCCTTCATACTAAATCCTCCTAAATAATCAACATCCTTTACAATATTTTTAATGGGCATTTCTGCGGCATATGATTCGAAGCGCGGATAGGACGCATTGTCTTCTGTTTGAGCTGCCAGTATTTTGGCACTGAACTTTCCAAGCAGTGGCTGTTGTTTAAAATAAATACTGTTGAAAAACTGAGCCGAATCGGCATTGAAATCACTTCCAGTAACATCAATTTTATAGGATGGTAGTTTAGCATACACATCTTCCTCCTTCCAACCGGCTCTTACCCAATTTACAGTTCCCTTCTCACAATGAAGCTGATCAATTAACGGATAAAATACTGCTGATGTTCCCAATACTACCATGCTGTCATTCTTACTCACGCACCACAAATCTGTGGTCGGGAAAATAACCTTCGGCACTGAATCAAAAACCAATTGGTAATCAGAGGTGGTTACATACCACCTGGCTGCAGTACTGTTATAAAGTGTGTTACTTGAAAATAAACCATTGCACATTTGTATGTACTTATAAAAATTTTTTGAGGGGAGTATCAGCACTTTATCAATATTTGATTGCCAATCAGCATATACATTGGCAGGAAAGTTTCCGTTAGCTAATGTTGTCACACAATTGTAGTAGGAAGCAAAATCTGGAAATGCTTTAATCCGCTTTTTGAGCATGGCATTACTAGTTTTATAAATTGCTTCCTTCTGTGCATCAGTAAGTTTGGTTTTCCATACTGGTTCAAGTTTATCCATTACTTCCCCAGCTGCCTTTTTATCACT
>JBDKJS010000093.1:0-5051 GCA_039806065.1 Bacteroidota bacterium | reverse complement strand
AAGACATTTTCCAGCATTTAAAGAATTTTTGTATTCGTAAAATAAATTCTGGAGATGAAACTTATGTAGCTGAATTGTTTAACCTTTACAAAGAAATATTACAAAACAAACAATTAGTCCGTTCAGGAATTATTAACCAATGGGAATATAAAAATATTACAGCTATTGGACTAAGGCTGGCAGAATTCCAATTCATAAAATCATTTATTAAAAAATACAACAAATTACTGCCCACTGAGCAACAATCAAATGCCTTATGTTTCAATGAAGCGCTCTGTCATTTCCATGAAAGAAAATACCATCAATGTATAAAGAAGTTGAGCGCTGTAGCCATGAGCGATCTATTCTATGCTTTAGATGTAAGATCACTTCAGTTGCGGAGTTACTACCTTTTAGATGAAGACGATATGTTTTATTACCATGCTGACGCTTTTAAAGCTTTTTTAAATCGACATAAAAAAATGAGTTTACATCAAAAGAGTAATTATAAAAATTTTATAAAGATCATGGTTCATTTAAGGAAGGCAGGCCACCATCATGCCACGCTAATACCGCTTCGCAACCAAATAGAATCATCAGTGGCGTTACCTAACAAAAGATGGTTGCTAGAAACAATTGATGAAGTTTTGCAAATTAATTAAATTCGATTTTTAAGAATTTGGCTTAGCGAATAAAAAAGCTACAATAATTGAAATAAAAAAAGTCGCCAAAAAAAGGCGACTCAAAAATTATCCCTACCACTACTTACCCGTTGAGCAATGCATTTCGATACTCGGCATTGAGGCGGGCAATGTGTGAAACTGAAATTTCTTTAGGGCATTCGGCTTCGCAGGCACCGGTATTAGTGCAACTGCCAAATCCAGCCTCATCGTGTGCATCAATCATTTTTACTACTCTTGATTTCCGCTCAGGATCTCCCTGTGGCAACAATGCTAATTGGGATACTTTGGCACTTAAAAAGAGCATGCCGCTAGCATTTTTACAAGTGGCCACACAGGCACCGCATCCTATACAAGCTGCTGCATCAAAAGCTTCATCAGCCTTAGCCTTTTCAATGGGAATGGCATTGGCATCAACAGCATTACCAGTGTTTACACTTATGTATCCTCCAGCCTGTATGATTTTGTCAAATGATGATCTATCAACCACCAAATCCTTAATTACTGGAAAGGCACCAGCACGCCAAGGCTCAATGGTGATGGTTTCACCATCAGAAAAATGACGCATGTGCAATTGGCAGGTAGTAGTTCCTCTCATGGGTCCATGTGCCCTACCATTGATAAACATGCTGCACATGCCACAAATACCTTCTCTGCAATCATGATCAAATGCAACGGGCTCCTTTCCCTCTCGTACTAGCCTATCGTTTAGCACATCCATCATTTCTAGAAATGACATATGGGTGCTCACTCCTGGCATGGCATACGTTTCTAAATGACCCTTGTCAGATTTATTTTTTTGCCTCCAGATTTTTAATGTAAGATTTATTATTTCAGCCATAATGTTAGCTTTTTAGCTTATTATATACTATTTAATTATTTATAACTACGTTGAGACAGTTTTACTACCTCATATTTTAATTCCTCTTTATGCAATAATGGGTCTGCATCAGGGTTGAACTGCCATGCCGCTACATAGGCAAATGTGTCATCATCCCTCTTGGCTTCTCCATCATCAGTTTGCATTTCTTCGCGGAAATGTCCCCCACAGCTTTCATTTCTGTTGAGGGCATCGCGCACCATCAAATCACCAAGCTCAATAAAATCGGCTACTCTACCTGCTTTATCTAGTTCGGGGTTAAATTCATCAAGTGTTCCTGGTATTTTCACATCTGTCCAAAATTCTTTTTTGAGATCTGCAATTAGTCCCAGTGCTTTGGTGAGACCTTCCTTACTTCTAGCCATGCCGCAATATTCCCACATAATTTTTCCTAATTTTTTGTGCAGGTCTTCTACGGTTTGGGTGCCATTGATAGAAAGCATTTTTTTCATTCTTTCGCTAGCTTTATTTTCGGCATCAATAAAAGCAGCCGAATTAATATCAATGGCTTTGGTCTGGATTTCATCAGCTAAGTAATCGCCAATGGTGTATGGAATTACAAAGTAGCCATCGGCTAATCCTTGCATCAATGCCGATGCGCCCAATCTATTGGCCCCATGATCGCTGAAATTGGCTTCTCCTAATGCATATAAGCCGGGTATGGTGGTCATCAAATTATAGTCAACCCACAGGCCACCCATGGTATAGTGTACCGCAGGATAAATTCTCATAGGTGTTTTATAAGGATTTTCGCCAGTAATTTTTTCATACATTTCAAAAAGATTACCATATTTTTCTGCTATCACAGCTTCACCTAGCTCCACTATTTTATTGGTGGATGGATCATGGATGTTTAGCTGATTGGCCTTTGATTTTCCATAGCGCATGATGGCATCACTATAATCTAAATAAACTGCCATTTTACTTGGTCCCACTCCATAACCTGCATCGCACCTTTCTTTAGCTGCACGGCTAGCCACATCACGTGGCACCAGGTTTCCGAATGCCGGATATCTTCGTTCTAGGTAATAATCTCTTTCAGTTTCAGGAATATCTATTGGCTTGCGATCATCATTTTGCTTCTTAGGAACCCAAATTCTACCATCATTTCTTAATGACTCACTCATCAGGGTTAACTTAGATTGATAATCGCCACTGACTGGGATGCAAGTAGGATGTATTTGGGTGAAGCAAGGGTTGCCAAAATAGGCTCCTTGCTTATAAGCCTTCCATGCAGCAGTTACATTACTACCCATTGCATTGGTAGATAGGTAAAACACATTGCCATAACCACCCGTGCACAATAATACTGCATGTGCAGCATGGCGTTCTAACTTTCCGGTAATTAGATTTTTAGCTATTATTCCACGAGCTTTACCATCAATCTTTACTACTTCCAACATTTCATGGCGAGTGTACATCTTACAATTCCCCTTTGCTACTTGACGTTCGAGCGCACTATAAGCACCTAACAAAAGTTGTTGACCTGTTTGACCTCGAGCATAAAAAGTACGTGATACCTGCACACCACCAAACGATCTATTGTCAAGCAAGCCGCCATACTCACGCGCAAACGGAACACCTTGAGCTACACATTGATCAATGATGCTAGTACTCACTTCAGCCAAACGGTGCACATTTGCTTCACGGCTGCGGTAGTCACCACCCTTAATGGTATCATAAAAAAGTCTGTGAACACTATCTCCATCATTGGAATAATTTTTTGCGGCATTGATACCGCCTTGTGCAGCTATACTGTGGGCTCTTCTTGGCGAATCTTGAAAACAAAAACATTTTACACTGTAGCCTAGCTCGCTAAGGGTAGCAGCAGCACTAGCACCTGCCAAACCACTTCCCACTACAATTATTTCCAGTTTACGTTTATTAGCAGGATTAACCAGCTTTACTGTTGATTTGTATTTAGTCCATTTATCGGCCAAGGGCCCTGGAGGTATCTTTGAATCTAATACTGACATTATATGTTGATTAAATTTTAAATAATGGATTTAGTTATTAAGTATGTTGGATGCTATTCCGAAAAAATCAAAGAAGAAAGCAATGGGCATACTTCCAAAACCAACCATATACATCATGGCTAATGAAGTACCTATAGCTCTAATGGTTTTTTCCCAAGCATTGTTATTGAACCCCAGAGTGGTGATAGCACTTTGAATTCCATGGTTGAGGTGAGCGCCTAACAATATCATAGCAAACACATAAAAAGCTGAATAAATACCATTTTGAAATGCATAGGCCACACTTTGAGCCATATCTTGACTATGGTCACCTAAGATTCTGTGAGGAACAAAGAAGGTGCGCATGTGAATGACGATAAATATAAAAATGATGCTGCCCGTAAGAACCATGTTTCTGCTGAACCAGGTTGAATTTTTTGCTTGATTGCTTACGGCATAACGCACTGGCCTAGCTCTTCTATTGGCGAAAGCCAGATAGATACCCTGAACTGTATGAAAAATGATACTAGCAAACAGGCCAATTTCTATCAACCTAACGATCATATTGGTTTGCAAAAATTTAGACATTTCAAGATAAGCTTCGCCCTTATCAATCTTATACAACAATAAGTTGGTGTAAAGATGGCTGGTTAGAAAAAGTACAAGAAATAATCCTGTTAGGGCCATGATGTATTTTTTGCCCACTGTGGTGTAAAATAATTTTAAGGTCTGCGCCATAAATAAATCTTTAAAATCGCACGAAGATACTATACTTAGCCCATTTAAAACAGATAAAAATCGTTTTAGTTTTGTAGTTTTTATACACAAAAAAGCCACACCTAAAATTTCAAGTGTGGCTGTATAATATTTTGTAAATAAACTATTTATCCACCTGCACTACCAGATATTTACTGGCTTCCCAAAACTTATCAGGATTAGTAATAACCAAATCACTTACCATTTTATCATTACGATTCATGGTATAAGAATCAGAAGGGTGGTTGGTTAGTAGTTTGGCATTTTTTGCATTGATGGCTATGCTACTTGTTTGCGTGATGTCCACTTTGGTGAAGGCTTTGTTATCAAAGTTTTGCTTCAATTGTTTGGTGCGGCCAATACCCAAAAATCCACCCTCCTTATTGATCACTTTTTTAGTAAACAATTCTTTGGAGGTTCCGGTAGTGTAATAGGCAGTGTGCAAGCGAGCTGTTTGATCATCAATTTTAGTTTGACGTTCAGAATTTTGAACTACCAAAGTTTGTACATCAGCATTAAGCTTATCGATTTGTGCACTCATTTCAGTTAATTTTTGATTGAGTTCGGCTAGCTGCTGATCTTTCTGCACGATAGTTTCATTAAGGGCTGCAATCATTTTTTCCAACTCCTTATTTTTATTACCAGATGCCTTTAGTTTCTTATTAAGCACCGCTATCTTTTGCTTGTTATCTTCTAAAAGTTGATTGATAGCTTTCACATCTTCATTGATTCTAGCCAATTGATCATCCTTTACTTCAGGATTTGTTTCGGCAGCATTCTGGTTCAATTTTTCTTGAATAC
>JBDKJS010000092.1:0-12063 GCA_039806065.1 Bacteroidota bacterium | reverse complement strand
CCTTCTTCCATAAAATTGGTGCCTAATATGCCATTAAATTTAACAGCATATGCAGTTTCTAGATTCGAAATATTGGCAAGGAGTGCTTGTTGAGCAAAAAAAGTAGTATTGCCTAACTGAAAGAAGGCTATACTACCTGTGAGAACTTCCATTTTTTGACTTCCACTGCCAATCACACTTCCCTTTTTGGAAATTATATAGGAATCTAGCACTTTTTTAGAGTTCTTAATTGAGAATACATTGGCTTCAGCTCCTGTGTCAAAGCACATCAACAATTTTTTTTCATTTACTATTATTTCAAGGAAGGGAATATTTCCGATGGTGTACAATTGGGTTTCAATATCGGGTAATATTGAATCAACTTTGGCTAAGTAATTTTTACCGGGATGCGCAAAAATAGAGAGCTTGCTTTTTTGAAGGTCGATTTCTAATAAGCAATTTTCAAATATCGAAGTGCCTAATAGACCTAAAATTTTAATTCCTTTATTGTTTTCCAATTGACTTAATGTTGCTACATCTGCTTTGAACGTTGTAGCACAATTTTTATTAAGGCACAATGTATCAACCCATATTTTATTGATCGTACTGCCTTCGCCATTTATACCCAGACTTTTTTCTCCACGCTGTTCATTAAAATTTTTGACATAAGTTTTGTTGAGCACCAAATACGGTGCACCTGTATCAAATAGAAAATTGCCGTACTGCCCATCAACACTTGCTTCAATGAATAGTAAATTATCTATTCTTTTTAGTGGAATAATTAGAGCACTATCTATTTTTAAAGGATTGTTGGATGTGGTAAGTTTAATGACTACCGCATTTGAATAATGAGCAATGCATAGCAGGCTAACCAAAAAAATAAACCTGAAGCGAGTCATATTATCAGTTAGGTTTGGCTATTCAAATGTAAGTGAAACCAAAAATATTTTTGAACTGAGTGCTTTCAGTGGGGAGGAGTAGAGCCTATTATCTTGTGCCAACATATTGTTGAAACCGTTAAACATTTTTATTTCTGGCGCAAATTTAAAGTAGGGCATATAAAAATCAATACCTAAGCCCACGTAATATCCCCAGTCGTTTCGCCTAAGCTTTACAATTTCACGATCACGGCTGATAACTTTTGCTTGCGAAACCATATCGGTCATGTATTGTGCACCGCCCAATACATATATTCTATAGTTGGTTATTCTTTCACTCTTTAACTTTAATTCAATCGGAAATATTAAATAGGTGCTCTCTATTTTCTTTGATGGATTGGCTTTCAAGGTATCATTCACATACAAAGAATAATTTAAACTTCGCTGTGCAAATGATAAGGTTGGAATGAATCGCAAGTTAAAATTTTTGCCAATTTTCAAATCTGAAATAATTCCTAGGTTTAACCCGCTATTGGGGTCGGCCTCTACTTTATAAATAGAGTCTTTGAAGCGATAATCATCGGCTAACTGTACCCGAAATCCACTTAAATTATATCCAAGCATAAAACCAAAGTGTAATTTGGCCTTGTCATATTTAGGTAGATTCATCACCCCTTGACGCTGAGCACAAGTGGTAATTACTGCCAACAATAAGATGCTTAATATTAAATTTGGTCTCAAAATTATTTTTTTCCTTGATAAATGGTTACAGTTCCAAAAGTAACTCTTTTTTGTTTTAAGTTTTTAAATCCTGCTTGATCTAAATGTTTAATAAACGCCTCACCCTCGGGGAATGCTTGTACACTATCATGAAGGTAAGTGTAAGCTCTATCGTCTCCACTAATCCATTTGCCTAATTTAGGGGTGATGTTTTTAGTATAAATGTTATAAAAGGGTTTGATCAAACCTGATTTTGGTTTAGAAAATTCAAGTATGCTGCACTGCCCACCAGGTTTCAAGACCCTGAAAATTTCTTTAAGGCCTTTATCCAAATTTTCGAAGTTCCGCACTCCGAATGCAACGGTAACTGCATCAAATTTATTGTCTTCAAATATTAATTGTTCACTATCTCCTTGCAATAATTCAATTTTATGTGCAAGTTTTTTTCTTTTTATCTTTTCCCTTCCCTTAGCTAGCATATCCTCAGAAATGTCAATGCCAATTATTTTTTCAGGATTTAATGCTAATGCGGCTAGTGCTAAATCGGCAGTGCCTGTGGCAATGTCTAAAATTAGTTGTGGTTTAATTGCTTGTAGAGTGGCAATGGTTTTCTTTCTCCAAATTTTGTCAATACCTAGTGATAGGAGCCTGTTTAATATATCATAGCGCCATGCTATATTATTAAACATGGTAGTTACTTGTTGTTTTTTTGTCGCAGTTGAATCAGCGTAAGGGGTTACATTTTTGCTCATCGTGCTCTAAAAACAAACTAATCCATTGCTATGTTTTCCGCTTTTTCAAAAAAGCGCTTTGATTGAATTGGTACTACACCTATGTGCTCACATACCATGCCCCCAGCTAAATTGCTTAAAAGAGTGATCGCCTCATCTGATAGGCCAGCTGCGAGGGCCAGTGTGGCTACACTGATCACAGTATCACCGGCACCGCTCACATCCATGACCTCGCGCACTAGTGATGGGGCTATGGTGTGACGCTTTCCATCGGTTAGCAGTATGCCATCTTCACTAAGGGTTACCATCACTTTTTCAAATTGCATTTTTTTTGCTAGTAATTTGGATGCTTTAATTATTCCCTGGTGATCTTTCTTCTCTAGGTCAATCTTTAATCCATCTTTCAATTCTTTTAAATTTGGTTTAAAGAGTGTAGCGTACTGATACGCTAAAAAATTATTTTTTTTAGGATCAACAGTTATTTTTATATTTCTACTATTGGCTAATTTTATAATATCGGCAATTATTTTAGGGCTAAGTACTCCCTTGTCATAATCTTCAAAAATGATTGCAATGGGCTTTTCACGTTTGATGATATTTGTTAGATGTTTTATAAAATCTAATTCTACTTTTTTGTCAAGCTTGTATTGCTGTTCTTCATCCACTCGAATCATCTGATGGCCATTGCCTATCACCCTTGTTTTTATAGTAGTGCTACAAGATTTAATGGATAATATTCCAATGGTGCTTATCCTGTTTTTTTTTAAAACCTTGAGCAATTCCTTACCTTGAGCATCATTTCCGATAATGCTGCACAAAATAGGATGGGCTCCTAATGATTTTAAATTTAAGGCTACATTCGCAGCACCTCCAGGCCTGCTTTCTTTTCTATTTACAGCAACTATCGGTACTGGTGCCTCTGGTGATATGCGATCAACCTTCCCCCACAAATAGGCATCTAACATTACATCACCAATGACCATTACCTTGGCTTGGCTACAAAACTTTTTAAATCGAATCACTTCAGAGGCTTTCAAAGTGCCGCAAAAGTAAGTGTTTTTTGGCCAATAATAAATATTTCTAACTGCTTAAGGCAGCTAAGGCTTTTTTGATACGTTGAGCCGCTTCCTTCAGTGCTAGTTCAGAAGTGGCATAGCTAATTCTTACACAGTTACCATCGCCAAAGGCATCTCCGGTCACTAAGCTTACATGAGCTTGGTTTAATAAATACATGCACAAGTCGCTGGCATTGGCTATTTCTTGTCCATTGAATTTCATTCCAAAATAATGACTCACATCAGGAAATAAATAAAAAGCTCCATCAGGTATGGTGGTTTTGAGAAAAGGTATTTCATTTAACATTTGTAACATTAAATCGCGCCTACTTTTAAAGGCTGCACACATATTGATAGTAGGTTCATTGCCACTAAGCAGGGCGGTTTCTGTAGCTTTCTGTGCTATACTTGAAGCTGCACTGGTAAATTGACCTTGCATTTTTTCGCATGCTGCTGTTAGCCATTTGGGTGCAGCTATGTAGCCGATTCTCCAGCCTGTCATAGCATAGCCTTTACTTACACCATTTACTACAATGACACGGTCATGTAGATCGTGAAATTGAGCCATGCTATAGTGTTTGCCAGCAAAATTAATATGCTCGTAAATTTCATCACTCAATATCATCACCTTTGGATGTTTTACCAATACATCAGCTAAAGATCTTAACTCTTGTTGGTTATACACACTGCCGGTGGGATTGCAAGGAGAAGAATAGATGATAAGCTTTGTTTTTGGTGTGATGGCCGCTTCCAACTGTGCTGGTTGAAGCTTAAACTGATTTTCGATTTTACAACTAATCATTACTGGTGTCCCTTCAGCTAGTTCTACCATTTGCATATAGCTCACCCAATAGGGCATGGGAATAATTACCTCATCTCCAGGATTGATCAAGCTCAATAATACATTGGCTATACTTTGTTTCGCACCTGTGCTGATAAGAATTTGATCAGGCTGATAGTTAAGATTGTTTTCGCGCTTTAATTTTTCGCAAATGGCCTTGCGCACTTCTAAATATCCCGCTACCGGTGGGTAATGTGTAAATCCATCATCAATCGCAGTTTTTGCTGCAAACTTTATATGTTCTGGGGTATCAAAATCAGGTTCGCCAAGACTCAAGTTAATAACATCAATTCCTGTAGCGGCTAATTCGCGACTCTTTTTAGCCATTGCCAAGGTTTGACTTTCGGTTAAATTAACAATGCGGTTACTTAATAGTGTGTTCACTTAATTAAAATATGGTTAGAATTACAAACGTACTAATTTACTACAACGGTTAGTGTTACATTCAGTTTCATCAAATATCGATTTATTACTTACGTTTGTGCAAAAGATTTAGATCAAAAACATGAAGCCAGCAAGCTTACTTAGCATAGCATTCTCATTTTTATCAGTGCTTATAGCATCGGCACAATCTCAAATAGGCGGAAGCAGTGTGTATAGTTTTTTAAATACGCCTATGAGTGCCCGCAGTGCCAGTCTTGGAGGCACCTTCATAAGTATAAAGGATCATGATTTAAATCTTGCTTTGCAAAATCCTGCCTTGCTAAATGAAAAGATGAACCACATGGTTGCGCTCAGCGGAGTGAGCTTCACTGGCGGGGTGAGAGGAGGTGATGCTACCTATGCGCGCCATATCAACAAGATTGGTACTTTGATGGCCGGAATCCAATACATCAACTATGGCCAGTTTTTGGAAACGGATATTACTGGCCAAATTAACGGCACATTCAAAGCTGCTGACTATTGCTTGCAACTAAGTGCTGCTAGGCCACTGAACAAATACTTTAGTCTTGGAGCTAGTCTTAAAACAATTTATAGTGACTATTACCTCTCCAATTCCATTGGTTTAGCTATGGATGCGGCCATTCATTTTCATGACACGGTAAGTCAATGGTCTGGTACTATACTCGCAAGACATGCTGGAGCCCAAATCAAAGCCTATACCGCAGGTAATAAAGAACCACTGCCCATTGAAGTGGTGGCAGCCATTTCTAAAAAGTTTAGCAAGGCTCCTTTGCGCATGTCATTAACTTGGCGACATCTTGAAAATTTTAACATCACCTACATTGATCCTACCCTTAATACCCAAATCAATCCTGAAACCGGTGAGCCTGAAACTGAGAAGATCACCTTGTTAGACAAAGCAGTGGCCCATGTCATTGTTTCAACTGAAATTTTGCTAAGTAAAAATTTTCACCTCCGTGCAGCTTATAATTTTCAGAGACGATCTGAATTTGTAATTGAAGACCGTAAAGGTACTGTAGGTATTAGCTTTGGATTCGGACTTAAAATAAATAGATTCTTACTCAATTATGGTAGAAGTATCTATGCATTGGCAGGTGGTACCAATCATTTCAGTGTAGCATTCAATTTAAACGAATTTGGCTTGAAATGACTAATTTGCTCATAGACAGTGCTTTAAGGGTAAGCCGAGTTTTTTTTTTCAGCATCTTGTTAATAAGTAGTGCTGTGAACGCAGGTATTTTTATAAAAAATAGCTTGGGTAATTTGTAAAATTTGAAAAATGCATTACTTTTGCAACCCCTTTGTAAAAGGTGTAGTTATTAGAAAATCCTCAAAATCAATAATAAAGTGGACGCAGTAAGTTATAAAACAGCTAATCTCAATAGCACTAGTGTTGCCAAAAATTGGGTAATAGTAGATGCTGAAAACCAGGTATTGGGAAGATTGTGCTCAGAAGTGGCTAAAGTAATTCGTGGTAAACACAAGCCCGGTTACACACCCCATGTAGATTGTGGTGATAATGTTATCGTTATCAACGCTGGTAAAATCAAATTAACCGGTCGTAAAATGAACCAAAAGGAATATGTACGTCACACTGGACATCCAGGCGGACAGCGTTTTGCTACTCCTGCTGATTGGTTGAAAAAAAATCCAGCGCTTATTATAGAGCATGCTGTTAAAGGAATGCTTCCTAAAGGACGCCTCGGAAGAGCCTTAAACACCAACTTATTTATTTATGCCGGTGCTGAGCATCCACATACAGCACAAAAACCAAAAGCAATAACCTTCGCATAATTTATATCACCAATGATTCACGCAATAGGACGTAGAAAAACTTCAGTAGCACGTGTATACCTCGAACCGGGTGCAGGTACTATCAAAATCAATAACAAGGATTATAAAGAGTACTTCAATACACTTCCTTTACAATACCTTGCCAATCAAGCCCAACAAGCCATTAATGCCCCCGCTAATTATGATGTGGTGGTGAATGTTTCTGGTGGTGGATTTAAAGGTCAAGCTGAGGCAGTGCGGTTAGGTATAGCCAGAGCGCTTGTTATCGTTGATGAAGCAAATAAACCGATCCTTCGAAAAGAAGGGTTACTTACCCGCGATCCTAGAATGGTTGAACGTAAAAAGCCGGGTCAGAAAAAAGCTCGTAAACGTTTCCAATTCTCCAAACGTTAATCAGTTTTTACTTTCAAGAATTACACAATTAGCATATTATTTAATTAATTTATTCAACAATATCAAATGTCAAGAGTTTCTTATCAAGAACTATTAGATGCCGGTGCTCATTTCGGTCACCTCAAAAGCAAGTGGAATCCCAAAATGGCGCCCTACATCTTCATGGAGGCACGAGGCATTCATATCATAGACCTTAACAAAACAGTGGCCAAACTTGATGAAGCCTCATTGGCTGTAAAGCAAATTGCTAAGTCTGGAAAAAAAATTCTTTTCGTTGCAACCAAAAAGCAAGCCAAAGAAATAGTGGCAAATGCTGCTACCAGAGTTGGCATGCCGTACATTACCGAACGTTGGCCAGGTGGAATGCTCACTAATTTCTCTACCATAAGAAAGTCAGTTAAAAAGATGACCGGCTTTGATAAAATGGCTACTGATGGTACATTCGATGTGATCTCGAAAAAAGAAAAATTGATGATCACGCGTCAAAAAGCCAAAATGGAAAAATTAATTGGTAGTATAGCTGATATGAGTCGTTTGCCAGCCGCTCTTTTTATTGTGGATACAATGAAAGAACACATAGCGGTAGCAGAAGCTCAAAAACTAAACATTCCTACTTTTGCAATTACCGATACCAATACCGATCCTTCACAAGTGGATTTTGCCATACCAGCTAATGATGATGCAACTAAATCTATTTCTTTAATTGTGGATACTATAGCAAAAGCTATTGAGGAAGGGTTATCAGAACGGAAAATGGATAAGGATGCAGATAAAGAAAACGAGGCAGGAGAAGATATCACAGATGTTGAAAATGTAGCGGTAGCAGCAGGTGAAGGCGAAGAAGAAGAAAACAAAGATGGAAAGAAAAATCTAAGACCAAGAAGAGGAAACACCGCTGGTGGAGCTAAAAAGAAATAAGTAAATTATTAAAGATTAAAAGTAGTAAAGCATGTCAACAACAGTAGCAATTTCAGCAGCAGATGTAAATAAACTCCGCCAACAAACAGGAGCGGGAATGATGGATTGCAAAAAAGCATTAACTGAAGCCAATGGCGATTTTGAAGCAGCCATTGATATCCTTCGTAAAAAAGGCCAAAAGATTGCAGCCAATCGCCAAGATAGAGAAGCTAAGGAAGGATACGTTTTCGGTAAGCTTACTGCCGATGCTAAAAAAGGGTTTGTAGTAGCAGTATGTTGCGAAACAGATTTTGTTGCCAAAAATGCCGATTTTATTAAATACGGAGAAAGTATATTAGATCTTGCAGTAGCCAATCAACCAGCTACCATCGAAGATCTAAAAGCGCTCAAACTTGGAGCCCAAACAGTGGCCGAAACATTGGTTGATCAAATGGGTAAGATTGGCGAGAAAATAGATGTTGTAGATTTTCAATTTACTGCTGGCGAAACTGTTGTGGTTTATAACCATCCTGGAAATAAACTCACCAGCATTATTGCAGTTGATAAGGCTTCGTCAGAATTAGCACATGCCGCTAAAGAAATTGCAATGCAAGCTGCAGCCATGGCTCCAGTAGCTATTGATAAAGAAGACGTAGATCAAAAATTGATCGATCGTGAAATGGAAATAGCCAAAGAACAAATTCGTCAAGAAGGTAAACCTGAAAATATGATTGAAAAAATAGCAGCCGGTAAAATCAATAAATTTTATCAAGAATATACGCTACTGAATCAAGCATTTATAAAGGACGATAAAAAAACCGTTCGCCAATATTTGGAGTCTGTGGATAAAACAGCCAAAATCGTTGGAATGAAACGCGTAAAACTAGGATAATAATTTCCTTCACAATTTTAAACTGCCCACAAAGGCAGTTTTTTTTTGACTTCACTTTAACAACTCAAGGAATTTTAATTTCTTGCAAATCATATAAAACCTAACGTTGCACATTATGAAATACAAAAGAGTACTTCTCAAACTCAGTGGCGAAGCCCTAATGGGCGATAAAGAATTTGGTATAGACCATAAAATACTTTCACAATATGCCATGGAAGTTAAAAACGCACTTTCCCAGGGTGTAGAAATAGCCATCGTAATTGGTGGAGGCAACATATTTAGAGGAGTAGGCAATGATGCAAATGGAGTAATAGATCGCGTTCAAGGCGATTACATGGGCATGCTAGCCACTGTGATCAATTCAATGGCATTGCAAAGTGCACTAGAAGGCATTGGCTTAAAAACCCGTTTACTCTCTGCCATTAAAATGGAGCAAATCTGCGAACCATACATCAAGCGCAGAGCAGTGCGCCATCTTGAAAAAGGAAGAGTAGTCATTTTTGGTGCCGGCACCGGAAACCCTTATTTCACTACTGATACCGCAGCATCACTTCGTGCTATTGAAATAGGAGCTGATGTAATTCTAAAAGGAACCAGAGTGGACGGTATATACACAGCCGATCCTGAAAAAGACCCCAAGGCCACTAAGTATGACAAGGTAACATTTGACGAAGTATTTAAGAAAAATTTAAAAGTGATGGACATGACAGCATTCACCCTGTGTAATGAAAATAAACTCCCCATCATCGTATTCGATATGAATAAGCCAGGCAACCTCCAAGCCATCGTACAAGGTAATCCAATTGGCACACTAGTACAGTTTTAATAATTATTTTATCTTTGTAATACTTAACCGCTTAATCAAAATAGAATATGCTTGATGTCAATAAACTACTGGCCGATACCAAAGCTGCCATGCAAAAATCAATAGACCATTTAGAAGTAGAGCTCCAAAAAATAAGAGCAGGCCGTTCTAATCCTGCTATGCTCGATGCAGTTTTCGTAGATTACTATGGCACCAATACTCCAGTTAATCAAGTGGCTAATATAAGCACACCAGATGCCCGTACCCTTCAAATACAACCTTGGGAAAAAACCATGCTTAAACCCATTGAGAAAGCCATCACCGAAGCAAACCTAGGATTCAATCCTCAAAACGATGGATCCGTAATTAGAATAAACATTCCACCACTCACAGAAGACAGAAGAAAAGAAATGGTGAAAAAATCCAAAGCCGAAGCAGAACATGCCAAGGTTGGAATAAGAACAAGCCGGAAAGATGCAAATGAAGCCATCAAGCGAGATGCCAAAGCCACCCCTGAAGATATTTGCAAAGATGCGGAAGATAGAATCCAAAAAGTAACCGATCAATTTGTGGCAGCGGTAGACAAACACCTTGAAGCCAAAGAAAAAGAAATAATGACTATTTAATGTATATTATATAATTTTCAAATTATACAAAAGCTGCCTATTCACGGTGGCTTTTTTTTGGAGCATCACCTTAACTGCCGCTATTCTCAATACATTCCCGCCTTTCGCGCTGCATGGCAGCTTGCTACAGTCGGGGCTGGGAAGCACAGCACCGCTTGCATCATCACAGTAATGCATACCTACTTCATTTTAAATTGAGTTACGGAATTTATTCGAGAGATAAAGGGTATTAACCCCTGGCGATCATACTAAAATTGGATCTAGGGTTAAAGTTGATACTTAGTTGGCCAATCACCTTGTGGAACAATATTTAGAAGAAAAAAATTCCCAGCCCGAAATTCCACATTTTTATGCCAAGTAAAAGCAACGGATCAAAAGAACAGATAAAAGAAAAACCATACTTGAAATTACCTCAAGTATGGTTTTGCCTTCTAGTTTTCTATTAAATATTAACTTTTACTAATTACCCATGCTGCTACCTTTGGAGCTAATTCCTTTTGTGATTTCGCACCCACAAAAACCCCAATATGACCTCCTGGGAACGCATACAATTCCTTATCCTTGCTTCCTAAGTGATCCATTACTGCGGTAGTACTAGAATTGGGAATAATGTTATCTTCAGTAGCATATACATTCAAGAAAGGAGCTTTCATGTTTTTAAGTAAAACCTTTTCGCCACCCATCTCGAAAGTACCTTTAAGCAACTTATTATCCCTGAAAAGATCTTTGATATATTTTCGGTACATTTCACCAGCTATGTTAGGGCAGTCGCTCTTCCATTTTTCCATCCTCAAAAAGTTGAGTACTTTTTCTTTATCATCTATACTGTCAAGCATGCCCACATATTTTGTCACATCCATACTTGGCTTAAGCATTCCAAAAGCGTTGTTTAGCATCTCATGGGGTATTATTCCATACGCATCAACAAAGGCATCAACATTCAAATCCTTTGTCCAAGTATATAGCATGCAGCCTTGATTGTCAAAGTCATAGGGTGCCACATAGGTGGTGAGTGATTTAATTTTTTCAGGATAGCGGCTAGCGTAAATCATACTAAACGTACCACCTTGACAAATTCCCATCTTATGTATTTTGTCCTGCTTTGTAGTTTTTCTGATAAAATCTATGGCACCATTCATAAAACCATCTATGTAATCCTCCATAGTAAGGTATCGGTGTTGCGGTTGAGGATAACCCCAATCCATTATATAAATATCCAAACCCTCATCGATCAACTTTTTCATAAGTGACCGGTCTTGTTGCAAGTCGAGCACATCATGTCGGTTGAGTAGTGCAAATGATACTAATACTGGAATTTTACATTTGGCCGGAGTGCTGCGTTGGTAATGATAAAGTTTCACTAAATCATCTTGCCATACTAGGTCTTTTGGTGTAATGGCTACATCTACATCTTTGATTTGTTTGAGTACTTCATAGCCTTTCATAAGTTTTTGGGTAGTTTTGGCAATATCCTCAAAAACTGCATTAGGAGTGGGTATCATATTTGCTTCTTATTTGGTGGTAAAGATAGGATTAATAGGGTAAAAAATGGTCGAAGAAGCATTGATTATTTGCGGTTTTTAAATTTTATTTTTCGCTAAAAAGAAAGAAGAGTCACTGAGAAGGTATGTTTTGAATTTGAATTCTACATAATTTCGTTCTAAGACTAGCAGCGTGTTTATTAAACAAAATGTAAACTGCTGTTTCGATGCTTTTTTGACTTTTAAAAAATAGGCAGTAAACACTCGTTTACTGCCCACATATTATTCAGATACATTAGGATTTAATATAAACCCAGTTTTTTGAGCTTGCTATTCACAATTAACTCTTTTCCGCCATGCGTATAATCATAAAACCCTTTTCCAGATTTAATGCCTAACTGTTTCGCTGTAACCATTTTTACTAATAATGGACATGGAGCATATTTTTGATTTCCAAAACCTTCATAGAGTACATTCAAAATAGCTAAGCACACATCAAGTCCAATAAAATCAGCCAGTTGTAAGGGCCCCATAGGATGTGCCATACCTAGTTTCATAATGGTATC
>JBDKJS010000091.1:0-21368 GCA_039806065.1 Bacteroidota bacterium | reverse complement strand
ATTCAAGGAAGCGATTTAGCACCCAACCAATGGAAAGGCAAAGTAATAAGCAGGCTAAGTACTCAACCTAAATGCGGTATGGCACTTGATGCTCGAACAGTAAATGGCAATACACTTGATCTAGCAGTTCATGTAGGTTTTGCGCAAGCTATGGCAGGTGCTTATTCATTACATGTTTATGTGGTTCAAGATTATGTTCAAGACAGTTCATCGCTTTACGACCAAAATAATTACTTCAGTGCTACCGGCAGCGATCCTGATTCATCTTCGCCATTTTTCAATTTACCACCTACTATTAATTTCTTTAAGCATAAACACGTTTTGGTAAAAGTGGCAACTCCGGTTCCTGCAGGGTATGCACTTCCACAAGCGGCCATGCAGGCTGGTAAAACTCATGTAGTAAACTATTCAATAGACCTTACAGGACTTCCACAAAGTAAGTTAGAAGTTATAGCTTTTGTAGATAAATACACTCCATCTGCACTCGGACATAGAATTGAAAATGTTCAAGCAGTGCGCATAGGCGGACTACAAGACTGGGATTAATAAAAAAAATATTTAAAAATGGAACCTAACCTTTTTCGGTTGGGTTTTTTTATGAGATGCAACAACTGATCAATTCGACTATTCAAAATTATTGTGAGGCGCACACCACACCACCCAATTACGTACTCGAAAATTTAGAAATAGAAACTTATAAAAAAGTACTCATGCCTCATATGATCAGCGGCAGCTATCAAGGGCGTGTATTGAGCTTTTTTAGTAACATGATAGGGCCAAAAAAAATTCTAGAAATTGGCACCTTCACAGGTTATGCGTCCATCTGCTTAGCCGAAGGATTACAAGAAGGTGGAACAATTACAACCATTGAAATTAATGATGAACTAAAAGAACTAGCCCAAAGCCACATATCCCAGCTAGGATGGAATAATCGGGTAAATTTACTTTTTGGAAATGCGCTAGACATCATCCCTCAATTAAAAGAAACATTCGATCTGGTATTTATCGATGCAGATAAAATAAATTACAAAAATTACTACGAGCTCATATTACCCAAAGTGCGCACTGGCGGTTTCATTATATTTGACAATGTGTTGTGGGGTGGAAAAATACTTGAAGCACCACAGCAGATGGATAAAGACACCTACAATATGTTTAAGTTGAACAAGGAAATTTTGGAAGATGAAAGAGTGTTAAATTTAATGTTGCCAATAAGAGATGGACTTATGATTTGCAAAAAAAGATAGCACTCCATTAAACCTTTTATTTTTTCAATGTCTGAAATAAAAAGTATATAAAATAAATCTGGCATGATTTTTTCATGCTTCAATCAAAAAATAGAAACGATGAGAAAATTAATTTTAACGATCGTTGCGATTGCAACGATTAGCTTGGTAGGTGCACAATCAACAGATGCTAGGCAAAAACTTACTAATGAAGAAAAGGCACAAAAGGCTTCGGTAAAAATGCAAGAAAGTTTAGGGTTAAGCAAGGAGCAAACACAACAAGTGTATGAATTGCTGCTAACGCGACCAGATGAGTTAAATTCCAATCGTGAAGCAAGGGCTACATGGAATAAAAAAAAGGACGCTAGCATTCAACAAATACTCACCGCTGAACAGTACACTAAATATAAAACGCAGCAAGCACAGCGAAAGGAGAGGGTAAAAAGCAAACGTCACACAAAGTGATGCAACATCATTAACATTAGGGCCTATGCCCCTTTTTTAGTTAATAAAATGTTGATAAAGGGCTGTATAATTAGACTACTGCTTAAGGTGAAAAGGGAATATATTTTCGCATTTTTGGAAAGTATCTATCTATACAGCAATGAAAAAAAATCCCTACTTGACATTTAGAGTTTTTGGCCTACTATTTTTATTAGTAGCATTTGGCAATAGTGCAAGGGCTACACACTTTGCCGGAGCCGATTTAACCTATACTTGCCTTGGTGGACTTACTTACAGAATTGAACTAACCGTATATCGTGATTGTGCTGGATCTCAAGTATCGCCAGGGTATGGCATAGCCTTTTCATCAGCTAGTTGTGGATTCTTTTTTACTGATACCATAGAACAGGTTCCACCTACTGGTCAAGAAATTACTTTTCCATGTGCATCCTCCGTTACCAAGTGTACCAATCCTGCAAGCTTAAACCCCGGAATTCAAAAATACGTTTATGCCAAAGATATTACCCTGCCTGGAGCTTGTAGCGATTGGGTGTTTAGTTGGAATCCATGTTGCAGAAATTGTGACATTACCACTATTAACATTCCCCCTGGATGCGGTGGTGCTGTTAGCAATAGTGCCATATATGTGGAAGCTACGCTAAACAATTTGCAATTTCCATGCAACTCTTCTCCAGTTTTCAGCAATATACCTATCACATTTTTATGTGTGGGTCAAAATTTCACCTATAACCATGGAGTAGTTGATCCTGATGGCGATAGTTTAGTGTACACTCTAGTGGATGCACTTGCTAATAGCACTACGCCTGTACCTTACCTGGCACCGTTCAATGGCAGCAATCCATTAAGTAGCACCCCTCCTGTGGCTATTGATCCAATTACAGGCGACATTTTTATGGCTCCTACAATTCAACAAGTAGGTATCGTAGCTGTTTTAATTCAACAATATAGAGATGGTGTTTTAGCGGGTTCCGTAACACGCGATATGGAAGTTTATGTTAGAAATTGTATCAATGATTTGCCCACGGCCAGCGGCATCAATAATACTACAGTTAGAGATACCACCATTTGTGCCAACCAAACTATTTGCTTTGATATATTTAGTGGCGACATCAATGCAGGCGATACCGTAACGATGGTGTGGAACAATGCCATTCCAGGTGCTACATTTAACGTTACCGGAACTCCTTTTCCAGTGGGTACCTTTTGTTGGACGCCCGCTGACAGTAATATATCTTTAAATCCTCAAACTTTTACCGTTACAGTAAGAGACAATGCTTGCCCCAACAATGGCTTTCAAACCTACAGTTACAATATTTTTGTTCCTACCCCTTATTTTGATATCACTGTTACCAATCCACTTTGCAATGGCGATACTTCTGGAATAGCAATAGCAGCACCCATCTTTGGAGGTAATTATGATTATGTTTGGAATCCCGGAAATATCAATAATGACACCCTTTCTAATTTACCTTCAGGAAACTATACTGTTACCGTTACGGATCTAGATCGAGGGTGTGTTGCCAATAGAACTGTTTCAGTCAATAATCCTGACCCAATAGTAGTTTCTTTTAATGTAACCAATGTGCCTTGCACTGGTGACAGCACTGGAACAATCATAGCCAATGTAAGTGGCGGAACTGGGAGTATCCGTTATTTATGGAGCACAAGCCCGAATGACACCATCAATACAATTTCAAATTTAGCTGCTGGTACTTATATACTCACTTTAACTGATAGCAATGGATGTTCACGCACCGATTCAATTACCATAAGTGAACCTACTGCACCGCTGTTGGTGAGTATAATAGGTAATGACACTGTCCAATGCAGCAATAGTGCTGATGGGCAATTGATAGCTATTGCCACTGGCGGAACAGGGTTCATCAATTACAGTTGGAATTCAGCACCAGTTCAAATGAATGATACTGCAATCAATCTGACTGGAGGAAACTATACTGTGACTGTTACAGATTCTTTAGGATGTGTAGCCAGTGCCAATGCAAATATTATTGCTCCACCACCTTTTAACTTTACCATTAATGCCAGTCTTTACCCTGGCGGTGATAATGTTTCTTGTTTCGGATTGAGTGATGGGAGTATCAGTGCCACAGTAAATGGAGGTAACGGAGGAAATTCATACCTCTGGATTCCTAACAATGATACTACATTAAGTATTGCCAATCTAAGTGCTGGCACCTACACATTAACAGTCACTGACTCATTAGGATGTACTGATAATAGCAGCATCACTCTTAGTGAGCCAGCCTTATTCACAGTAAATGCCTCAAGTATTTCACCACTATGTGTTGGACAAAATTCAGGTAGCATTAGTGCATTGGTTGGTGGAGGAAATGCAGCTTTTGATTACACATGGACACCAGGAAATTTTAACACACCTAATGTAAGCGGCCTTGGCATTGGAACTTACATAGTCAACGTAACAGATACTAACGGCTGTGCCGCATCAGATACTGTCACCATTATAGACCCTCCAATAATAACCGCAGTGCTACAAAGTGATTCTTCTGATTGTGCCATTAATAATGGATCGGCTATAGTTACCCCTTCCGGTGGCTCGGGTACTTATACTTATACATGGGCACCAACCGGAGGATCAGATTCAATAGCCACCGGCTTGGGAGCAGGCATTTATACCATCAGTATTGTAGATGGCAATGGTTGTAATTTTGATACTACTGTGAATGTGCCAAGCACCAGTACACTTAGTGCATCAGTAAGTGTAAATAGTCCGTTGTGTAATGGAGATACCAATGGAAGTGCAGTTATCAATCTTGCTGGTTCCAATGGTCCTCCTACTTATACATGGTCACCCAATGTGAGCAGTTCAAATACAGCTTTAAATCTTGCAGCTGGCAATTATGCTTGTCTCATCGAAGACTCTAGCGGTTGTACTTTTAACGTGTCTATTAACATCAACCAACCAGACAGCGTAAATGGATTGTTGCAGGCAGCCACAGATGTCCAATGCTTGGGTGATAGCAGCGGGCAAGCCTCCATAATAGGAATAGGCGGAACCCCAGGATATACTTATGCTTGGTCTCCTTATGGTGGCAATGCTTCCACAGCAACCAATCTTGATAGTGGACTATATACTGTAACTATTATTGATACAAATGGATGTAGTGGAACGCTTTCTATTCAAATTAATAAATTGCCTAATAATTTAAATTCAACAATTAACAGCATTTCTGATCCAGATTGTTTTGGAGGGAGTAATGGCGCTGCATGGATCAATGTGAGTGGAGCAGTGGGAACCCTGCAGTACACATGGAACACTGTTCCGGTTCAATTCAATGACACAGCAATAAATCTAAGCGCTGGAACCTACCTCGTTACCGTGCTTGATTCCAATGGATGTAGTATAACAGATAGTGTCACCATCAATAATCCTTTGCCATTGCAAGTAAGTGCTACTGCACCATCGTTTGATTGTTCAGGCAATGTTCCAGTAACCATCAGTGCCAATATCATCCAAGGAGGTACTTCACCTTATCAGTACCTTTGGAACACAGGGCCAAATGATACACTTAACACGCTCGGAAATATTTTAGGAGGAAGTTATAGTGTGATCGTAACCGACCAAAATAATTGCACC
The DNA here is from genome assembly GCA_039806065.1 of Bacteroidota bacterium. Taxonomy (GTDB): domain Bacteria; phylum Bacteroidota; class Bacteroidia; order AKYH767-A; family 2013-40CM-41-45; genus JBDKJS01. Next base: position 16,061 of record JBDKJS010000091.1, on the reverse strand, counting down.
GCTACAGCAGCTATCACCATTAGTACTAATAACAACCTACCCGTGAATAGTACCATTGTCAATAATAACTGTTTCGGTTTTAGTAATGGGAGCATTTCTCTTACTCCTACAGCAGGCCAAGGATTTTATACTTACGCTTGGTTGCCAAATATTTCATCCAGCAATGCTGCGAGCAGCCTAACATCAGGGCTGTACAATATAGTGGTCACGGACACTGCAAGTGGTTGCACCAATTCATTAGCAATAAATATTACCCAACCAGATTCTTTCACCATTACATTTAATAGCACCAATGCAGGATGTAACGGAGCAAACACTGGGAGCATCAATGTGAGTGTTATCGGTGGTTCAGCTCCATATCATTACCAATGGAGCACCGGTGTAAACGACACATTGAGTGGCCTCGGCAACCAACCATCAAATTTATATACCGTTACAATTACTGATTCACTTGGCTGTATCGCTACAGCCAGTGATAGCATACTATCGCCAGACGATGTAGTGGCAAACTCGGTAGTAGATAACATAACCTGTAATAATGGCAATGACGGCAGCATTCAATTGCAGGTAACAGGTGGTAGTGGAAACTATTTCTTCTCCTGGTTGCCCAATGTGAGTACAGTGGACAGTGCCATTAATGTGGGACCAGGTAATTATATCATCACCATCACAGATCAAACAGCCGCCAATTGCAGTACAAGCGTAAATGTTACTTTGGCAAATCCACAACCTATTGCAGTGGCTGCAGGTAATGATGTAGATACCTGTTATGTCAATGGAACCTATCAGCTTTCGGGCAACACCCCACTTAATGGTAGCAGTTTATGGACCCTGCTGGGTGGAGGTGGTGTGCTTACCAACCCCACTTCACCGAATGCCATTTTGAGTTCAGCTGTTGGCTTCCAAACCTTGCTCTATACCATTACAGAAGGCCTATGTAGCAATAGTGATAGCGTTTTGGTAAGAATAGATAACCAAACTGATTGTGAAACCGAATTTGATATGCCCACTGGATTTACGCCTAATGGCGATGGAAGCAATGATGGATATTATATTCGAGGATTATATTTGTACCCAACTAATACATTTAAAGTGTTTAATAGATGGGGCAATCTAGTCTATCAAACTCAAAATTATAAAAACACTGATTGGGTAGGTCAAAATGATTCCAATGAACCCTTGCCAGATGCAACCTATTTTGTCTTGTTCCAATCTGGCGAATTCAAAAAAGGGGTTTATGTGGATATGCGTAAATAGTACAAAAGTTATTTACTTATTTGTTTAGGTTCGCTAAATTATTTAACTGATTACTACTGCATTATTTTGCAAATAAAAACACCTTGATTCTGTTATTAAATTATTATTAATTTAGCCCTTCATCCTCAAAAAGTACGGAATGAATTATTTAGATTTTGAAAAGCCCATTGCCGAGTTAATCGACAATTTAGAGGAACTCAGAAAAATAGAAAAGAAAAGCAAGGTCGATGTAAGTATTACGATCAAGGATTTGGAGCAAAAGGTAATTGATACACGAAAACGCATCTATGGTAACCTAACTCCCTGGCAGCGTGTTCAGCTCAGTCGCCATCCTGATAGGCCCTATTCATTAGCCTATATTCAAGCACTGTGTGGTTCCAGTTTCATCGAACAATTTGGCGATAGAACGGTGAAAGATGATAAAGCCATCGTTGGTGGATTTGGAATGGTTGATGGCAAAACGATTATGTTCATTGGGCAACAAAAAGGAAATACTACTAAACAGCGGCAGTATCGAAATTTTGGTATGGCCAATCCTGAAGGATATAGAAAAGCGCTTAGGCTAATGAAATTGGCTGAAAAATTCAACAAACCGATTGTAACATTAATTGATACACCCGGAGCCTATCCCGGTTTAGAAGCAGAAGAGCGAGGACAAGGTGAAGCCATTGCTCGCAATCTATTTGAAATGGCCAAACTCAAAGTGCCGGTAATTTGTATCATCATTGGCGAGGGAGCTTCTGGTGGCGCCTTGGGAATAGGCGTAGGTGATAAAGTTTTCATGCTTCAAAACACTTGGTATAGTGTGATTTCACCAGAGAGTTGCTCCTCAATATTATGGCGAAGCTGGGATTTTAAAGAAAAAGCTGCCGAGGTACTTAAACTTACCGCAGAAGACATGCTCAAACAAGGCCTCATAGATGGTATCATCCACGAACCCATAGGTGGAGCTCACACTTTTCCAGAGCAAATGTTTGCCATCATTCAAAAAACAATATTAGCAGAATTGGAAGACCTTTTATCCTTAAATGCGCCACAACTAGTAGCCCAGCGAATAGAAAAATTTAGCTCTTTTGGCGCATATGCCGATAAGCAAATGGAGACCCTAAAATCTTAAGAAAATAAATTGATAAGAACGGGCTATCATTCAAAACTCATTTTGAAAAATCCTTCCTATTGCTAATTTTGCACTCCCTTAAATTCAATTTAATAAACCTATATATGAGAAAACAAATTTTAGTAATTGTATTAGCGCTGCTTACATCTGCTGCCATGGCTCAGCAACCCGATCCTGTAATACTTACAGTGGCTGGTGAAGAAATCCAGAAGTCAGAGTTTGAAAGAGTATTTAAAAAAAATAATACCAAGGAAAACAATTATTCTTTGAAAGACGTCCAGGAATACATGCAGCTGTATATCAATTATAAACTTAAAGTGAAAGAAGCCTTAGAAATGAAAATGGATACTGTGGCTAATTTCCGACAGGAGTTAACCGGCTATCGCAAGCAGCTAGCGCAGCCTTACTTGATAGATAAATCTGTTAGCGAAAATTTGGTTGTAGAAGCTTATGATCGCTTAAAGCAAGATGTAAGAGCAAGCCATATATTAATTAAATGCGCAAATGATGCCCTACCAAAAGATACGCTTGAGGCATACAACAAGGCTATGAAAATTAGAGCAGACTTAGTGAAGGGAAGTGATTTTGGAGTACTTGCAAAAGCTAAAAGCGATGATCCATCGGCAAAAGAAAACAATGGCGATTTGGGTTATTTCACTGCCATGCAAATGGTTTATCCTTTTGAAAATGCAGTATACACCACTAAGGTAGGAGAGCTCACCAATCCGGTTAGAACAAGGTTTGGTTACCACATCATAAAAGTTACTGATAAAAGAGCAGCTCAAGGCGAAGTAAAAGTGGCTCACATCATGATCAAATCGGCCGCAGGTGCCAAGGCCGAAGATTCGACCAAAGCCGCACTTACCATCAATGAAATTTATGAAAAGTTAGTCAAAGGAGAAAATTTTGAAGATTTGGCGCGTCAGTTCAGTGAAGACCAAGGCTCAGCTAAAAACGGTGGGGCGCTACCGCTCTTTGGAACCGGAAGAATGGTACCCGAATTTGAAACAGCAGCATTCTCCCTTAAAAACATTAATGATTTCAGTAAGCCTGTGAAAACATCTTATGGTTTCCATATCATTAAATTGCTTGAGAAAAAAGACCTTTCGCCCTATGCCGATATGCAAGCAGAGCTTCGTCAGAAAGTGCAAAAAGATAGTAGAGCTGATTTAAGTAAGAGCACTAAAATTAATAGCATTAAAAAAGAAGGTAACTTTACTGAAAATAAGGCCAGTCAAGGGCTATTTATTAAAGCAGCAGATAGTTCGTTGGTGCAAGGGAAATTTACAGCCGAATCTGTTTCAAAATTAGCTAACAGTGTAATGTTTACCCTCGGTGGAACAGAATTTAAAGGAGGTATGTTTGCTTCTTACGTTGAATCGCACCAAGCAAAAAGAAACACTGGCGAACCACAAGCTTTGATGCTGGCACTTTATAACGAATTCGTTAATGAATCTGTCCTGGGATTTGAAGAAGCAAGGTTAGAGCAAAAATATCCTGACTTCAAAGCATTAATCCAAGAATACAAGGATGGTATATTACTCTTTGAATTAACTGATCAAAAAGTTTGGAGTAAGGCCGTGAAAGATTCAGCCGGTTTAGCAAATTATTATGCATCCAATAAAAATAATTATTTATGGCCCGATAGAGTGGAAGCTACAGTTTATAACTGCGCCAATGCACAAGTTGCAAAAGAGGTAAAAAAATTAATGAAATCAGTAGATGATGTAGATACACTGATGGCACGAATCAATCAATCAAGCAAGCTCAACTTGCAGGTAAAAACAGGGAAATTTAGCAAAGGTGAGAATGAAAGTATTGATCAAGTAGAATGGAAACAAGGTATGAGTAAGGATATTGTAAATGGCGAGAAAATAAGTTTTGTGAACATCAGCAAAGTGCTCCCTAGTGCCCCTAAAACCATTGAAGAGGCAAAGGGAGTAATCACATCTGACTACCAAGCCTATTTGGAAAAAGAGTGGATCACCAGCCTTAAATCGAAATACCAATATAAAATAAATGATCAGGTGCTTGAAAGCCTGGTCAATAAAAAATAAAACTAAAATATTATATTTGAAGGCGCTCATAAAGTGGGGCGCCTTTTTTTATGATTATTCAATTGATAATAAGAATCACCATCATTGCATGGCTTTTTTCAGTTATTAGCAGCTGTGGCAATAAAACAACTTCATCAAATAGTGAAGCTGTGGCTAGGGCGTATGATCAATTTCTCTATAAAAAAGATATTGCATCTATTATTCCAGCACAAACAAGTGCACAAGATTCAGTTAGAATTGCAAAATCGTATATCGAAAATTGGATGCACAATGCGGCAATACTACATAAAGCTTCAGAAAACATTAAAAATGACAATGTCGAAATTCAACGTCAGGTAGAAGAATACCGTCAATCCTTGGTGCGCTATGCCTATGAGAAGGAACTGGTTGCTCAAAAACTTGATACCAATGTTACCGAAGCAGAAATAAACCAATTCTATGCCACCAATCAAGACAACTTTCAATTAAAAGACAATATTATAAAAGTATTGTATCTCAAAATTTTAAATAGCAGCCCTAAAATAGATAAAGCAAAAGAATGGATTAGATCCAATTTAAAGTCAGATAGGAAATTGCTTGAAGAATATGCACATCAGTTTGCCTTAAACTATTATCTTGATGATGAGTCGTGGCTACAATTTGAAGACCTGTTGAAAGAGATCCCAATAAAAACCTATGATGCGGAACAATACCTTACAAATAACCGATACATAGAAATTGAAGATAGTATGAACATCTACTTAGTAAACATCAAAGGTTTTAAAATTAAAAATAGTGTTAGTCCGCTAAGCTATGAATCAAAAAATATTCGCAATTTGATTCTAAATCAACGTAAGTTAAAACTCATTAACGAAATGGAAAAATCGGCCATTACAGAGGCACTGAATGCAAATGAGCTACAGTGGCTTGTTAAATAGTAGGATTATAATATTGCTTCACTTAAAGAATTTCATCATCCAATTATCGTTATATTTGCCAATAATGAAACAACTGTTTTTGGCCTTTTGGGTCATTCTTTCCGCTGCCACCAGCCAAGCGCAAACCACTAAAGTGATAGATCAAGTAGTAGCCATAGTGGGCTCAAATATTATTCTCAGTTCTGATATTGAGAAACAGTATAACCAAATGGTGGTTCAAAATCCAGAAGCTATCAACATGAAATGCGAAGTAGTAGATAATTTAATATTTCAAAAATTATTGGTTAACCAAGCCAGTGTAGATAGTGTATATGTACAGGATAATCAGGTGGAAGCTGAGCTTGATAAACGAATGCGTTTTTTTGTGTCGCAAATAGGATCAGAAGAAAAACTAGAGGCTTACTTTCACACCACTATTCCACAACTCAAAGAAGAGCTAAGGCAAGTAATCAAAGAGCAATTGATAGTGCAAACCATGCAAGGAAAAATTACGAAAGACATTCAAGTTACACCACAAGACGTGCGTCAATATTTTGATAGAATAGATAAAGATAGTTTGCCCTACATAGATGCTGAAATAACTATTGAACAAATTGTAAAGCGCCCTCCAGTAAATGCTTATGAAAAACAAAGGGTAAAAGATCAATTGGCAGAGTATAGAACCAGGGTAACGAATGGTGAAGACTTTAGTATTTTCGCTGCATTGTATTCTGAAGATCCTGGATCAGCTAGAAAGGGCGGTGAGTTAGGATATTTTACAAGAGGGCAAATGGTTCCTGAATTTGAAGCAGCAGCTTATAATTTAAAAGCGGGTGAAGTTTCTGATATTATAGAAACAAAGTTTGGGTTTCACATCATGCAATTAATTGACCGTAAAGGAGAACAAATAAATGTACGACACATTTTAATAGCACCTAAGGTTGGTGATGAAGATATGATAGCAGCTGTACTTCAACTTGACAGCATCAGAAATAAAATATTAACAAACGAAATAACTTTTGAAGAAGCAGCATTGAAATTTAGTGATGATGAGGAATCGAAGTTTAATAATGGATTAATGATCAACCCTGAAACAGGAGGAAATGCTTTTGCACCAGATAAAATGGATAAATCACTTTTTTTTCAAGTGGACACTATGAAAGTAGGAAGTACGTCCATACCATTGGTGTATCAGGATCAGGATAATAAAAATGCATACAGACTATTAAAAGTAAAATCTAAATCAAGGCCGCATGTGGCCAACCTGCATGATGATTATCAGAAAATTCAAGAGGCGGCATTGCAATTTAAACAGAATAAAGAATTAGAAAGGTGGGTTGAAGAAAAAACCAAGCTAACTTATATTAAATTAAAACCTGAAATTTATGATTGCCCGGTATTAAAGCGCTGGGAAAAAAGTTTACAATAGATATTTTATGTACACAAATTATACGAATGATAAAGAAGCAGCTGATGCATTGGCTCAGAAGTTTAAATTATTAAAATCTGAGATAGGAAAAATAATTGTGGGCCAGGAAGAGGTGGTAGATCAAGTATTGATTTCTATTTTTAGTAGAGGACATTGCTTATTAGTAGGCTTGCCGGGCCTTGCAAAAACCTTGCTTATTAATACCATTTCGAAAACACTAGGGCTCACTTATAACCGTATCCAATTCACCCCCGATTTAATGCCATCTGATATTATCGGTACAGAAATTTTGGATGAAAGCAGGCAATTTCGATTTATAAAAGGGCCCCTATTTGCCAATATTATTCTGGCAGATGAAATCAACCGAACACCACCCAAAACGCAAAGCGCATTGCTAGAGGCAATGCAAGAATATGCAGTAACTACCAGTGGTAAACGCTATGATTTAGGGCAACCATTTTTTGTGTTGGCTACTCAAAATCCAATCGAACAAGAGGGCACCTATCCATTACCGGAAGCTCAGTTGGATCGTTTTATGTTTAATGTGTTACTTTCCTATCCATCAGTGGCTGATGAAATTTTGATCGTTAAAAACACAACCAGTGATAGAGCAGTGGCCATTAATACGGTGGTAAGTGCCGATGAAATATTGTACTTTCAACAATTGGTAAGAAAAGTACCGGTCAATGATACTTTACTGGCCTATGTGGTAAATTTGGTTGCCAAAACACGCCCCAATACTGTTCATGCTTCTAAGCAAGCGAATGATTATTTGGCTTGGGGGGCAGGTCCACGAGCATCTCAAAATTTAATCATAGCAGCAAAGTGTCATGCATTGCTTCATGGCTCATATTCACCTGACATAGAAAATGTAAAAGCAGTAGCACATAGTATCCTCCGACATAGAATTGTTAGAAGTTATAAGGCCGAAGCAGAAGGCATCAGTGTAGAAAAGCTAATAGACCAGCTACTATAAGTATTTTACCTATCGTAGTACATTTGAAATTGAGAGCGTTTGTATATTTATTATTTTATTTAAATATCGCCATTGGTCATGAACTATTAGCGCAAGAGTGGCATGGTATTGTTCATAGCAATTATGCGGGTAATTTGGGTTTGTATCTAAACCCATCGCAGGCGGTGGGGTCACCATTTAAAAGTGAATGGAATCTTATTGCTGGCGATTTTTTCTTTGATAACAATTACTTGTATGCACGTAACTTCGCCTCTCTAATTGGCACAACTCCTACCAACGCTAATGGCGAAAGCGAAAAAAAATTTCTTGATTATTATTCGCCTGGTTTGCAGTATGGTTATATCAACAATTACATCATTGGTCCGGGTTATTTAAGTAATAATAAAAACAGAATTCTTGGCATTCAACTAGCCTGGCGCAACACAGCTTCAGTGAATAACATCCCGCACCATGTAGCCAAGGCATTTTATAGCAAATTTGATTACAGGCCGCAGCATGGTACGTTTTATAAGGATAGTAGATTTAATTTTGCAGCATATAGTGCACTACAACTAAATTTAAGTTATGGCCATGTTTATAAAGAAAACCTTGATCATTGGATGTCGTGGGCCATTACGCTAAAACCCATGATAGCCACTAGTGGTGGCTATGGTGATATATCTGTAGGTGATTATGTAGTTCCAGATAGTAGTACTCTTATAGTAAATAATGCCGATTTGGATTATGCGCATGCCGCACCTGATAATCCAGATAATTTTGCTGGTAGTTTTTTTGCCATTAGAGGAGTTGGCTTTGGTTTAGATGCTGGAATTACTTACATACGAGATAGGCGCAGAGTGGCCTATGATTGTGATAAAACTGCTGATAAAAGGAAAAAGTATAAGTATAAAATGGGCCTAAGCCTTATTGATCTGGGTTATCTTTATTTTTTCAATGATGCTGAGCGATTGAGGGTAAACAACGCAGGTTTCAATTGGCCATTGATCGATACCATTGAATTTAGGTCGTTTAGCTATATTGATGGTCAAATATCCAATCGTTTCTTTGGCAACAGCACCCAATCAAAATATGGCGATAGGTTTGGCATGCATCTTCCAGCAACTGCAAGTATCCAATTTGACTATTGCATAGCTGCACAATTTTATATTAACCTTAGCATTCAACAGCGCTTAGCTTATAGTAGGAAGCAGGTTTGGCACTCAAATAATATAGCCTTGGTGCCGCGGTGGGAGCGCAGGTCCATAGAAATAGCCATACCCATTATGCTGCATGAATATAATAATATGGCCGTAGGGGCAGCCATAAGATTAGGACCTTTAGTGCTGGGTACTGATAGGTTGCTAAGTTTTACAGGAGGCGAAGTAAATGCCTTTGATTTTTTCTTTGGAATAAAACTGAACTCCTGTTTTTTTGCAGGCAGTAAATATAACACGGGCGAGTGCCCTTATTGATTGAGTAATTTTTGCAACGCCATTTTAAGTTCATCTATTGCTGGGAAACAGCCATTTTTAAACATGGTATAGATGCCTGGTATGGTATCCAGATTGGTAAGTTCTTTGCAACACTCTTCAATTTCTAAAAGCAAATTTTTAAGTTCATTGAACTCAAAGATGCTGATACTTGATTTTGTTTTATGCGCCACCGCAAACAATTCTTTATAATTTTTAGAAGCAACATGGGCATCCATTTGCTGGAGCGCATCGGGCACCTGCTTTAAAAATATTTCAATCAATTGTATGGTGAGTTGCCTATCGCCACCAGTAAATTTATTTAAAAAATCTAAATTTAATCCGGAAGAAATCTCAGGTAGTACTTCCGCATGCTTCACATATTTCTGAAGGCAATTAAGTAACTCATCAGGGGTATATGGCTTCACTACATAATCAATCATACCTGCTTCACGGGCTTTAATTTTTTCTTTTTCACTTGCATCGGCCGTTATGGCTATTATGGGTGTTTGATCCAATGCTTTAAATTTTGATCTTATAATTTTGGTTGCTTCATATCCATCCATTTCAGGCATTTGAATATCCATTAGAATGAGGTCAAAATTATTCGTGTCAAATAGTTCAAAGGCTTTGCTAGGTCTATCCACAGTGGTCACGTTCCCAAATCCAAACTTTGACAGCATGTTCTTCACCAGCAGTTGGTTTACTTTATTGTCCTCAACTACTAAAATGTTTACGTGGTTAAAATTCTGTTTGGTAATTGTTTGCACCGTATTTTTGTTTACTTTATTCGTATTAATTGCATTATTTGATTGTGATGCAATTTTGAAACTAATATCAGCTATAAATGTTGCCCCTTCACCTTCTTTACTTTTTACACTAATTTGTCCTCCTTGTAATTCTACCAACTGTTTAACAATAGTAAGGCCCAATCCGGTACCTTCATATCTTCTTTTATTATTATCAGCTTGTTCAAAGCTCTCAAATACTGCTTGCAATTTATGAATAGGGATGCCTATTCCGGTATCCTTTACTTTAAATCGTAATTTAGTATAGGTGCCATCATTTTCAAGCTCTTGAATTTCAAGGGTTACTTTTCCCTGATCTGTAAACTTAATTGCATTTCCTACTAAATTAGTTAATATTTGATTTAACCTAATTGCATCGCCCCAAATATAATCAGCAAGGTTGTAATCTATGATGCAGCTAAGCTTAATATTTTTCTCATTTGCCTTAACTTGAAGTAGCTGAATCACTCCTTTTACCACTTCGCGCGGGTTAAATTCATGATTGCTGAGTTCTATTTTCCCAGCGTTAATTTTGCTAAAATCTAGTATGTCATTAATAATAACCATCAGGTTATTGGCGCTTTGTGTTATTGCTTGAATATATTCGCGCTGTTCATCAGTGAGAAGAGTTTGGTGGAGTAGGTGAGTCATTCCTAGCACACCATTCATGGGCGTTCTAATCTCATGACTTACGTTAGCTAAAAACTGCTCTTTAAGTTTATCACTTAATTCAGCTATTTCCTTTTGTTTTTTCAACTCATCCAAATCATACTTTATTTGAAGGCCTTTTACTTTAATATTCATGTTTTCATCAAACAGTTTCCTGTCTTCTTCAAAATATTGTTTGTAAAAGAAGAGTGCCTTATCAAAATCAGCATTGGCTTCATAGCATTCGCTTAATAGTTTTAGAATAATGGTCCTATTGGTTTCATTGGGCGAAGCTTGACTGGTGGCCAATGCTTTTTCAAAGCAAGCAATGGCTTTATCATACTGAAGCAATTCCATATACAGTGTGCCCAACTGAGTTCTTAAATTAGTTTTTACTACAATGCCTGCACCATCCATGGCGCATTGCAATCCATCTTGGCACGCCATGATGGCCTTGTCGTACTGCTTTTGTAATTGAAACAACTCTGCAAGTGTTTGATGCAGCTGTGCTTGTGTATTAAAGTCGGCTTCGGTTTCAAAAGTTATTTGCTTTCTGCTGCTGCGCACCACATAATAGTGTGCCTTGTCCAGATCTTTTATTCTGATGTAGGCTTTGGCAAGGGCTAAAAAGTTTTTCCTGCAAGCAGTTTCATTTTTTAATTCTTCATTCAGCTTTAATGCCTTTTTAAAGTAATTGATGGCATGGATATGATCGTTTAGTAAAACATAAAAGTTGCCAATTTCTGCGTTAATAGTAGCGGTGCCTTGTTTATCATTTAACACATTAAAAAGGCTAGCCTGTTTAAGCAAGTGGTGCAATGATGCTGGCAAATCTCCGAGCTTGATAAATAATTTACTTAGGGCACTGTTGCATTCAATGCTTAGTTCGCGCAAGTGGTTTTGCTCCATAAAGAGCAAGGCCTCCTGGTATGACCCCAGCGCTTTTTTATATTGTTGGTGCTGATCGTAAATGACCGCCTTTTCAAATATAATATGGGCCAAAGCTATGTGATGATTGGTTTCATGGGCCATGGCCAAAGCCTCATCAAGTAGTCTGATAGCCTTGTGTAAATCAGCTTTGCTTATACCTTGTGCTCGGTGAATGAGCAGGTCAATATTTTCGTTCATAATGCTATATCCTTTATAGCAAAAAATGAATAAAATGTTAGTACCAATGCAGCAATTTTAACTTAATTGGTTACATTATTTAATATCTTGGTATCGCTTGGTTTTATTCAAGTAATAAGCTTTAAGAATGCTGCTGTTGGTGATGGTGGAAGGCCAATGATTGCCCTTGTAAGTGGGTATACTTGTTTTTAACCTGCTGAATGCTTGGCGTGCTTTCACCACCGCCTTAAAATAAGTAAAACCACCTGTGAACAAAAAAGAAAATGCGGCTAGGTAATCAAGTAAAAATCGCCAGAACATTACATTTCTATACTTGTGAGCAGGCAAGTTCTTATGCAACATCAGTAGGTTATTCCTATAATTTAAAAATGTTTTATGAGGATTGTTTTTATTCAACGTTCCTCCACCTATATGGTAAACATGGGCCTGAGGAACCACCGCCACTTCAAATCCGGCCAGGTGCAACCGCCAGCACAGATCAATCTCCTCTTGATGCGCAAAAAACTGTTCATCAAATCCACCAATCATCTTAAAATTTTCAGCCTTAATGAATAAACAAGCCCCACTAGCCCAGAAAATAGGCAATACATTGTCATATTGATGTGCGTTTACTTCCAGCTCATTAAATATTCTACCCCTGCAATAGGGATAACCTAAAAAATCTATAAACCCACCTGCTGCACCTGCATATTCAAATTTGGCTCGGTTATGATAGTCTAACATCAAAGGCTGTGCTGCTGCCACATTTTGGTTGTTGTATAAATAATCAACAACTGGCTCTAGCCATTTTTCTGTTACTTCAATGTCACTATTGAGTAGTACAAATATATCGGCATCAATTGTGGCCAATGCTTTGTTATAACCACCGGCATAGCCAGTATTAGTGGGTAGCTTAATAACCGATACCGTTTTAAATTTATTTGCTAGAAGGTTCAGTGAGTTATCAGTGCTGGCATTATCAGCTACTATGACCCTAGCATTACCACTGTGAAGTAGTACAAATGGTAAAAATTGCTCAAGGTAATGTGCGCCATTCCAATTTAAAATTACAATGGCTACACGATCTGTTACAGGCATGGCTTAAGAATAGGGCGCAAAAGTAAGCAATTTGTTTAATGAGGTGTGGCAAAGTCTTCGAGCGTGCGCTTGCCAACATACCTATTTGCATTTCTATTGTCCCAATCGTTACCAAAAGATTGATTTCTTTCATGCAATACTACATCCCAATTGGGTTCTTGTAATTCGCCAATGGCATCGCTGTGCAACAGCACATAGTCATTACTAATGTTTTCGCTACTATAGAACAAAAACCTTCGGTTGCTTTGATTTTTTAATTTATAGTAATGCCATATTTCATAGGGGTAACATTTAGTACCCGTTCTATCTGCGGCCATATCATTGGGTGCACCATATTGTAAGTAAACCCTACCCCTGTCTGACTCATAGCCTCTTTTATAATGACTTCCCCATTGCGAATCGGCATACCTCACACTGTCGCTATAGGCACGCCATGCTGCTTCTTCACGGTTGGGGCTTCGCTTGTTCCAAAAGTAGTATAGATATTTTTGTAAATAATCTTCCCTTCGAGATTCCAATACATTGAGCGCAAACTGACGGTCAAAATTTCCGCTAATAGGGTAGAGGCAGTTTACGCTGTGCAACAAACTATCTAAACCGGTGATGCTAGCCGCAAAAGTTGTGGCTACCGTGAAAGAGTCCATATCATGCAATTGTTCTAGGTCAATAATATTGCCGGCATTATAATTTGGCAACGTTCTTTCAATAAGCAATTCGGTGGCTGCAAGCAGGTTATTGGTTCTATCGCGCAGTTCAATAGACAATGTATAATTACCAGTAGGCACTGATTGTAAGGGTAGTGATCCTTCAATGGCAATAATTTTTTCTGCCTGCACTTTTTTATTGGCCACTAATTGCCCAATTACATTTGATTTGTCAGAAGAGTATAAGGCATACTTCAACAGCATCTCACTTCCAACTACATCGGCCGTGGCATTGTAGAACTCAGCATAGAAATTCACTTCATCACTATCATTAGGAAAAACATTACTTACCAAAGGATACATGAGCTTACCATTTCTTAGATATTTATTATTTTTTATTGTGATGCTTTTATCTATCAGCAATATTTGCGATGCACTTATTTGCTGCGCATCCATCTTCAATTCAAAATTAAATTGTGCAGTAGCAGTGCTAGAGTCATCATTGGCATCTGTTGCTGTTACCTGAAGTGAATACAAACCGTTCGGTAGCATTACGCTAACTTTGTCCATGAAGGCACTCAATTGTTGTTTTTCAGCTTGTGGCTCTGCGGTCAACAAATATTTATCATAGAATACTATTTTTTGCTGCTCTAATATTTTCCATTCTAATAAAACCTTAGCTGTAAATTTATTATCGGGTGTAGATACTATTTTCACTGAATTAATATCCACAGTTACGAAAGCCTCAAATTGATTGCCCTGTCCTGGATTGTAAAAATTGCAGTAGTTTAGAAAAGCGGTAGGTTTAGCATTTAAAAGCGAAATACTAAGTACTAATAGTGAAACAAAGTTTAAGAAGGTTCGCATGGCAGTCAACTAATTAAATGAGATGCCAAGTTACAAAATTATATGGCTATGCATTATCATCCATTTGTTAGAAAATGAACCATTCACACAATGCTGTTTTAATTACTACCTTGAGCTCAAATGAATAATTCAAAAAATTTCAATCTAAATGTTTTAAAAGGGCGCCTTGCCGAACAATTGGTTCAAGATTTATTTGCCAATTCAGGATACAATATTTTTAATTATGGATTGGAGCGCATTCAACCATCACTTAGCAAGCTTATTAGAAACAATCAAAACAAAACCAGTAAGGCGCTTCGTTATATGCCTGATTTTGTGGTGCAAAGTGCGGTCAATGGCGATCTCTTTTACATGGAAGTAAAATTCAGGGCCAACGGTAAGTTTAGTTTTGATGAACAGTATCAAGATTATCCTTATAAAAATGCTTGGTTTGTCATTGTATCGCCTCATAAGATACAGTGCATGCATTATAAACTCCTTTCGCGAGGGGCTAGCATTACTGCCGAAACGAATTACAGTTTATCAAAAGTTAAATCGCTGCATATTGATGCAGATTTATTAACGCAATATAGTTTCTATGCACAGCAGCTATTCAAATCCTTTCAATAGCCATATTTTGATTTCCAGCGTTGCTTCAGGAATGCACGCATTTCAAGCTCCCTGGCATTATTACCTGGCGTATAAAAAGCCTTTCCGGCTAAAGCATCAGGTAAAAATTCCTGATCTATAAATTGATCTTCACCTAAATGCGAATAGCCGTAACTTTTTCCATAACCTAATTCTTTCATAAGGGCAGTGGGTGCATTGCGCAGGGGCAATGGCACCGCTGCATCAGCATGCTGATCTACTGCGTCATAAGCTTGTGCTATGGCCATATAAGCTGAATTACTTTTATTACTACACGCTAAGTAAGTAACTAATTGCGAAAGCATGATTCGAGCCTCTGGCATGCCTATTTTTGAGCAAGCATCAAATATGTTATTGGCCATGATAATGGCAGTAGGATTGGCATTGCCAATATCCTCAGCAGCCAATATTACCAACCTTCGAGCTATAAAAAGTGGATCTTCGCCCCCTTTAAGCATTCGTGCCAAATAATAAACTCCTGCATTGGGATCACTGCCTCTGATAGATTTGATCAAGGCCGAAGCCAGGTCATAGTGCAGCTCACCTTGTTTGTCATACCGGTGAATTTGCTTTTGCAGTATTTGGGCTACCGTATCATTGTCTATCGCTACCACATCGCCTCCTAAGGTATTAATGATTAGTTCAGCTAAGTTGAGCAATTTTCTGGCATCGCCACCACTAAAACGCAATAGGGCTTCCCATTCCTTTATCTCAATTTTTTTTTGTTGCAAATAGCCATCATTTTTCAATGCATGCTGGAGTATCTCCATTAAATCAAGCTTGGTAAGCTCGTGCAAGGTATATACTTGGCACCGAGATAGGAGGGGGCCTATGATTTCAAAACTTGGATTCTCAGTAGTAGCACCTATGAGGGTAATCACCCCTTTCTCCACTGCAGGCAGCAAACTGTCCTGTTGCGATTTGCTAAACCGATGAATTTCATCTATAAAAAGCAAGGGTGTTTTACCGGCCGACAATAAGTTGCCTTTTGCCTTTTCAAGTACATCTCTAATTTCCTTTACGCCACTGTTGATGGCACTTAGCAGAAAAAACGGACGTTTCAATTCTTGGGCAATGATCTGTGCCAAGCTAGTTTTACCTA
>JBDKJS010000090.1:0-5584 GCA_039806065.1 Bacteroidota bacterium | reverse complement strand
GTCGGCAGGTTTTGATTATAAACCCGACAGTCATTTATCTGTATTCCTATCTCCACTTACTTCTCGTTGGGTAATAGTTGCCAATGACTCACTTTCACGGAAAGGTTTATATGGTGTTCCTATTGGAAAACATTCGATCAATGAAATTGGTGCTTATGCTTCGGTGAATTATAACAATACCATTGCTAAGAATATTACGTATAAGGGAAGGCTCGATTTGTTTTCGAACTATAATAATAAACCACAGAATATAGATATATTCATGACGAATATTTTTTCGTTTAAGATTAATAAGTATTTCTCCGCCACGTATAATCTTGATTTAATTTATGATGATGATATCCGCCTCTTTGGAGAAAATAAAGATGCCCCTGGCTTACAAGCTAAAAGTTTGATCGGAATTGGCTTTTTAAAACCTATTGCACCCGTGAGGAGGGTGAGTAAAATAAGTATTAAGTAGAATAAGTAACTAGGTAAAAATTTTTGGTATAGTGTATACGTCTAACAAAGACTTTATACATAAAGGCAACTCAGTTTTGCATTATAATTTGTGATTCTATGATAATCTGTTTGCTTAAGTTCAAAAACTTCGCTAAATTACCTCAGCAACCTAGGTGTAAACTAAACCTGTAATACTATTCCCTTACTGTATAGATGCGCGCATGTTGGCTACAACCTTAAATGAAAATTTTAATGAACTGGTAATAGTTAAACGACAATTGATTAAATGGCATACAATGAAAATTTAGCAGATCGTATTCGACAAAAACTTGCTGATCTTGAAAACATTGAAGAGAAGCAAATGATGGGTGGCTTAACATTTATGTATAACAATAAAATGTGTATTGGAATAATCGCAGACGAAATGATGTGTAGAATAGACCCAACTTTGCAAGACTTGGTACTCGAAAAAAGAGGTTGTAGAACAATGGACTTTACTAAACGACCAATGAAAGGGTATGTTATGGTTGACGAATCAGGAATGAAAACTCAAAAAGAATTTGACTATTGGATAAATCTTTGTTTAGCGTTTAATAATAAAGCAAAATCATCAAAAAAGAAGCCAAAGTAAATTAAATTGACATCATAAAAATTAATAGAATGAAAAATGTAATTAATTGGTTTGAAATCCCTGTAACTGATTTCACAAGAGCAAAAAATTTTTACGAAACTATTTTGGGAGTAGAAATTATGGAAATGCCTTTTCCGGGTGGGAAATATGGTATGCTTCCAGCAGATATGATGAGTGGTGGTGTTGGTGGAGGACTTGCACAGGGAGAAGGATTTGAACCCTCTAATAAGGGGACTATTGTATATTTAAATGGTGGTGAAGATTTAAGTGTTTCGTTAGGAAAAGTGGAACAAGCAGGCGGAAAAATTGTAATGCCAAAAACTTCAATTGGAGAAAATGGATTTATGGCTCATTTTTTAGATACAGAAGGAAACAGAGTGGCACTTCACTCAATGAAATAATATTTTATTTACTAAAAACTATTCTTCCACACCACTGCAAAAGCTGTCTACAGTTTACTATCTACTGTCTTAACTTTAAGCTTATGCTTCATTTTATTGGCATTATGTGTAAGGTCTAAATAATCTTTATGCATGAGTGTTACATGACCCATTTTACGACCGGGTTTGGTGGTGGTTTTACCGTATAAGTGTACAAAAGCATTATCCAATTTTAATACATCTTCCAGGCCCTCATAGTAAGCATCGCCAATATGGCCTTCTTCGCCAATTAAATTGATGATAGCAGCTGGTAAAATAGGATCGGTGTTTCCTAAAGGATAATCTAAAATGATACGCCAAAGCATATCGTACTGACTGCAATAATTGGCTTCGATAGTATGGTGCCCACTGTTATGAACACGTGGTGCTGTTTCATTTACCCATACCTCTTCGTTTTTGTCTACAAATAATTCAACGGCAAATAAACCGGGGCTATTCAACGCTTTAACCAATTTAATGGCAATGGCTTCGGTAACCCACAATATTTTTTCGGGTATTTGTGCCGGGCTCAATTGATAGTCTAATAAATTAAGCGAGGGATTAACGATCATTTCAGCGGGTGGAAAGATGGCTGTTTCACCCTTACTATTCATGGCCACAATAAGAGCAATTTCTTTTTGAATATTTATCTTCTTTTCTAGAACGGCTGGGGCATTAAAACCAAGTTCAATATCTTTTTCTGAGTTGATGATTTGCACGCCCTTGCCATCATACCCGCCCTCTCCAATTTTATGTACTGCTGGTAATAGACCATTGTGTGCAGCTATTTCACCGATATTTTGTGTAATTACAAAATCGGGGCTAGGAATATCATTTGTTTTATAAAATTCTTTCTGGGTAATTTTATTTTTAATAATGCGAATAGCTTTTGTAGATGGAAAAACTTTTACGCCTTCTTGTTCTAATTTCTCCAATGCATCTACATTTACCGCTTCTATTTCAATGGTAATGGCATCGAGGTTTTTACCGAAATTATATACGGCATCAAAATCACGAATATCTCCTTTGGTAAAATGATGGCATAAGTGCACTGCTGGCGCGTATTCATCTTTCTCCAGTACATGGGTTTCCACCGTATAATTGGCTGCCGCTTGTAGGAGCATACGACCTAATTGTCCACCCCCCAAAATACCCACTTTCATAAGCATCATTTGTAGCGAAGATAACCAAGATGCAGATAATTGATTAGCTTTGTTATCATGTTGCCCGATTACCCACATAAGCGCTTCAATGATCTCCGAATGGGCTATTGCCTTTTAATGGAAGCGCTCACTATAGGTTAGTGGGTAGTTAAAAGTGTGTAGCGGTTAGTTACTACTCACTATGCACTAAACACTATTCACTTATTTCACTTAGTTACTTAGTTTACCCAGTTACATATTTACCTATATACACTTTATAAACTCTATGAACTTATAAACCTCCTACCATGCCCAATACAGATTTCCTTCCTTTACAAGGAACCGATTATGTTGAATTTTATGTTGGCAATGCCAAGCAAGCCGCTCATTTTTATAAAACAGCTTTTGGTTTTCAGAGCCTAGCTTATGCCGGACCAGAAACCGGAGTGAAGGATCGTGCCAGTTACGCCGTGCGGCAGCATAAACTTACCTTTGTATTTACTACACCCTTACGCGCTAATAACGAAATTGCTGATCATATTTATAAACATGGGGATGGGGTAAAAATGTTGGCGTTGAAAGTTGAAGATGCAACAGATGCGTGGCAGCAAACAACTATGCGTGGCGCAAAGAGTTATATGGAGCCGCAACGAATAAAAGATGATGCGGGTGAAGTGGTTATCAGTGGTATTCATACTTATGGTGAAACGGTGCATTTATTTATTGAGAGAAAAAATTACACGGGTGTATTTATACCCGGTTATCGCAAATGGGAATCGGTATATAATCCTACTGATATGGGTTTGCAATATGTAGATCATTGTGTAGGTAATGTGGGCTGGAACCAAATGAATAAATGGGTAGGTTTTTATGAAGAAGTAATGGGCTTTAGAAATATTTTAAGCTTTGATGATAAAGACATATCCACAGAGTATTCGGCTTTGATGAGCAAGGTAATGAGTAATGGAAATGGCTTTGTGAAGTTCCCCATCAATGAGCCTGCAGAAGGGAAGAAAAAATCGCAGGTGGAAGAATACTTGGATTATTATGATGGAGAGGGTTGTCAGCACGTAGCCCTTGCTACCAATGATATTGTTGCCACAGTAAAGGCTTTACAGAGTAGCGGTGTTGAGTTTTTGAAAGTACCCACTACTTATTACGACGATTTGTTGGATAGGGTAGGTAAGATAGATGAAGATTTGAATCCATTGAAAGAGTTAGGAATATTAGTTGATAGAGATGATGAAGGTTATTTGTTACAAATATTTACAAAACCTGTTGAAGATAGGCCTACTTTGTTTTTTGAGATTATTCAACGGAAGGGTGCCAAGAGTTTTGGTAAAGGAAATTTCAAAGCCTTATTTGAAGCAATTGAGCGCGAACAAGAGAGTAGAGGGAACCTTTAAATCTACAATCTTCAATCTGAGGATAACCAGCTTCCAGATTGAATATTCCAGATTATTTGTTAAGGATATCTTTGATAATCTTCACATGATGTGTTGTATGTATCACTACGAAGCGGATGGTATTCTTTTTATTAAGATGTCCGAATAGGTGATGTTTGATATAGGCATTTGCAGGTAGTGAGGGTACTTGGCTCCATATAGTTTTTACTTCTGTAACTAAAGCCTGTAGTTCTTCAACAGTATATTCTTTTTCTGGAAGTACATACTTGGGCGCTTTGCCTTTCCCACGCGGCAGGCGACCCGCCGTCATAACGGCTAATTTTAAAAAGCTAAATGTTGGTTGGTAATCAGCCGGATTTGTTTTTTGAAGAGTAGTACCTGTAGCTTGTAGCACTTTTAATGCATGTGCAATATGCCAAGAAATGGATGCTGAAGAAATTAGGTTATTTGTTATGGATGCTTGTGGGAGATAAGATTCAAGTATCCCTAGTATTTTTTTGATGGGTTGAGGAACTATCATAAACTGCTCCAATTATTTTTGTGGATTGTGTAAATAAAATTTAGGTTATCTACTTCACCATAGTAAGCGATTGCTTTTTCGCCTGTTTTTACAGCGCCAATTTTTTCAATGGCTTTTTGGGAACGGATATTATTGGCACCAATACTAAATAGTACTTTATCTACATAGTGAAAAGCATGATCGATCATTAGTTGTTTGGCTGAACGATTATAGGGTAGCCCCCAACATCTGCGTGCATAGAAAGTATAACCTATTTCTATGCTACTTTCTGCTTCATTATAAGTGTAGAAGCGAGAGCTACCAATGGGTTCATTGTTTTTTGCATCAAGCATCATAAATGCCCCGCCCGATTCCAAAGCACCTTCAAAAAACACTTGAAATACATCGCGCTGGTAACGGGTTTTACTGGGGTGTTGTTCCCAAATTAATGGATCGCTTGCAACGGTATATAATATTTCAAAGTCACTGGCTTGTAAGGGTTGTAGCATTACCCAGTTGTTTTGTAAATGAGTTGGCTGAAGTTCAAGCATGGTATTTCTAGTACTATATTTTCTTTTAATAAAACCTGAATATTATTAGCATTCTTTACTAGTTTCAGGCGTCCTTTAAATAAAAAAGGGTCATCAGCTTTTAAAAATCTGTCAACTATACCAGTGGTAGATGTACGGCAAGCCAACTCAGTTCCCTGTTTATTACAGAGAACGAGTCGGATTTGATTGCCTTCCAATTTTTCTACTAATAGGTGCACTAAAAATCAAAATAGTTTTTCGTTAGGAGGTTTAATGCCACGAAGACGGATATAAATTGTTGCTTGTCCGCGGTGGTGTGTTTGGTGTTCAAAGTTTTTTAGTAACCAAGCGTATCTTGTTTCTTCTATATTTCCTCTTTTTATTTTTTCTTCTAATTTGGTTGCATCCATCGATTTGATGGCATCAATTACAAAGTCGTAACTAGCTAAAGTGAAATAGTTTACTGAATCGGCGCTAAGTGCAGACGCTGTTCTTTCTAATGGGCGAGATGACCAA
>JBDKJS010000089.1:0-6557 GCA_039806065.1 Bacteroidota bacterium | reverse complement strand
TTACGTTGAACAAACTTGGGGTTTTCACTTATCATTTGTAACGCTTGTTCAGTGATTCTGGAATCAAAATCTCTTCTTTCGGTATTATGTTCATTCAAAGCGGTGCTAAACTGCTGCGCTTGGGCACTATTATCGGCAATCAATAATTTTACTGCAACTTTAGCATCATCCATTCTACCTGCGGCATTTATTCGAGGTCCAATTAAAAAAACCAAATCTGAAATGGAAAGGTCTCGTCTTTGAGAGGCATCAAACTTATATTTTGTAGAGTCTTGTAAGAGTGCAAGAATGCCGGCTCTTGGTTGAGTATTGATAGCTTTTAGTCCGTAGTATGCTAATATTCTATTTTCACCGGTGATTGGTACAATATCAGCAGCCGTGCTAACTGCTACTAAATCTAAGAAGCTATATACATACTCTAGATTTATATTATGGGATGCAGCCCAAGCTTGTATTAATTTAAATCCAATACCACAGCCAGTAAGTTCTTTATAAGGATAGGAGCAATCTTCTCTTTTGGGGTCTAATACGGCAACTGCATTTGGAATTACATCGCCAGGCCTGTGATGGTCACAAATTATAAAATCAACCTTTTTATCGAGGGCATAATTTACTTTATCAATAGATTTAATACCACAATCAAGTGCTATGATGAGTGAAAAGTTGTTTTCAGCTGCATAATCGATTCCTTTGATACTAATGCCATACCCTTCGGCATATCGATGAGGGATATAAAAATCTATATGAGCATAGAATGATTTGAAGAATGTGTATACCAGGCTTACAGCAGTTGTACCATCAACATCATAATCGCCATAGATCAGTATTTTTTCGTTAGTAGCTATGGCCTTCTCAATTCTTTCAATGGCTTTACCCATATCTTGCATCAAGAAGGGGTCATGCAAGTCAACCAGTTGGGGTCTAAAAAAATGTTTGGCTTCATCAAAGGTGTGAATTCCTCTTTGGATTAATAACGCAGCCAATACTTTATTTATATTTAAAGCCTCAGCCAGCTTAGCAACCTCACTTGTGGTTGGTTTGGAGGCAAAATGCCATCTTTTAGCAGCTGATTCTATCATGACAAAAATTGAAGTGTAAAGATAGCATTTTTAGTGGCTAGCCTAACAACTAGAACATTTGCTACCAATACCCAAATAAATTTTTGATCATGGCCTTTCCCCACTTATTTTTTCCATAGTCTTTTTCAAGTTTTGCTTTAAGTTCGGCAGAAGTGTAAATTTTTGTTTTTGTGCTGGGAAAATCAAAAATATTTTTAGGTAAAATTTGTTCCTCAATATGTGTTGCAAAGTAAATTACACCTCCATCTTCAGTAGCCAAACCAAGAATAACTCCAGGTAATCCATAAAAACTTTCAGGTCCTACTGGCTGCGGCATATCAATGCTAAACCAAGCGTAAATTCTAGTTGAGTCATTGGGTTGCCAAATGGCTTTAAGGCATTGCTGCCCATTGATGATTCTTTTACTATCAGTAATTTTCCATTTACGAGTATAGAGCGAGTCGATGGTAAAGGCCGACTCTCCCCATACTTTTTTTATACTCAATCGTTGGTTGAGATTGAAATTTTGGTAAACGGAATTTTTATCAGTACTCCATTCCATTTGTTCGCGCAGTTCACTTTCCACTGGTTTGAATACCGATTGAGAATCATTAAAAAATAGCTCAAATTGATCATATTTTATTTTTTGACTTTCATCAATCCAGTCCTTCACATTATCATCTGCAAATTTTTTATATAAATTAGTTTTGCGTTCATACACCACATGATTAAAAGATTGGGCAACAACATTGCTAAAAAGTGAGAGGCAAAGGATGCAAATTTTAAAAAAATTCATTTTCTTCTTTTGTTTTGCTGCTATTAAATTTATAAGTAATCTTGGCCAAGAAATATCTCCCAATCACATTGGTACTTCTATCTTGTATAACATTGTCTATAATATTGCGCGTATTATTTATGTTCTGGTTTAAAATATCGGTGACCCCAATTGCAATGATTAGGTTTTCATTTTTAAAAAATGTTTTTTGAACATTTGCATTCCAAATGGTGTAAGTGAGGTTAAATCCAGCCGTACGTTGAGAGTTATTTGTATAATTTACGGAAGAATTAATTTCAATTCCTGGTTTGATTTTATATTTCAATGACGTATAAAATGATTGCGTACGAAAATTAGTATTACCATTAATTGAAATAGTATTTCTGGCCTTTGTTATACTCTGGCTGGTTCCAGCTTCGATAACCAAAGAATCTACATCAAAGGTGAAGTATAAATCAGCAGCTGGAGATAGTTGGTTTGTTATGTTTTGCTTTGAATTAATAAAATTAATTGTCTTATAAATATTTGCACTCAGGTTTGGCCTGACCATTAATTTTTTTCCAAAGAAGTAGAATCCAGCTCCCATACTTGCATTGAAAGTTAGATTACCATTCACATTTCTGTAAGAAGTAACGCTTCTTCCAAGAGAATCAAAACTTATATTATTGGTAATGGCTCTATCTGTTCGATCGAAGTTGAGATTAAAATACTTATTATTTCCACTAAGTGAACGAAAAGCATAACCATCAATACTGATGGTATGTTTAAAATCTGGGAGCAAATCAGGATTCCCTACTAATATAAAATTGGGGTTAGAGATATCTGGAACTGGCTGTAATTGTGCTATTTCAGGCAGGTTGCTATTGGTATAATATCTGGCATTAATACTTGCATTATCATTAAATCGATAACGGAAAGTGGCAAAGGGTAAAAGGTCATTTACTTTTTGCGTTATTTTTTTCCCAGTATATAAATTTAGATTGGAAGCTTCTACTGATCTGGCTTTGAATCCTAAGGTAAATGTCCGTTTCTTGAGTTCATGTATAAATTTGATGCCTGCTCTTTGCAAAGTTCGAGTAGTTTTAAAATTATTACTTAGTAGACTATCGAATTGCGTGTAGTCATTTAATTCAAAATTGAAAGTAGTACGCTCAAGGGCCTTATTATTTGAAGCTATGTCATATGAAAGTTCTACTTTAACTTTCTTACTTAATGGTTCGGTAAAGGTGATTGCCCCATTGTGTACCTGCTTATTCCCATCGCTAATTCTACGTTGGTTAAGGCTATCATTAAAAGCTGCGTTATTGGTAAACGTATTCTTGCTTAGCAGCAACCCATTACTTGAATTCAAGTCATAATCGAGTGAATAACGTAATCTTAGCTTTCTATCTTTTTTATTGAATTTTCTAGTAACTCCAATGCTTTGATTGCTGGTAGTAGTATTGGCATTTTGAGAAGTAAAAAGTTGTGTACTTCTATTTATTGCTGAATTTTGTTCTAAAAAAGCTGTGAAGTTTTCGACCGTTGCAGAATTATCTTTAAATTTTATTGAACCTTCATATTCTAATTTAGTGAGTGAATCCAGGTCGGTTTCTAATGAAAATCTAATTCTGTGTTGATTGGCTATTTGCGTGTTGATATCCTCCACGGAATTAAAATAAGATGTATCGGAAAGAAAATATTGGTTAAACTCAGCTGCTTCCTTTACTAATTTATTTTTGGCAAATCCATAACTAAGTCCCACCTTAGTTTTTTTTCCCCACCGATCATTATAATAGAATCCAGCTTTATAATTAATTGGGATACCTACATTAGCATTATCCCAATTAAAATATCTGTAAAAAACATCCTCATCTTGGTAGGTGCTCATTTCTTCATCTAGGCCATATTTAAAAATATCTTCCCAACCAAAATTTCCTTCAGGTGTATTGCTCCCCAAGCCGTAGAGGGAAATTTTCCGTGATCCTTTAAAAATATTTAATAATGCATCGGCCTGGTGAAATTGTTTAAAATCTGAAGCACCACTTATTTTTCCAAAGTATCCTTTCTTTGCATCATCTTTTAATTTAAGATCCATAACTTGTATGGTCTCCTTCTGATCGCCTGCACTAGCATCTTCATTCTTTTTTTCATAAACTTGAACGGTTTCAACTCCATCGGCACTTAAGTTTTTAGTAGCGATAGTGGCATCGCCACCAAAAAATTCATCACCATCAACCAGTACTTGATCCACTGCCTTGCCTTGAGAAAAAATTTTTCCTTGAGCATCCACTCTAATTCCTGGAAGTTTTTTCAATAAATCTTCAACAACCGCATTTGGCGCTACTTTAAAGGAATCAGCGGTATAAACCATTGTATCTCCTTTGAAATAAACGGCATCAGCATAACCATATACTGTGACTTCATTAAGTTCAATGGTTTTTAGAGGAAGTAAAATTTTATTAAGATTTAAATGCTGTTGTAAGTTAGCAGCTAGTAGTATGATTTGCTGACTGCCAGATCCGCCATGCCAAATATTTAATAAATAATCTAATTGTTCATTTACGGTAAGTACAAAATACCCTTCGGCATTGGTTCGTGTGAAACTAATGAGAGTGCTATCATTAATATTAGTGGCCACTACCACAGCATTGGTCAATGGTTTTACACCCGTATGATCATATACTGTAGCGCTAATAAGATAACTTGATTGGGAAAATGATAGAAGCACACTGAAAGTGCTCACTAATAGTAAAAATATAATTTTTTTCATGTTCGGTTAGCTGATGCTAAATAACAAAAATTAGTACAGCAAATGGTTAAATAAAACTTAAAAAAAAAGCTGTTTGACAAACAGCTTTGTAATTAAACAATAAATTTATAGTATAATAGTTTGTTATTCAAAAGCACTTATTCCAGTTACATCATATCCTGTAATGAGCAGGTGAATGTCATGAGTTCCTTCATAAGTGATTACACTTTCCAGATTCATCATATGGCGCATTATAGGGTATTCTCCAGTGATGCCCATACCACCATGAATTTGACGAGCCTCTCTAGCTATTTGCAGAGCCATGTTCACATTGTTCCTTTTTGCCATACTTATTTGAGATGGGTTAGCACGATTTTCATTTTTGAGCACTCCTAGACGCCACGTGAGTAATTGTGCTTTGGTAATTTCAGTGATCATTTCAGCCAATTTTTTTTGAGTTAGCTGAAAGCCTGCAATTGGTTTTCCAAATTGGATTCTTTCTTTCGAGTAACGCAATGCGCTGTCATAGCAATCCATAGCAGCACCAATGGCACCCCAACTAATTCCATATCTGGCAGAGTTTAAGCAACCCAACGGGCCTTTTAATCCCTTTACATTGGGTAGGAGATTTTCTTTGGGAACTTTAACATTGTCAAACACTAATTCACCTGTGGCGCTTGCTCTCAAACTCCATTTGCCGTGGGTTTCGGGTGTGGTAAAACCTTCCATGCCTCTTTCTACGATTAACCCTTTTATTACGCCTTCTTGGTCTTTGGCCCAAACCACTGCCACTTGCGCAAAAGGAGCATTGGATATCCACATTTTGCTTCCGTTCAGTAAATAGTGATCGCCCATATCTTTGAAGTTAGTCAACATTCCGCTGGGATTGCTACCATGATCAGGTTCTGTAAGACCAAAACACCCCATCCATTCACCAGAGGCTAGTTTGGGTAAGTATTTATTCCTTTGAGCCTCATTGCCATAGGTATAAATGGGATACATCACCAAAGAACTTTGTACCGAAGCAGTAGATCTGAGTCCGCTATCGCCACGTTCTAATTCTTGCATTATTAAGCCATAGGAAATTTGATCGAGTCCACCACCACCATATTCTACTGGAATATAGGGGCCAAAAGCACCAATCTCTGCAAGGCCTTTGATCCATTTTTGGGGAAAGGTGGTAGTTTGGCAAGCTTCCTCTACAATTGGCGAAACTTCCTTTTTCACCCATTCGCGTACGCTGTCTCTTACTAGCTTGTGTTCACTGGTAAGAAGGTCGTCTAATAGATAGTAATCTGGAGCTTGAAAGCGATCTGTAGCCATACTTTTTTAATGGTTAATTTGCTGCAAATGTAACCTAAAAAATACAATAAAGTTTCGGTTATTGATATAAAATGGGGGATTAATGGAGCTGAACAGCAGGGTGGTGTACTTAGCTCAAGGGTGGTGTGCGCTTGATAAAAAAACTAATCCACAAACTGCGAGACCACCTAAAAGTAAGTGGCGATAGTAGGATGATGCTGATTGCTATATAGCTTAAAAAAAATGCAGCTGAAATAGTAAAAACCCATGCATACAGTGCATAATTAACCATGAACCAGCCAGTGGTGAGTGCATAACTCACATACATGGCGCCATAGAAATTGCCAGGTTCCTTTTCATAAATCTCATTGCAGTGGCTGCACGCTGCCTCCATTTTTAATGCTCCTTTAATACGGTAAGGATTATTAAATGTAAAAAGTTGACCAAGACCGCATCTTGGGCACTTATTGAGTACCATATTGCGAATAATTTTGAAAACCAACATATATTTAGTTGTTTGTTTAATTAAATTTTATTGTAATGGCTTCAAGTATTTTGAATCCACATAAAAGCTTCCAAAAGGAACAAAGGAGGTAATTAAAATTATAGTAAGAGCGAATGAAGTTTTCCAATAATACTTTTTAAAACACAAAAGAACATTGAAAAGAAACAAGACGAATAAAAACCCATG
>JBDKJS010000088.1:0-23118 GCA_039806065.1 Bacteroidota bacterium | reverse complement strand
ATAATGAAGTAAAAATTGTTTGCACCTTCGCCCTCATTACTATTGTAATGAGGGATAGTGGGAGGAAAAAAGAAACAAATTTTAATCAATGGTAAATTACTTTCATTATCCCACTCAATATGCCACACGCACCTAAAAAATAAGGAATGAAAGTGTAATGCGCACCGAGGTGAAAATAGTGAGGTGATGGGTGCTAGGCTGATGAACTGCGGCCCGTGGGTGAGCGGATTAGCTGCTGCTAAAAAAAGTATTTTTTTAGCAGCACTATGAGCGAACACCGGCACTGCGGGTGATAAGGTGCGGTGGTGGTGATGCCGCCCTTTAATAATTTAGTAGTGGCAAGTTAAACCACAGGTGAATTGGCTGATTTGATTGAGCGTAGGGCCTGATTGGGCCAAGGTGATTGGTGTAGCTTATTTGGGTAGCTTATAACCGCGTGCTTTGGCTGCATCTTCGAGCCGCTGTTGGAATTTGGATTTGGTTTGTGTGGTAGGGCGCTTTTTGTTTTCCTGAATTTTGCGGTGAATGGCATCTTGATCGATGGTGCGTTTAAAAATTTCTTGTTGTGCAAAGCCAAAAATGTTGCTCAAGAAATAATAATAACTGAGGCCTGCGGCATATCTATTAAACACTCCTAAAAAGATGATGGGCATAAGGTACATGAGCCATTTCATTTGGGGTTGGATGGCGCCACTCATTTGCATGTTCATACGGGTGTAGATGAGTGTGCTGGCGGTCATGAGGAGAGTAAACAGGCTTACATGTGCTCCATAGCCCGGTATGTGAAAAGGCAGATCGAGTATGGAATCATAGGTGCTTAGGTCGGTGGCCCACAGAAAGTGCTCTTGCCGTAATTCTATACTTGATGGAAAGAAATTGAACATGGCAATGAGTATGGGCAATTGCAAGAGCCCTGGGAGGCAACCTCCCATAGGATTTACGCCAGCTCTTTTATAGAGGGCCATCATTTCCTGTTGCTTTTTTAGTGGATCATCAGGATATTTATCATTAAGTTCGGTTACTTCCGGTTGGAGGACTTTCATCTTAGCTTGACTTTGAAATGATTTATAGGTAAGGGGTAACAATACCAAGCGCACTATGATGGTGAGGATGAGGATGATTATTCCAAAATTAATATGAAAGCCATTTAAAAAATTAAATACTGGTATAACTAGGAATCTATTTACCCAGCCAAATATGCCCCATCCTAAATTAATTTGTTTTTCGAGCTCTAGGTTTTCAATTTTTTTGAGTGATTGATAGTGGTTGGGTCCAAAGTACCAGGTATAGCCAATGGACTGTGCCGGTGTGTGATTGAAGGGTATGGTGAAGCTGCATGCAAATTTTTTAACTTCGGAAGTGCTTTTTAAATTGGTGGTGGAGGTTACGGTAGGATTTTCAAGCGGTGCGGCTGCAATGAGAATTTGAGAAAAGAATTGCTGTTTGAAGGATATCCATTTTACGTTGCCGGTTAGGTTTTTCGTTTCATCGCTGGTGGTGCTCAGGTAATCTACCTCTTCTTGATCAAATTTAAAGTAGATGGTGCTGGCGGCTCGTTCGTTTTCGAGACTCTTTTCCTGTGCCATGATGGGCGACTGCCAATCGGCTTCAAGATTGTTTACATTGGAGGCAATGGCTTGGTGCAGGTTGATGGTATTAATTTTAAAATCGACAAGATAGGATCCTGGGTTGAGTTGGTAGCGGTACTCTAGGTAACGGCCTTCTCCAGCATCAAGTTTTAGGCTTAGGCTGTTGGCGCTGGCAGTGGGGGTGAAGTAGAGCGATTTGGTTTCTATAACTTTGTTTCCTAATGGAAAGCGAAGATTAAATAGGTGGGCATTGTTAATTAAGGTTACCGGCTTGCCATCCCATGTTTTGTAGTCTTTAACCAGGATGCTG
This sequence comes from Bacteroidota bacterium, assembly GCA_039806065.1. Lineage (GTDB taxonomy): Bacteria > Bacteroidota > Bacteroidia > AKYH767-A > 2013-40CM-41-45 > JBDKJS01. The sequence goes on along the minus strand of JBDKJS010000088.1, from coordinate 21,219 downwards.
GTCATGGCTGCGCCTTTGGTGTGGAAGGTAATTTTTATTTTATCGTTTTCGAGTATGGCGGTAGTATCGGTACCGTTGGCAGCATTGGCAAATATACCGTACTGCTGCTGTGCTGCCAGATGGCTGGCCGAATCAGGTGAAGAGGCTAGCGAATCATTGACTGTACTGGAGGTGGCTTGGTTTGACTGAGATTGGCTGGCTGCTTCAAGGGCTTTGGCAGCCTGGGCTTGCTGGTTTACCAGCGCGAGTGAGTCTTTGCTTCTTTGTTGAGCGGCCAATTCTGCTGCAGTGGGTTGGGTATAATAGCTATATCCCATAACCAATAACACTATCAGTACGATGCCTATGATTGAATTCCTATCCATGCGATGATTTAAATAATTTTAATAAAAGGGTTGCAAAGATAAAAGCCTTGGCGGCAAATAAAAATTATAGTTTTCAATAAATGGTGACTTCTTTTTTGAAAGTCACCCTACTTTTTGTTAATCCTTTAATGTTTGGGTATGCAAAAAAGACCAATTCTAATTTTATATTTGGCGCGTATTTAAATTACATTTTTTAACCATATATGGAAGAGTTGATGACAGCCCCAGGGCTTATAAGTTTGTTTACATTGGTGATGCTGGAGATAGTTCTTGGGATTGATAACATAATATTTATTGCCATTCTCACCGGTTACTTGCCCAATAAAAAGGAGCAAAAAACCGCAAGAACAGTTGGGTTGATGTTGGCATTGGTTTTTCGGATTTTATTGCTAATGACCATTTCCAGCATTGTAAAGATGGTGAATCCTATTTTTTATATCAGTGATTTTGGAGTTAGCGGCCGCGATTTAATTTTGTTTGCCGGTGGTGTTTTCTTGGTTTATAAAACTGTAAAAGAAATTTATGAAAAGGTGAAAGGCCATGAAGAAGGTGCGCAGCCCAAGGCTCGCACACTCACACTTACCCAGGCCATTATTCAAATTACATTGATTGATATAGTGTTTTCATTCGATTCTATACTTACTGCTGTGGGGCTTAGTTCACAGATAGTGATCATGATTTTAGCTGTGGTGATAAGCATGGTGGTAATGCTGCTATTTGCACCCTATGTAGCCGATTTTGTAAATAAATATCCAACTATTAAAATGCTTGCACTAGCATTTTTAGTAGTTATAGGCGTGATTCTTATTGTTGAATCGCTGCACTTGCATATCGATAAAAGTTATGCTTATGTAGCTATGGCTTTCAGTTGTTTAGTAGAGCTGCTTAATATCAGGTATAGAAAGGTAAGACATCAACACCAGCAACATACCCATTAATTAGTAGTGAGTGAAAATATTTTTTTCGTCCATGCGACTTGAAGCTTAAGCAAAACATTAATGATACAAGTATGTTGAACAAAAAAAGCAAAATGAATATAGGCATACTTTGTTATCCCACGTTTGGTGGCAGTGGTGTGGTGGCTACGGAGCTGGGAAAGGCCCTTGCAGAACAAGGACATCACATCCATTTTATTACTTACAGCCAGCCTGTAAGGTTAGAGCACTTTAGTGAAAATGTATGGTATCATGAAGTAAGCGTGGCCGACTACCCCCTTTTTGAATATGCACCTTATGAAACAGCCCTCACCAGTAAACTGGTGGATGTAGCACTTTACGCCAAATTGGATGTGGTGCATGTGCATTATGCCATACCGCATGCTAGCGTTGCGTTTATGGCACAGCAGATTCTTGCTGCACAGGGTTACCACATTCCCTTTGTGACTACCTTACATGGTACTGACATTACCTTAGTAGGAAAGAATGCAAGTTATAATCCTGTGGTAACATTTGCCATTAATGCCAGCAATGCTGTGACGGCAGTATCGGCCAGCTTGGCGAATGATACACGCCTTTATTTTAACGTAAAGCGAAATATTGAAATTATCCCCAACTTTATAGACTTGCGAAGGTTTTCAAAGCAACGCAAGGATCATTTTAGAAAGGCGGTAGCCCCTAACAATGAAAAAATAGTGATACATGCTTCTAATTTTAGGCCAGTGAAACGGATTGGTGATGTTTTGCAAGTTTTCGAAAAAATAATAGCTGCTGTTCCAGCTAAATTACTCTTGATAGGCGATGGGCCAGAGCGCACCAATATTGAAAAGTTGTGTCGTGAGAGCAGAGCATGTGAGCATACCCGATTTTTAGGAAAGCAAGAAGCCGTGGAGGAGATACTATCCATAGGCGATCTTTTTTTGCTACCATCTGAAACAGAAAGTTTTGGATTGGCAGCTCTGGAGGCCATGGCTTGTCAAGTACCGGTAATAAGTAGCAACACTGGTGGTATTCCTGAAGTAAACGTAGATGGCGTAACGGGCTATATGAGTGCTGTAGGCGATGTTACTCGTATGGCAGAGAATGCCATTAGCCTATTAAGTAATGAACAAAAACTAATGCACTTCAAACAGCAAGCTCTTCAAAAAGCTTTACAATTTGATTTAAAGGTAATAATGCCACGTTATGAGGCGCTCTATTATCAAGTTATAGACCAACACCGTGCATAGTCAATGGATTACCAAATATTGAAAGCGCTTCATATTATTTTAGTAGTTACCTGGTTTGCCGGGTTGTTTTTTATAGTGCGCGTGTTTGTGTACCACACAGAGGCATTGCAACAAAAACCTGAAGGATGGCAGGCACTCGACAATCATTTTAAAAGATCAGCTAAGCCGCTATGGTATGCCATTAATTGGCCCAGCGCGCTAGGGGCATGGTGGTTTGGCGTTTGGATGTTGTTAGAAAAATTTGGATGGAATTGGCCTTCATGGATGGTGGTAAAGTTGGTGTTGGTGGTGCTGCTCACCATCTATCACGCTATATGTCATTACCTATTTATACAATTGCAAAATAGCCAAACAGTGTGGACAGGATTGCAACTCCGCCTTTGGAATGAAGTAGCTACAATAATATTAGTGGCGGTAGTTTTTTTAGTAGAATTACAACAAGCCCAAGTATGGTGGAAGAGCCTGGTAGGATTATTGCTTTTTATAGCCATTATAATGGGGGCTGTGGCCGTTGTGAAACGGTTTAGAAAATAAGCACTTTCTTTAAAATTGATAATTGGAGCTAGCGTATGGAGCAAGCGGTATAATACTTTGTATATTAACCTTATAGTTTAGTGTAATTTTACTGCATATCACGAAAATTCTAGTACATTTGTGCCGCAAAAATCAGGGTAAAGCCTAACCAATAAACTAACCTAGCCTTGATCGCTAAAAATAAAACCGCAAAATAATATGATTGAAGTTAAAGAAGTAACCCCAGTAAGCAATGCTGTTTTCTCAGCCCCATCCTTCATGGATCATGAGCAGGTAGTTTTTTGCTATGATAAAGCCACCGGTTTAAAAGCTATTATAGCCATACACAATACCACTTTAGGGCCTGCATTGGGTGGCACACGGATGTGGAAATATGCTTCAGAGGCCGAAGCTATTAATGATGTACTGCGCTTGAGCCGAGGCATGACTTACAAAGCCAGTATCAGTGGTTTGCAACTAGGTGGGGGTAAAGCAGTAATCATTGGCGATGCAAAAAAGGAAAAAACACCAGAACTGTTTAGAGCTTATGGCCGATTTATAGAAACACTCAATGGCAAGTATATTTCAGCAGAAGATGTAGGTACAAGTGTGGCTGATATGGAACAGGTGCGGAAAGAAACAAAACACGTTACCGGATTGGCTGAAGGTAATGGCGGTAGTGGTGACCCAAGCCCAGTTACCGCATATGGTGTTTATATGGGAATGAAAGCCAGCGCTAAAGAAATGTGGGGCAACGATAGCCTCAATGGAAAGATTGTAGCAGTGCAGGGGGTAGGGCATGTAGGTGAAAATCTAGTGAGACTGATTACTAGCGAAGGAGCAAAAGTGTACATCACAGACATCAACCAAGATCAACTGGCCAAGGTTAGCAAAGAATATGGTGCTACGGTAGTTTCAAAAGATGATATTTATGAAATCGGTATGGATATATATGCACCATGTGCTTTAGGTGCAACAGTAAATACGGCTACCCTTGCTAAACTGAAGTGTGCAATTATAGCAGGTGCTGCAAACAACCAATTAGAAAATGAAGACGTACATGCTAAATTGTGTGCCGAAAAAGGAATACTCTATGCACCTGATTTTCTAATTAATGCCGGTGGTTTGATCAATGTGTTTAGCGAAATAAAAGGATACGACAGGAATAAATCTATGGATCAAACGCAAAAAATTTACGATACCACACTCAGTATTTTTGCCAAAGCCAAAGCTGAAAAAATAACCACAGCAGCTGCCGCAAAAATGATTGCCGAAGAAAGAATTGCTGCTGCTAAAAAGTAGTAGAAAAAATACAAGCTCATTATAATATTACAATGCTCAACAGACGACTGCTCAGAATTAAAGTACTACAATCACTCTACGCTTTTTTTCAATCTGATAGTGATGATTTAGGTAAAGCAGAGCAGGAACTCTTTAAAAGCATAGAACTGGTTTATAGTTTATACATTTATCTATTGCTATTGTGTGATGAAATAATCAATGCCGATAGAATAGATTATGAAGATGCCAGTACCAAATACTTTCCTACTGCCGAAGAAAGAAATCTTGACAAAAGACTATTTAATTCCGAGTTTGGCAAGGCCATAGCAAATAACTTACGGCTTAAGGATACGGCAAAAAACAGAATCCTCACCTGGCAAAAAGATAATGAGCTAGTGAGGAAACTTTTTCTATCAATTAAAAGGTCAGAAACGTATCAAGGCTATTTGAAGAATGCCAAAATGAGTGAAAAAGATTTTGTGCTCCAATTACTAGCGCAGCATTTATTAGAAAATGAATTAGTGCGAAGTCATATTGAAGAACAAAATATTACTTGGCTCGATGATTTTGATTTTGTTTGTGCCATTGTCTATAAGCAATTGCAACTCTTCTATCAACAAAAAACACTTGATCTCTTTGAGCTTTATAAAGATGCTGAAGATGATAAAAAATTTGTGAAGGAATTATTTGCAAAAACCATTCTTAAGAGCACTGAATATGATGAAATAATAGCTGAGAAAATTAAGAATTGGGATATGGAGCGATTGGCTGTCATGGATAATTTAATCCTAAAAATGGCTATCGCAGAATTAATCAATTTTGAGAATATCCCAATCAAAGTAACCATCAACGAATATATCGATATTTCTAAGGATTTTAGTACACCTCGAAGTAAACAATTTATAAACGGTGTGATTGATAAAATAGCCATTGAATTCAAGGCAAATGGTAAAATTGTGAAAACTGGAAGAGGATTAAAAGAAGCTTAATTGTGAATATGAATAGTCAAATTTTATTTATGAAAAAGTTCCAATACTGTTTAGTAGCCCTACTAATGTTTGCCACCGCTGCTTGTAACAAGCAGAAAGCTAAAGACGCTGCAGAGAATAAACTTGATCCTGCAATTATTGAAAATGAAGCATCTGCTCATAGCGCCAATCCTAATGATAATGCTCCAGTGTTTTCATTCACTAGCGAGACTCATGATTTTGGCACCATCATTCAAGGTGAAAAAGTGAGCTACGCCTTCACCTTCACCAATACCGGAAAAACTGATCTTTTGATAAGGTCGGCAAATGGGTCGTGTGGATGTACAGTTCCTGAATATCCTAAAGAACCTGTAAAGCCTGGTCAATCAGGTGTTATCAATGTAACATTTGATAGCGCTGGAAAAGAAGGCAATCAAAATAAAACTATTACACTCATCGCTAACACCATTCCTAATACCAAAGTGCTCACCATTACCGGTGAAGTAAACAAGCAATAAACTCTTTAAACTCATTCTCAAATTATGCTAATCAATATCCTCTTGCAAGCCGCAGGCCCTTCTGGAATGCAAAACCTAGTTTTCCTTTTACTTATAATAGTTATATTTTATTTCTTCATGATCAGACCTCAAATGCGTAAGGCAAAGCAAGAGAAGGAATTTCGTGAAACACTTCAAAAGGGAACCAAAGTAGTGACCATAGGTGGTATCCATGGTAGAATTATAGAAGTAGCTACTACTACCTTTTTAATAGAAATTGATAGCAATGTAAAAGTGAGAATTGAGAAAAGTGCAGTAGCTGCCGATGCTACTAAAGCCATCAATTCTAATGCCGATAGCAAAAATCAACCTGCAGCTGTTACAAAGTAATGCTATGGCCTGTTTGGCCGCTTTAATATTATGTAGCTTTGTAGGTAAATGGCAACTCAAGATCAACCTTCACCTAATGCTGAAGCTGTAAATCAAAACAAAAGAAATTTTTCAATCTTTCTCATTTGTGTGGGAATAGCCATGCTATTCTGGTTTTTAATTGCCTTATCCAAAGAGTACAATACTACCATAGCAGTTCCCGTTCAATTTATCAATACGCCTGGGAAAAAACTACTTAGCAATGAGCTGCCCAAGCAACTTAAATTTAATGTAAAAGGTAAAGGATTTTCAATTATTAGTCACTATGTCTATAACGCCAACGATACGCTTCAGATAGATCTTAAATCATTACTGTCATCAAATAAATGGCAAACTGATGATCAGTCCATTTATTCTTTGGCTTTGGTAGAACAGTTTAATAAATATTATGGCAATAATTTTTCAGTGAACCACATTTCACCTGATAGTTTGTTTTTTAGTTTCAGTAGTGCGGCCGTAAAACAGGTTAGAGTCAGGCCTATTTATTCACTTCAATTAGATCCGCAGTATGATACCACGGGTCCACCTACCATTATTCCACCCTTTGTTGAACTTACAGGAGCTGCCAGTGCCTTGAAAAAAATAAATGAAGTTACTACCGTACCTTTCACTATTAGTGGCGCTAAAGAATCCATCACTACCACTACCAAGCTATCTGTTTCTGGAAACATTGCTGTATCAGAAGCAAAAATTAAAGTAATCATTCCAATAGAGAAGTTAACAGAAGGAACCATGGAAGTAGATTTGCATGCAATTAATATTCCCAATGGATATTCATTAAAGGTTTTTCCCAATAAGGTGATAGTTAAATACAAAGTAGCCCTAAGCAAATACGATGATGTGGTAAACAGCATGTTTGACGCAACTGTGGATGCCCAAATGGCAACCAAGCCTGGAGTAGAAAGATTAAAAATATTGGTAAACACGGTTCCTACTTTTGTAAGATCCATTACCGTTTCACCAGCTGAAGCTGATTTTATACTTACTAAAAAATGAAATTGATAGGCCTCACCGGAGGAATAGCCTCAGGAAAAAGTTTAGTAGCGTCCATTTTTGAAATGTTGGAGGTGCCTGTATTGAATGCCGATTTGCTAGCTAAAAAAATTTTAAATAGTAATGATGAAGTTAAAGCTAGAGTAAAAAAACTTTTTGGGCATGATGCATATACTAATGATCGGTATAATGCCAGTTATGTAAGGGAAAGAGTATTTGAAAATAAAATATTATTGCAAGCACTTAATCAAATTGTACATCCTGAGGTAGCTTTAGCCACCGAGCATTGGAAAAACTTGCACACTGAAGCCAAGTATGGAATAAAAGAAGCAGCTATAATGATAGAAAGCGGAGCTTACAAATTATTAGACGGATTAATTTGCATCAATGCCCCTTTGCACTTAAGAAGAAAGTGGGCTCTTTCACGTGATGGCATCACAGCAGAAATTTTTGATGCAATCGTAACCACGCAATTCACCGATGAGCAACGCAGCCCATTTGCATCACATATAATTACCAATAACGAGGAAAAAGCGCTATTGCCACAAGTTATTTCTTTTCACCAGCAAATGAATGATAGCTATTGATGGAATTCAAATAAGCGCTGCTGGCATTCATATTCCTAGCCACAATGTTTGGGTTGATGCCCGCCAACCCGTGGATCATGGTATCATTACACATGCTCATGCTGATCACACTTGTTTGGGTCATGGTATTTCATATTGTACTCCGGCCACCTACCATTTGATGAAAGCTCGATACAAAAATTTAGATAAAAATCAATTTGTATTGGTAGACTATTATCAAGATTTTGAAATTAACAATGCACCTTTTCAACTGCTGCCATCAGGGCACATGTTGGGAAGTGCCATGGTTCATTTTACGGGCAATATTGATTGTTTGATCACTGGCGACTGGAAAATGCAAGCTGACGATTCCTGCACCGCTGTAGATTTAAGGCGAAAGGCTGCACTGCTGATCACTGAGACTACTTTTGCAAAAAATGGATGCAAGCATCCAGACCCAATTCAGGCAATGGAATTGCTCATTAATGATCACAGACCATGTGTAGTGGGTGTTTATGCTCTTGGAAAGGCGCAGCGAATGCTCCATTTAATTCAGCAACACATGCCAAATCGCCCGGTAATGGTACAGCATGAAATTGCTAGATTTAATGCTGTATATCTTTCGCACCAAGTGCTGCTTCCTTCCACGCTTCCTTATCATTCCAAGAAATGGAAATCTTCTGAAAATACGATTTACCTATGCGACATGCACACCCTTAACAGTTTTAAAAAGCATACCAATGTAGGTAGATATTTCTGCAGCGGATGGAACAAGCTATTTAATTGGGCCGATGGCAATATCCCAATTAGCGACCACGCAGATTGGTTTGATTTATTAAATTTAGTTGAACAAACTAAACCAAGAAAAATTGTAGCTTATCATGGCGATGGCACCCAATTGAAAGAATTTTTGGATATCCCGGTCTACCTTGTATGATCGATTGGAGTAATTGTTTTTTGTGTATTGATATACTTTTGTAATAAAGCTCTTTGGTAACTATTATTGGGTTCATATAGAAAGTTCTGATGCAGGGGTGCTGATGGATTTATAGGCCAATCTATGCTTTTTAAATTAGTGTCAGTTTTAGATTTTACTGCTGCATTAATGTTTATTGCTAAATGAATGCTAATCCATAGCTGCCAAGAAATGTAAAAAATACCGATCGTAACTAACATAAGGAGTAAATATTTTTGGGCGATAGTACCAATATTAACATTGGTCATGCGGAATATATCTATCCATAAAAATAGCAACCATAAACTCCAACACCGCCAGGGCATGGTATCTTGTAACAATGCACACGTAACGATGGATGTGATGCTACCAAAGAGCAGTAGTATAATAATTGAAGGCGATGCTAATTTTTTATGTTTCCAATGCATGATATGCAGTAGTAACCATATGAAGATACTTACAAGAGCCTTGCTGGTGACTAACTGATAAACACTGTATGCAGTCATTTTAATGGTATGCACCAAATCAAATGCAGGAAGTGCGTTACTCCTTTTTATTGCTCCGCCACCCACTGCGGCAATGGCTAAGGATACTAAGGTGATAAGCAGAATGATTAGAGCTTTAGTATCTAAAAATTTATATTTTATATAATTATACATTAAATATAAGGTAATACAACCTAAGGCAGCAAGGGCGGTAGCCTCACTTCCTCCACCTACAATTAATGCAGCGATTATTGCGGGCAACATTCTTATGTGACTTGTTAAGTGTTGAAGTAGATAGAGAAGAGCCATTCCTGGAAGCAAGTACATAGCATGTGCCGTAAACCAGTAATATTGAGAACCAGGATCAGGCAAGCATAGCCACCATCCCATCAAGGAGCCAATTGCGAATAAGTAATTATAATGGGTGCCTTGTTGCATCCAATTTTTAATCAATGTAATAAGCATGCAAGTGCTCACTGCAAAATAGCAACCAAAAAAAATTATATTCACTGATGTGAGCTTGATAATAAAATACATGATTGCAACACTACACCACCGGGTATTCCATTTTGTCCATTCTTGATGAACCAATTTTACCAGCCCAAGTTTATTAGTTTGATCAATAAAGTATAAGTCATCACTAGAAGGGTAATAACAAAAACCTATTGCTATAAATAGTACTAGCGCTATAATAGAAAATAATGCGATTAATATCTTTTTATTAAGCAGCATGATGTTTTGCACGCTTGCTGATTAGGAGCATTCCTATAAAAGTAAATAACCCATTTAATATCAATAATTCATTACCAAATTTGTATCCATTAAATAGTACCGTGCTATTAGCATCTAGTGCATAACACAGTATGGGTGAAAGTAGGCAGATGAATGGTGCAAGATGATCAGTTAGTTTTCGATCAGTGAGAATACCAAAGAAAAACATACCTAGGAGAGGTCCATAGGTGTAATTGGCAAATTTAAATACTTGTCGCACTACGGCCTCATCATTAATCCAATAAAACAGCATGATGGTAATTAATAAAATGGCTGCAAATCCGAAATGAACTTTTTTTCGCATGGCTGTCTTTTTTTCAATACTCCAATCATTGCGTTTTTCTAAATTCAAAAAGTCGATACAAAATGAAGCGGTAAGTGCCGTTAATGCGCCATCAGCACTAGGGAATGCGGCACTTATCAATCCAATGATGAAGAGTATAGCCGATATAGTGCCCAATGTGTTGAGTGCTATGGTAGGGAATAAATCATCTGTTTTAGAGGGTAGGTTAAGGTTAATTTTTTGAGCATACAACAGTAGCAATACCCCTAATACTAAAAATAAAAAATTGACTACGATTAGTATGATGCTAAACACCATCATATTTTTTTGTGAGCCTCCTAATGTTTTTACACTGATATTTTTTTGCATCATTTCTTGGTCGAGGCCGGTCATGGCTATCGCAATGAACATTCCACCAAAAAAATCTTTAGCGAAGAAAAACTTATGATTCACGTTGGTTTCAATAATTCGAAAATGAGCATCGGCAGTAAGGGTGCTCCATAAGGTACTAAAATCGAAATCTAATCTGTTACTGATAAGTATTACCGTTAATATCAATGATAGCAGCATAAATGTTGTTTGTAGCGTATCTGTCCACACGATGGTTTTAACCCCTCCTTGATAAGTATAAAGTAAAATTAATGCTATGAAAATGGCTACGGTAATCACAAAAGGAACATTCCAAGTATCAAACATAAAACGTTGGAGCACATACACTACTATAAACATTCTAAAGCTGGCACCAATAACCCTGCTGAGAATGAAAAAGAAAGCACCCGTCCGGTATGACGATTGACCGAATCGCGAATGAAGGTAGGTGTAAATTGAGGTTAATTGCATTTTATAATAAATGGGCAACAATACAAAGGCAATTACCAAGTAGCCTAGCAAATAGCCCAACACCATTTGGAAATACGTGAAATCGCGAGCAGCCACATCTCCTGGTACACTCATAAAAGTTACTCCTGATAAGCTGGCACCTATCATTCCATAAGCCACCAAATACCATTTACTATTCCGGTTGCCAATAAAGTAAGTTTCATTGCTGGCATTCTTTCCCGTAAGCCAAACGATATAAAACAACAATAGGGTGTACAGCACCACGCAGGTGAGGATAATATTTGGATTCATAGGATGCTATTTTTTACAATAGTAGCAATGTGATTGCACCTATAGCTACTTTCCATATTTACTTTGCAAACTAATGAATGTTAATTGTAAATTTGCTTCGTGAGCGATTATCCATCTAAAGTATTGGCCGATGCCGTAGAAGCATTTTCAGGGCTTAAGGGTATTGGTAGGCGAGGGGCACTGCGCATGGTCCTTGAATTATTAGAACATCCTAAAGAGGATGTGGTGAAATTTTCAGACGTGCTTAAAAGATTGACTACAGATATTCACTATTGTGAAGTGTGCTTTAATATGGCCGACACTAATCGCTGCCGCATTTGCAATGATCCCAAGCGCGATACAAAACAGCTATGCGTAGTGGCTGATATTCGTGATGTAATGGCCATTGAACAAACTCAACAATTTAAAGGCTGCTATCATGTATTGGGTGGAATTATATCACCCATGGAAGGCAAGGGGCCATCAGACCTCACTGTGGATCATTTGTTAAACAGAATTGCTACTGGTGCTGTTACTGAGATAATAATGGCATTGCCAGCCACCATGGAAGGCGATACTACTATCTTTTATATTTTTAAAAAGATCAATACTTTGGGTTTGGATGCCCTTAAGTTGAGTACCATTGCCCGGGGAATTGCCATTGGCGATAGTTTGGAATATGCCGATGAAGTTACACTAGGCAGATCTATCTTGGATCGAACGCCATACGATAAAAAATTTTAAGCGCTTTTGTTTTTTCACTTATTGAGCTAGTGAAAACCGTATGCTAAATCCTATTCTGGTATTACTATTCGGGAATGAACTGCTTACAAAAGGCTCATTGGCTTGCCTATCATAGAATGCTTTAATATTGAAGCGGTCGTTGATATTATAGTCGGCCGAAAATTTAATGCCGATGTTTGTAGTTCCTGCACTAGGTTGATTGGTGCCTTCTATTAATTTTCTGATGATGGTATTATTTTGTCTCAGATTAAAATCGCCTCGAACATTCAAATCATTCACTAGTTTTTTATTTCCTATTTTCACAAATGGTAAGGCTACTTTTTTAAATCGGTAGCCTAAACCTACTGTATAATCCTGTCCTTTAATTTCAGTGATTTGAATGTTGGCAAATGAAAGGGAGAGTGTGCGGTCACGTTTGTACTCTACTCTCACCATCATGCTATTCTTCAGGGTCATATCCACACCAATTAGAGGTGCTAATTGCTCCGTGATAGTGACCATTTGAATATCATACTTAGGTATAAAATTAGCATTGATATCGCGCGCGGCTGCATCTCCATTTTGACTTTCTATATAACTGAGGTTTTGGAAAAAACTATTTACATTATATGAACTGCGGTAACCATGTGATAAGTTAAAGCTTTGGAATATTTTTTGAAACGATTTAATTTTTGACAATCCATCATAGGTTACTCGCCAGTTGGGTCTTGGTGTTTTAGGAAACCTTGTGGTCATATTTAAACTCACCGGCTTACCACTATAGGCACTTAGAAATGCATAGTTTAAAACCTCTGCTTGATTGGCACCATAGCCCTTCGAATATCCATCAGCAGTAATGCTGTCATCATAATTAATATTTTGCGCTGCCAATAATTGAGAGTATTCTTTTCTAAAAGCATCAAATTTTCTAAATGTTTCATTGCTATAATCCTTATCATCTTTTACGAACGCGGTACTCCATGTAAGATACGACATACTAAAATTTCCTGATTCTGTTGGGCTAAACGTCCGGTACTGATCCACACCATCAAATCTAAAAAACTCCTGATGATTGAGTGAAAAATTTCTATTGGCACTCAATTCAATTTTGAAATTTTTGAAAGGCTCTATATTTGCTCGTGCAGTAAAATTTTGTAAACGAGTAAAGTTAAATGTGGTATTTAATTGAGAGTCGGGGGTGAGCCAATTATATCGGATGATATCATTGCGCAACTGCTGAGTGTTTTGGCTTCCAAGCACAAATCCAAAGCCCGGTGCAAAACCTTGATCAGCGTTAAGGTTTACCCCGCCAAATTCTGGTGTAGGCAAAAATCCTGGCAACATGGTTCCATTTGTTTCGCTATAAGTAAGGCTAATTGTTTTAACCGAGGTTACTAAATTGGCCAGTGTCTTAAATACTGGTTCTAAAAATGGTTCTGATTTTTTGAGCGTATCTTTTGCCAATGGCTTCACTCCTAAACTATCAGTAGGACTATTTTTGGGTCTTGATTTTGGTTCTTCTTTTTTTGCAGGTTTTGGCTGCGACAGTTTTTTAAAATATGGAACCTTGTTGTATAACGTTTGTAAATTAAAATTACCATTAATGGATGTGTTTTGCGAATTTTGAATCGTATTCGCAAAGCGGTTGGGGATGGTGCGCCCACTAGCACTATCCAAGGCCAATGGTGCTGCCTGCCAACTATAATCACCACTGTATCTAGTGTTGATGGTGATCCAATCTAAAATTGGAATTTTATTTAGTGGCAAATTGTAAGTTACATTGGTAGTATGGTGGTAATTCATTAACCTGCCCAAGCGCCTGATGTTAGTTAGCACACTGTCTCTGGCTTGTTCACTATCTATCCTTCCAAATGGTTCGTCAATATTGGCTTGAGCTTGTGCATTAAAATCTACTTTTAATGATTTAGTTAAATCCCATTTCACATCATAGTCGCGTGTCATCCTGTATAATTTGATGTATGTGGGCACTGTTATAAATCCTGCTCCTATATTATTGCGTAGCTGAGTTTCACTGTAATTTCTGTTTACTGTTCCCCTAATAGATATATTGGTAGGGGCATAGCCTATGTTAAAGTCTTTAATCAACTTCAGGTACTTTCCATTCAGTGCTTTCGACTTTTGGAATGGTTGAAAAGGCTTGGCACTATTAAAGAAATTATAGGCCACTATGCCTGTATGTTGTTTGGCTATGCTGTATTCTGTTACGATGTTGCGTTGATACAGCTCATTGTAGGTATAGGACAAATTAAAGTTTTCTATATCATAGATCTTTGATTTGCCGGGTGCTCCGCCTCCTTGTTTTTTATTCTTTTTTACATTGGTAAAGTTTAAACTTTTTCTTTGGGTATAATCCTCGGTTCTTGTTCTTATACTATCTCTGTTTTCTTTGTTGCTCACACTATTGAGGGCATCTTTTAATTTCACATCCGGATCCAATGGATTAAACTGCGGCTTTACAAAAGTTTCGCCATAGCTAAAGTAAAAGGGTACTGTTACATTGGCTTTCTCCGGAATAAATTTACCAAGTTCCACTTGTGTGCTCATATCATAAGAGCTGGAAGCAAAACGTTGTCGTTCATTAATCTTTTGAGCCACATTACCCCATTGTGCACTACTGTGCTCACCGCTCACATTCATGGTTCCAAGATCGGCTAACTTGGCATTAATACTGGCTATAGCTTTGTATCCTCCACTTTGTTCAAAATCTGTCATCCTTAGTTCGTTCACCCAAATCTCGCCACAAAGCGGTGGGCCTCCTCCCGCATTGCTAGGATTGCGCACTCCTATCATTACGGCACGCACATTGGCCACATTAGGGTTTCCTTTAATGGTTATCTTTCTATCGCCATCATATACAGTGTAGGGTAGGGCAAAGCTATTGAGCAATCCTTGACTGATTGCATTATTGCGTAACAATTTTGCATTCACCAGCTTTTGTAAATCTAAATCTACTTCATTGCCTGTGGGCCATACCAGGTAGGGATCACTCACTGCACTCACACTGCTAATGGCTGTTACCTGCAGCGGTATTTCATATTCATAATAGTTAGAGGTAAAGTCGGTGCCTATTCTTAAAAAACAAGTCAGATCTCCATTGCTAATGCTCAGCTGACCTTCAATAGGTTCAGCATGCAAAAACATTTTTAATTTTTTATAATTCCTTAAATCATAGTTCAATGTTTTAAATGCAGCTCGCGCATCACCATCCTCTAAATTGCAAACCCTGAGTGAAAGCGATTGTTCGTTTAACCGGGCTACCTGGGTTTGAGTAGGGTCTATCTGGCGCTCAATTCCTGGAGGCAATAGGTAGTTCACCGGAGCGCGCTTGCCATTTTCCTCCAGACTCACATTCAAAATATCAAAACTGGTATTGCCGGGCACCTCAGGTGTTGGCGAAAACTCTGCCGGGTTTAGCAGGCTGGTTACGTAGCGCCTCCATTCTGACCGCAGCAGCTGCATTCTTGCAAAACGGCAAATCACTGGTGAGTCAAAGTCGCGCATGAACAATCGGATAAAATCTATCCTATTGTAATTTTCTATAAATCCTACCGTTTTCTCCGGATTGGTTACCGGTATTTTAAATTGATACCATCGAGTAACACCATTGGTGTTGCAGCTAGTGGGTGCCGGTGCTTCTACTATATCAGTTATATAGTTTTGACCTATCACCATTTTACTTGGTCGCAAATCTATTTTATATTGAAAATAGGCTTCGGTAGTTTCGGTATTGTTATCCTTGTTCACATCCTCCACATCAGGTACCACAGTGCTTATCGTATTGGGGTAACCATCACGATCGGGTGGGGCAGGCGAGTTGCCTTCCATGTTGTTAAAGTACTTGTAGCGATCCAATACCCCCACATCATTGTTGTTATACGTGTTTGATTGAAAATATTTATAATCATCAGCACTAGGATCGGTAGCGGCATTTACAGCTGCAGCAGAGGTGCTTCCATAGGCTCCAATTATATTACTTATATAATTAGCAAAATATTGACTTTCATTCGTATTGTCCAATCCATCCAATCCCACGTCCTGTAGTGATCGAGTTTGTTCGTCATTGTCAAACGCATTAACTATGCTTGGTGTATTTGGATCAGTGTAGCGGCCCCAGTTGCTGTTAAATGTAACTGTGGGATTATTGGGTGTGGGTAATCCGTTTTCAAAACTACGCTTGTTATCAGGCAATATGTCTTCTGAAATGGTTCCGAGGTTAATATACATTTCGCCACCATTGCCAGAGTTGGGCGATCCGTTGGCAAAAGGATCCATCATCCAAAACTCTAAAAATTCAATATTGCTTGCCTGAAAATCGTTGGTCTCTAACCTGCGCATTACGCCACCCCAACGACTTTTCGGATTGTTTAGTTTTCCACTCGCATTTATTCCAGCACTTATACTACTTCCATTAGCTGGATCAAAATTATATGGGCCGCGTTCATCAGGGTAAAATGCTATGTTTGTACAGTTAATAACCTGTGGGCCTTGGGGCTCTGCTCGGTTCGGAAAAATTTCTTTTTGACGAACCTCCCTTGTATAATTGTTACAAAAATCTACTTGATCTATGTTAGATGGAGTAAGGCTCGGGATGTCTCTTTGGAATAATGGATCCACAAAATACCAATTTATACGGCCGCGGTTATACCCGGCTATCAACGAGTCCACCGTATTGCCTTCAGGAAATAAATCAGGTTGATCATGTGGTATAGACGACATGTACCACCCTCCTGGATTTCTAATATCAAGTGGTGTTACTGCACCCTCAAAATCATCAATATAACTAATGCCATTGCGGCTAATAGCCCTTGCATTGCCAGGTATCAATCTGGCAAATTCGCCACTCAAAGTAATGCTGCTCGGCTCCTTCGTATTATAAAGCGGAAGCTTATCCAATAGCTTGGTAATAAATCTCGATTCCGTTCGGTAGTTTCCGTCAACACCTATCATGGTGTTAGAGATGGGCTCATCGCCTATGTTTACCTTTTGTGTTAGCGGGCGTTCACTCAATCGCAACACTGTGCCACCTAACTGCAAGTCTTTATGAACAAAATATTCAAAGCGCGATCCAAACATGGTTTTTGTTTGAAGCGCAAACAGTGATTGGCTCTCAAAGCAAATCTGTATGGGCGAGTTGCTAGACATCACTCCAGTGTTCAATATCTTTACACGCCCCAAGGTATAATCTACCGTATAATCAGCTCCTTCGCTCAACTGGCGCCCCCCTGCATTTACCTTTACCGACCCTTGCGGCAGGTTCACCGCATTCAAGGGTATATCACTACCAGCCCCACTTTGATAGGATCCTTTTATCAAAAATTTATTCTTCTCCGGTATTTGCCTTGCTGCCACCACCGTAGAATCATACAAAGCATCATAAGCATACTTTTCTGCCAATGTGCTATCACCACAAAACCGTGTTCGCAAATAGGATCCAAAAGGTTCTCTTACTGGAAAAATTATTTTTCCATTCTGTGGCTGTATCGTTATTCCCGGTATATAATCAAACAAACCATCCGGCTGCGGATCTTGATTTACATTCATATCATCCATATTAAACAACCGCACCAACTGCACACTATTCACCGTGCTGCAGCCCTCTGATATAAAGTTTACGTTCGATCCCACCTTATCATCCTGATACATCACATCCAATCTAAAATCCTTCTCTGCTATGTTAAACCCATTCAACGAATAAATATTTTTCATCATCAAATCCCAAGTGTAAAACTTAGTAATGATGTTTCTACTCCTTAATAATTTTACAAACAAAGCTCGGGGTGGGGCTATGCCTTCTGTACTCAATTCACCCACTTTGTAAACCCGCCCATTCAGCGTGTATTCATAAGCCACCGCCAACACTTGATTTGGATTCAATGAAACATTTAAAGAAATGTACCCCAATCTATTATTTACCGTGTATTCACTTGGCTGTAATTTGCGTGCCAGTGTTACCAAAGCATAGTTCTTTTGGTCAGAGAAGTTGTACACATTACCAAATTGACTAAGCGCAGCTGTGCCCGGATCGCGAAACGTGGAACTTGATAAAGTATCTATCACCCCGTTCAATAACAAGTCATTGGATTTATTGTCTGGCTCGCGGCCGAAACGCTGCGTTACCAGTGATTGTGATGTATCAAAATTATATTCACCCAGATCTGTTAGTGCCAATACATTTCTATTATCCGTAGTCGCATTCTGTGTGTTCGTTACCCAAACTTCTATCCTTGTAATATTCACACCACTATTGATTAAGTTCAAATCTTTTAGCGCATTGTCATATTGATCCTTAAAATACTGCCCTAGGAAAAAGTGTTTGTTCACTTCATATTGATCGGCCCTGATCTCAAAAAAAGTAGTTTGCGCTCCGCCATTCACCGTTATGCAATTACTATTACCTCGCTGCTGCGAAAACACATTCGTAACGGTAAGTCTTCCAAATTGAAGTTGCGTTTTCACACCAAACAGCGTCTGAGATCCATCGATTAACCGTGTACTCGGAAAACTTACATTTCCGGCCTCTATCTTTTTAATAATGTCATCCTCATAGCCAGTGTATTCTAGCTTCATCCTATTTTCAAAATCAAAAGTACTTTGCGTATTATTGTTCGTGCTCAACTTCATTTTCTCACCTATGTTAGCCGTCACATTCATCTGTATCTGCTCATCAAAATCAAAAGTAGTGATCTTCCGCTGCCTCACCGGAATACTCGGGTTGCCATTCTTATTTGTATTCAAGGCAAATATTAATTCAGCACTCCCCTGAGGCCTTATATCCACATTCGTTCCACCAAATATTCGATCAAAAATTACACTGTTTATCTTAATACCCGGTATCAGCGATTTTTTATTCAACTTGTCATCCTCCTCACTTCGCTGCTTAAAATATGCCCTGGTCGATTTCTTAAATTGCGATTCCTTAAACTCCTCAAACGTCATGTACGATGGGTTTCGGTAAAACAAATCACCCATCCGCTCACTTATATTGTATTGGTGGTTATCCAAGTCATATTCCACTTCCGTTTTAATATTTGCCGGATCCGGTAATGCCAGTGGGCTACTTGGCGGTGGTTCATTGTATGGATCGGCATGCCTGTCGTCAAAAGGAAATGGTAGCGCAGTAGAATCGCTGTCAAGCACCAGTGGTGCAGCCTCCAGCACAGTGGCCGTTATCATAGTGGGGCGACCCCATGAAAGTGATATTACGGTAGCTAATGTAATGATGGTAAAAACTACCTTTACGTATTGGTTCAATCTCCGATGGTTTTGTAGCGCAAGAAAGCACTAAAACGTGCTTTTCTTACATTTATTATTGGTTAACGATCTTTTTTAGTACAAGGCACTAAAATAATTCTTCTCCTCTTACATTTTACCAAACTATTTTTTCACTTTCATTTATTTATTAATAACTACCATTCAATAGTCACCTCGCCAGCCATACACCACCAGTCCAACCCACCTCATGCCTCTCCAAGGCAGCACCAGTAGGGCATTCCACTTCTTCCTTCCATCCTTTTTTTTCCATCCCATTCATTTCCCAAGCCCAGCCATTCGATCATTATTCACAACTTCCTATCCGGCCAATCCTCATTTTCACGCCAAACATTACATTTCTTCAGCTTCATCCCACAGCCCTATCATTGGGCCATCAGCTGTTACCCATGCCATCATTTTTTCTAACCAAATCTTCTTAACAATAAACCAAGCGCCTCATCCCGCTATCGGCCGTAGTGCTGCCCTGCGGGCAGCAGCTACCTGCCTCTATCGGGGGCGGGCCAACCCTGCAGGCTACCATGCCCCACCGCTCTCAACAAATAGCTTACGCACTCCACTTATTCATGCCCACCTCACCCCACCAAACAACGCACCAAAGCCATCACCCAATTTTAAAACCTATCATTGGTGCATACTATCAAGCATCTATCAGCTTACCATCTTGAAACAGCCCGACTCATCAGCTTTAGCAACACGACTTTAATTTTTTAGCAATTGAGCAATAGGAAATTCAACGAATGAAACATAACTTTCGGAAGAAAAAACAAGCACACAATGCTTAATATAGCTTCCGTAATTATCAATTTAGCATGTATAATTTACCCTTCGTTTCTGTTCCCCTATATTGGAGGGCCTTCTGTTTACGAAGCGCGTGCTATTGTTTATTCACAAAACCCTGATTTAATATTTAATGACCAAGATTTGTGTGCCAATATTGCAATGCGGAAAAGAAGGGTTATAACAATTAATCATCTAAACAACGCGATTCAAGTTTATCCAAACCCATCTAACCAAATATTTCAATTTGAAAGTTATTCAATTCAAGAAAACGATAAAGTGAGGATTGAAATTAAGGATGTTACGGGAAGAATTATAATGATACAAGAATCAATAGGTATCCATAAAGTTGCAGTAGATTTATCAGAACAGTTAAGCGGGTTATATTTATATGAATATTCATTGAATGGAAACCCTATTAATATAGGCAATTTAGTTTTAATCAAATAATTTAGCTGAAAGGGCAGCCTTCGGGCTGCCTTTTGTTTTATAATGTTATGAACAAATATGTTTTAGGATTTTTCTTTTTAATGGTTGTCCAACTAAATGCTCAAAACAGAGATAAGGTTTGGATGTTAGGTTTTTATGCCAATCAAAATATGGGTATTAGTTTTGACAACGGCAGTGTTGATACATTTTCGTTAATTAGAGATTTAGGTTTTTT
The DNA here is from genome assembly GCA_039806065.1 of Bacteroidota bacterium. Lineage (GTDB taxonomy): Bacteria > Bacteroidota > Bacteroidia > AKYH767-A > 2013-40CM-41-45 > JBDKJS01. Next base: position 382 of record JBDKJS010000088.1, on the reverse strand, counting down.
TATAACCAATGCCAGCATTTGCGACACAGCAGGTAATTTATTGTTCTATACCAATGGTCAACTGTTATACAATCGTTTTCACCAACCCATGTTGAACAGCAGTAATTTTAATCCGGGAACTGCCACTTTCGATCCAGGTTTATATCCTTATGGTTTAAACATTGAGCAAGGCGTTTTAGTATTACCTCACCCTGATAGCAGCAATTTGTATGATTTGTTTCATATTTCAAGTGAATATTTTCCGGCTTACAATGTCAATCAGGCGCAACCACTAAATCTAATGCACACTGTTATTGATATGAATTTAGACAGCGGTAAAGGAGGGATTACATCAATTAAAAACGAAGTGATTATTTCTGATACCTTGAGCCATGGTGGCCTC
>JBDKJS010000087.1:0-13348 GCA_039806065.1 Bacteroidota bacterium | reverse complement strand
ACAAAGATGATTACATCATGTTCGGTGGCAAATTTACGTAGCTGCGGTTCTCTGTTACTTACTTGACGGCATAGCGTATCGTTACTCTTAAAATTTTGTTCATCTACCCAACCTTCGGCCTTCACCATTCGTGTTTCTATCATTTGCTTCATCTTTTCAAATCCTGCTGTGCTCTTAGTAGTTTGCGAAAAGAAATACACCGGCTTTTCAAAATTTATCTGCTCCAGATCTTCTTCCGTTTTTACGATGATTGCCTTTCCCCGGGTTTGTCCTACTAGGCCATTCACCTCTGCATGACCTTGTTCACCATAGATAACTATTTGCCCATCTTGCTCTTCTACATCTTCAAAACTGGTGCGAACCCTGTTTTGCAATTTTAACACCACCGGGCAAGATGCATCTATCAGTTCAAGATTGTTAGCCATCGCTATCTTATAGGTTTCTGGTGGTTCGCCATGAGCTCTTATCAATACTTTGCAATCATTTAGGTTCTTTAGATCATCGTGATTGATGATTTCCAATCCTTTTGCCGTAAGACGATCAACTTCCATATTATTGTGCACTATATCGCCAAGGCAATATAATTTATCGCTCAGCGCCAGCTCTTCTTCCGCCTTTTGAATAGCATAGACTACACCAAAACAAAATCCAGAGTTTTTATCTATTGTTACCTTCAACTTTTTAAAAATTATAAATTTATTTAATTGCCCAATTTTTTCTTCACTTGCAACACAGCATCTAGCGCAAATTGCAATTGCTCCTGTTCATTCATATCGCTATTGTCTAGTAATATGGCGTCTTCTGCTTGCCGCAATGGGCTTTCTTTACGATGTGTATCGGCATAATCGCGATTATTGATATTGTCATACACTTCGTCCATTGTTACCATAAAACCTTTGGCGTTCAATTCTTCAAACCTACGCTTGGCTCGCACTGCTGGTCGGGCTGTCATAAATATTTTAAGTTCTGCTGTAGGAAACACAGTAGTTCCAATATCACGGCCATCCATCACCACCGATTTTTTAGTGCCATAGCTTTTTTGTAACGCTACCATACGATGCCGCACCATGGGCAAGGCACTTACGGGACTCACCAAATCTGATATTTTGATATCTCTTATTTTACGCTCTACATTCACTCCATTCAATTGCACTTCTGAAAAACCTGTATCCTCATTAACCGCAAAAGTAATGTGAATGTTATCTAACCACTCTTTCATTTCTTGATCATCAAATTTCAACAGCGTTTCTATGCCAATATTTTCCTCCACCATACTTAAGGTTACTGCTCTGTACATGGCTCCACTATCTATAAACCTATATCCCAGTGCTCTTGCCAAGGCTTTGGCCAAGGTACTTTTACCACAACTACTGTATCCATCTATTGCTATAATTATTTTGGGCAGGTGAATGGTAGATTCTCCGTTGATCATATATTTGGCTACTTTGGGTAGGCTAATGCTGCTCATGCGTTTCACAAAATTAAGCCAAAGAGCTCTAGAAACCAAGTCGGTTTTCCCTTGTTTTGCTAATTTTTACCCTTAGTTGGCCACAGCTTCTTGTCCATAAAGCTGTTGGGCATATTTTAATGACGGTGATGATATAAGAGGCCCTAAACCTAACTCACTCCAGATTGCATCTATTTTAGCAATAGTTTCTGGTGTACTTACTAATATATTGGGCCAATCTCTTTCAAATCCATCATGTTCTTTGGTTTTCCTTGTTCCATCAAATGCAGCCTGGGCCCAAGCTCCATCGCTAATGATGGCATCGCGCTTGGGATCTACATTGTTTGAAAATCGCCATACGGCATCGGCTATACTTTCTACTGAAAGGGTGTGCTCTAAAAATATAAAAAGCTTCACTTGTTGCAAGGGTGCTTCTTCAAAAAGTTGGCGAGCTACCTGCCTAACATGACCTTTTCTATTCTTTTCAATGGTAATGAATACTACATTTATATTATGATGCAATAGCGAATCATTAACCTCTTTAATCTCAGGATAATTTTGCCTGATTGCATCCCAGTGGATAACTGTTGGTGATTGGACAGCGTTGGTTCCTCTGCCGGAAAGCTCTTCTGGCAATTTTTCTGTGGCATCAATCCCCATCTTACCACCATAAGCCATGGTGCTGCAGCTGTGATCCAATACGTCTGTAGGGCCTTGTGTAAAAATGAAATCGTGCTGTGGGTGAACATGCTTGCTAATATACCGTGCAACCGCTGTGTTATCATGAATGTTTACATCGCCATCTACTACCACCATCATCTTAGTAAACATCATTTGGCCAGCACCCCACAAGCTATTCATTACTTTAATGGCTTGACCAGGATAATCTTTTTTAATTTTAACTATGACCAGGTTATGAAACACCCCTTCCATGGGCAATACCATATCCATAATTTCAGGAACCATAGTCATTTTAATGGGTGCTAAAAAAATTCGTTCTGTTGCTTTTCCTATCCATGCATCTTCTTGGGGTGGAATGCCCACAATGGTGGCAGGGAATACCGCATCATGCCGATGGGTAATGGCAGTGACATGAAAGCGAGGATAATAATCAGGAAGCGAATAATAGCCGGTGTGATCGCCAAAGGGTCCTTCTAAAATAAATTCTTCTGAAGGATCAACATAACCTTCAATTATGATATCGGAATCGGCTGGCACTTCTATATCAATGCCATATTGCTCCTTAGTTAAGGTTAGGCATTTAACCAATGATACATTTTTCTTTCTAATAAACCCGGCTAACATGTACTCATCTACCCCATCAGGTAAAGGAGCCGTGGCACTGTAGGCATAAACGGGGTCGCCACCGAGGGCCACTGCCACTGGCATTCGTTTGCCTAATTTTTTATACTCATTAAAGTGCCTTGCACTTACTTTATGTCGGTGCCAGTGCATGCCAGTCATGGTGGCAGAAAATTGTTGCATTCGATACATGCCCACATTGCGCGCCCCTGTAATAGGATCCTTGGTATGGATCACTGGCAGGGTAATGAAAGGACCTCCATCCTTAGGCCAACATTTTAAAATCGGCAGCAGATTCAAGTCGGGTTTTTCCATCACCACCTCTTGACAGGCGCCCTTTCCTTTGGATACCTTTGGCATCCATGTACTTATTTGGCCAAGCTTGGGAAGCATTTTAAGCTTTTCTATTAGGCCTTCCTTTGGCGAAGTAAAATCATGAAATAGTTTTTCTATTTCTTTACCAATGTCATCCAAACTACTTGCGCCTAATGCCATGGCCATCCTTTTTTCGGTACCCATACTATTGATTAATACTGGAAATTTTGTTCCAGTTTGCTCAAATAGTAATGCTGGTCCATAAACCTTTGAAATGCGATCTGTAATTTCTGTAATCTCTAATGACGGATCAATGGGCTTGGATATGCGCACTAATTCTCCTGCTGCTTCTAATGTTTTGATCCAATGTTGGGAACTTGTATACACTTCTTTCTCGTTTTTAAATTAAAACAACCAGGTTGCTACATTGTTTTTTAATCTTTTAATACAGCAAGCATTTGTGCTCTCACACGCTGCTTTAAGATTGGAACATCATCTGCTGTTAATCCTTTGGTTTCAATCGGTTCAGACCATGCTCCAGTAATGACTCCCGGCCTTAAGGAGGTCAGTCGAAATGGACTCAGCATCTTGCCACTATTTTTAAGTGTAATTACTGCTAAGGGCACTTGAGCTTGAACTGCCAATCTGAAAGCGCCATCTTTAAAATCTAATAAAGGATCTGTTGATTTATTCCGTGTGCCTTCTGGACAAATAAACACTGAAATGCCTTCTCTTATTGATTTAATCATGGCGTCCATGCTCCTGGCTCTATCCTCTTTACTTTTCCTATTTACACTTAAATACAATCGTTTAATTACATATCCGAAAATCGGAATTTTTGTCATCTCTTCTTTTGATAAATACCTAAAAACATTGCTGCTTGCATAGGCAAAAATTGGTATATCTAATAAAGATTGATGATTGCCCACCATCACATAAGTTTTATTGGCATCAATCAAATGTTTATTTCGTATGTTAACTTTGATAAAAAAAATCATCATTACCGTTTTGCCTAGCGGCCTGCTTACGTATCGATGTGCAATGTAAGGAGCCTTAACTTTGGAGGTAAAGCTGAATACAATAAAGTAAGCTACAAAAGCAAGTATAAATACCACAATGAATGCCAAGAGGCCATAAAGGCTAAAAAGTAAAATGCCAATATCTTTGATCCAACGCATGTTCAAATTGATAAGCAGCAAAGGTATAACTTATCTTCAGAAAATTATTTTATAAAATGTCGCACTACTAACCTATCTTAGCCCGTTAAATTAGTAATATGTTTACAGGTATAGTAGAACAATTAGGGCGCGTAAAAAACTTGACCTCCACTGCTGGAAATTTAACCATAGGAATTGAAGCACCAATGGCAAGCGAGTTGAAAATAGATCAAAGCGTAGCGCATAATGGCATTTGTCTTACAGTTGTAAATTGCGATAACACTTCCTACGAAGTAGTAGCCATTAGCGAAACTCTATCAAAAACCAATTTAAGCCACCTCAAGGTTGGCGATTTTATTAACTTGGAACGCTGTATGAAACTGGACGATCGCTTAGATGGGCACCTGGTACAAGGTCATGTTGACACTACTGCTACTTGTACTTCCATTGCAGAAGAACAAGGGAGCTGGAGGTTTTATTTTAATTACGAACCTGCTGATAATTTTATTACAGTTCCTAAAGGTAGCATTACCGTAAATGGAGTAAGCCTTACCGTGGTTGATAGCCTTACAAATTCTTTTAGCGTTGCGATCATCCCCTATACCTTTGAACATACTAATTTTAATCAACTTAGGCACGGTCAAAAGGTTAACATTGAATTCGACATAATTGGAAAATATGTAGCCAGGCTACTTCATCATTCAAAATAATTTTTAAAGACAATGAACCATTCCATTTTATTTATCATCATAGCTATAGTAGCTGGCGTAATACTTCCCATTCAAGCTGGTATTAATAGCAATCTATCAAAAGCCCTTCAAAATCCAATCACCGGGTCATTGGCATCATTTATAATTGGTACTATTTCTATCTTTCTTTACGCTGTTTTCACAAAGAGCTTAAGTCATTTTCAATTCATTAAAAATACCAACCTCATTGATTGGACTGGTGGTATCATGGGCGCTTTCTATGTAACTTCGCTCATCTATCTTATCCCAAGGTTGGGCTCAGCATTAAGCTTTAGCCTGATTCTTGCAGGTCAAATGACCATGACACTGGTAATTGATCATTTCGGTATGATGAACACTGGTGTACACCCAATCAATGCCTACAGAATACTCGGGCTTACGCTTATTATTGCGGGTGTTATCATCATTAGAAAATTTTAAAAACCTTCACACCCTTATTGGATAGGATTTTAATTTCAAGAATTACTACCGCCATTTCCATGGCTAGTATCCTGCTGATAAAAAACTTAATTCTTAGTCCACTATTTTTTTCGCTAATAATCAAGCGATTAATCAAATCAGCGAAATAAATGAGATCTGAAATTTGTTTAGAATCATTCTAAAGAAGAGATTTGCCGTCTCAATTTCACCCTCTAAAATGCGCTTAATCATCTTTTTCATAGCAATAGCTAATTTTTTAACCCTTCCACTGGAAGCACAGCATGGCCAACTTCAAGGCAAAATTCACTATCAAGATCAAGAACCTGCTGCTTTGATTAATATTTTGGTAGTGGGTACCAATTTTGCTACACAAACCGACCTGAATGGTCAATTTGGTTTTACTAAATTGCCAGTAGGCCAATACACTTTAATTTTTAAAAGTATTACTTCAATAACTGATTCTACCAGTGTATCCATCTACAATAACCAAACCACTACATTGAATGAATTTAAATTAAGCAAATCAAATAAAGAATTAGCCGAAGTACAGATTGATGCAAGGCGGCAAACGAATTACATTGAGCAACTTCCATCTGCATCACTCCGGCTAACCATGCCACTGCTAGAAACACCACAAAATATTTCTGTTGCAACTCAACAAACGCTTAAAGATTTTGGTATCACAGGCACTGGCGAAATGGCACGCCTCACGAGTGGGATCAGTAAAAAATATGGCAATGACAATGATATTGCCTTCGTAATAAGAGGAACCGATGCCACTAACAATATTTTTAGAAATGGAGTTGGTAGTTATTGGTGGAACCAACAGTCAGATGCATTCATGATCGATAGAGTAGAATTTGTGAAAGGACCAGCAGGTTTTATGATTGGCAATAGCGAACCAGGCGGGTTGTTAAATGAAGTAACTAAACAACCTGATGGAATCACCACTAAAGAGCTATTGTTAGGTGGTGGTAGTTTTAACCTTATCAGAACAGGTTTTGATTTTGGTGGTAAATTAAAAACCAAAAGTAAATGGAGTTACCGTGCTGTAGCAGGTTTACAACATACTCAATCCTTCTACGACTTTTATAAAGCTCACCGCTACTTTGCCTTAGCTGCTGCCAGATATACCTACTGTAGCGATGGGTTCCTTCAGGTGGAATGGAATAGGATGGATGGAAGATTTAAAGCCGATAACTCCAATAACTTATCTTATGATGGAGCCAACTTTTTGTTTCCTGAAACCTTTAATTTCAACGATCCCTATGCACTGCACGGCATTGAAACGGACGATAATTATTTGAAAATCTCCCACCAACATAAATTTCGCAATGGCTGGCATATTAAATCTCAAATAGCCGATGTTCGTGGATTGTATCAGGGGGATGCCATGTATGTAGCAGGTATCAACCAAACATTTGACACATTGTACAGGCAAATTTCATTTATTGATTGGAAGAATGGCGTTAGATCTGCACAGTCATTTATTGATGGCAAATTTGAAACTGGCAATTCCATAATCCATCATCTACTAACCGGTGTTGATCTGGGCAGTACTTGGGTTAACAGCGCATGGGGCGAAGCCGGCTCTGACAATTGGGGTTTAAACAATCCTTTAAACATTTATAACCCTGTCTACAATTTAGACAGAAGCTGGACAGAAGATACCGCTATGTTTCCGGCAACTGAAATTGGTACACAATGGGCTGCTTGGTATGGCCAAGATCACATCAAATTTTTTAACAAATATGTTCTAACGCTTGCTGGGAGGTATTCATTTACACAATCATTTGCAAGCTGGGATAGCATGACAGTGAATGATCATAAGTTTACACCGAGAGTAGGTTTCACTTATTTGATATCGTCAAGTAGTTCAGCCTATTTTTTATATGACCAAACATTTCTACCGCAAACAGGACGCAAAGCCGATCAAACTTTACCTACCCCACTTACCGGTAGCAATATTGAACTTGGTTTTAAAGCTGAAATAAATAAAAAACTTGCTATTAACAGTTCTCTCTTTAATACCGTTAAAAAAAATGTATTGGTACAAAATCCTCAAACAACTTTTTATGAAGAAAGAGGTGAAATCACCAGTCAAGGTTTTGAATTAGGTGTGATCGGGAACATTACCAAACAGTTAATTCTAAATTTTAACTACACCTTTACCGATGCCCAAATAACTGATGATGTAGACTCCTCTATGATTGGATTTCCAAATTATGGTGTTGCCAAAAATATTTCGAATATTATGATACGGTACAAATTTACGAAAGGCAAAATAAAGGGAGTATCTTTGGGAATCGGCAGCCAATATTCTGATCAAATTAGTGTGGTATGGGCAGGCTGGACCAATCCAAAGGACAAGTATAAGGCGCTGCCTGCCTATGCACTTTATGATGCAAATGTGACTTATGACTATAAAAAATGGAGCTTCCAGTGTAATGTATTTAACCTAACCAACGAAAGGGTTTTTTCTACCGGCTGGTGGAACTCTAATGATGATCCTAATCAAGCTTATTTTAGTGGCAACATGATTGCTCCGAGAAACTTTAGAGTTGCCTTAAACTATAGGTTTTAATATGACATTTAGAAAATTTGTATTAAACCTTCACCTAATTCTTGGGCTTCTTTCAGGCTTGGTAGTTTTGGTGGTGGCAATTACCGGAGCTATATGGGCTTTTGAATCTGAAATATCAGATTTCCTGTACCCTTACAGAAAAGTGAATGCTGAGAGCACCCTTTATTTAAGTCCTTCAAATTTAAAAAAAATAGCACAACCACATTTTGGTGACTTACCCATTCAAAGCATTTCTTATCCCGCTAAAAATAGGCCAGCAGAATTAGCCTATTGGGCACCAGATGATGAAAGCCATGAGTTCACCAAAGTCTTTATTAACCCATATAGCGGGTCTGTGCTAAAGGTAATTCACAATGAACCTTTATTTTTTGATTGGGTCATACGCATTCACACTCAATTACTCCTTGGCGAAATTGGATCTACGATAGTAGCCTATGCAACGCTTATATTTTTAATACTAATTGTTTCAGGGATCATATTATGGTGGCCACGCAACCGCTCTAATCGTTCTCAAAGATTGCTTTTCAAATGGAAGAACACTACGCTTTGGCGAAGAAAAAATTTTGATCTGCATAGTATCTTGGGATTCTATACAACTTGGATTGCAATTTTTATTGTCATAACGGGATTGTGTTGGAGTTTTGATTGGATGGATAAATCTATTTTTTTCATTTCCTCAGGGGGGAAACCCTATGTTTCTTGGCCTGATCCTAAATCAACATCAACTTCATCAAATTTCAATGACTCCTTGTCGATGGAGGATCATTTATTTAGACGGGTACTTCAATCAGAACCTAATGCAAAGGCATTTTACCTCTATCTCCCTCAAAAAAGCAATGACCCTTTCACCATCACCTCCAACATATGTGATAAGACCTGGTTTGAAAGCAAAAGTTACTACTACAACCAATACTCTGGCGCATTACTTACAGTAGATGATCCTCAATTATACAATGGCGGTCAAAAAATTAGAAGCATGTATTACGATATACATATCGGAAAAATTGCTGGGCTCACTGGTCAAATATTAGTATTTGCTACAAGCCTCACTGTGGCTTCGTTACCCATTACTGGATTTCTAATCTGGTGGGGAAGAAGAAAAAAATGAATACATGAGCTGTAGCATTAACTTGAATCCATGTTCCATCCTTGCATGTTGGCTCTTATCCTCTTTTTGTACCATCAATTTTAGTAGGGGATATAAAGCAACCCATTCAATCGAAAGATCCACTGCAAAAAAAAGCTGCCTTTATTAAGGGCAGCTTTCTGTTTTATTCTTCACCAGGGAGATTACTGTTCTTGGTTTCTATATAAGGTACCGTTTGTGGAATGTAATCTTCATCGGCACCAGGTTTGCTATAATCATAAGCCCACCTGTGTACTACAGGAATGGCTCCTGGCCAGTTGCCATGCAAATGCTCTACCGGGGCGGTCCATTCAAGTGTATTGCTATTCCATGGATTTTGCGAAGCCTTAGGGCCTCTATACATAGAATAGAAAAAATTCACAGCGAAAATAAGTTGAGCCAATCCTGCTGCTATGGCAAACACACTTATCAATTCATTGATATCTATCACGCCATCAAAACCAGCATAGGCGGTGTTGGCATAGTATCTTCTAGGCACACCAGCAAGGCCCACAAAGTGCATTGGGAAAAACACCCCATACACGCAAATAATTGTAACCCAAAAGTGCAGATAGCCCAAACGCTTGTTCAGCATTCTGCCATACATTCTAGGAAACCAATGATACACTCCTGCAAGCATACCAAAGATTGCAGAACTACCCATCACTATATGGAAGTGGGCAACCACAAAGTAAGTATCATGTATGTTGATATCCAAAGCACTGTCGCCTAGAATAATTCCGGTTAATCCACCACTTATGAAAAAACTAACCAACCCTAGCGCAAATAACATTGCTGGGCTATAGCTGATATTTGCTTTCCAAATGGTTGCAATATAATTAAACACTTTAACTGCAGATGGAATAGCCACCAAAAGTGTGGTAAAAACAAACACTGAACCAAGGAAAGGATTCATCCCAGTAATGAACATGTGATGTCCCCATACGATGAAACTTAAGAATGCTATAACCAACATGGATCCGATCATGGCCTTGTAACCAAAGATGGGTTTTCTACTTTGAGTTGAAATTACTTCAGAAGCCAATCCTAAAGCTGGAAGCAATACGATGTAAACCTCTGGGTGACCTAAGAACCAAAACAAATGCTGGTACAATATTGGACTTCCTCCAGCCGCATCTAAAGGAGCTCCTCCAATAAAAATATCAGATAGATAAAAGCTAGTGCCCATGCTTCTGTCAAATAATAGCAGTAACGCAGCGGCAAACAAAACGGGGAAGGATAAAATACCTAAAATTGCTGTGATAAGAAATGCCCAAATGGTAAGCGGCATTCTGGTCATGGACATACCTTTAGTGCGCATGTTGATGATGGTACAAACGTAGTTAATACCACCTAGGAGGGATGAAGCAATAAACAGTACCATACTAACTAACCACATGGTCATTCCCAATCCCGATCCGGGCATGGCTTGCGGCAATGCACTTAACGGAGGATAAACTGTCCATCCACCACTAGCAGGACCTGCTTCAATGAAGACTGACATGGTCATCACAGCACAGCTCAGGAAGAAGAACCAATAGGATAACATATTCAGAAAACCACTGGCCATATCGCGAGCTCCTACTTGAAGTGGGATTAACAAATTGGAGAACGTTCCAGACAAACCACCTGTAAGTACAAAAAACACCATTATGGTTCCGTGGATGGTTACCAATGCGAGGTAAAAGTCAGGGCTTAATTTTCCATCTTTTCCATGATGCCCAATGATACTTTCTAGAAATGCCCATTTAGTTTCCGGCCAACCAAGTTGTAGTCTAAAAATCAAAGACATGGCCATAGCAAAGAAAGCCATGATTACAGCCGTAAGCAAATATTGCTTGCTGATCATTTTATGATCTTGAGAAAAAATGTACTTGGTAATAAAGGTTTCCTTATGGTGATGGCCTCCGTGCTCATCATGTCCATGATCACCATGGTGAGCATGATCCATAAAACCAAGTTCTACATCTTGAGGGTGAATAAATGTTTCTTTTGAATTAGATGACATGTGTATATTGAATCTTTATTGATGAACTGAAATTATTGTTATAAACATAAAAATTTCATTTCTGTTTTAAATTTATTGTTTAACGTAAGAGCCCTTGTTTAACCGGCAAGGATACAACAGCCGTTTTTCCTTCTGCAGAATCAATAGGAGCTGTTACAGCTGGATCAGCTATAGGTGCTGCTTCAGGCCTTGTTATCACATATTGTGCGGTAGATTTATACCACTCTTGATACTGCTCTTTAGAATCTACTTTTAAAATCATCTTCATATTGTAATGTGCTGCACCACAAATTTTATTGCATAATAAAACGTAGTTAAAATTAGCATCACCTGTAATGGCTCTCATGCTATCTGTGGTTATGGTGGGTTCACAATAAAATTGTGTATTCATTCCTGGCACACAGTTCATTTGAGTACGGAGGTGAGGAAAATATGCACTGTGTATTACATCGCGAGCGTTGAATACAAAAAGTATTTTAGACCCAACTTGTATGTGCATGGTATCAGCAATAAATTTATCATCACGTGCCGCCACATCATTGGTATCTACTCCTAATTCATTTCCATCGCCTATCAATCTATAGTTCGATTTGCCCAGCTTATTGTCTTCTCCTGCATAGCGAACGATCCAATTAAATTGTTTACCGTATACCTGAACCACTTGAGCATCGGCTGGGGCTGGGGCTACTATGGCATTCCAAACCTTTAAACCGTATACAATCAATGAAGCTAATACTATGGTTGGGATGATTGTCCAAATGAATTCTAATTTATGGTTGTCAGGGTAAAAATAAGCTCTTCTGTTTTTGTCGCCTCTGTATTTGAATCCATACCAAAAAAGCAATATTTGGGTAATTACAAAAACAACTATGATAAGTGCAAAATTAATATCCAACAATGCATCCGTTTCTACCCCGTGCTTTGATGCTGAAACTGGCAGCAAATATTTTTTGGCATCCAAGGTGAAATAAAGCATTCCTAGCAAGCCTACAAAAAGGAATACCAACATCATTCGCGAATTGAATTTATTATCGGTATTGGTTACAGGTTCCTCTTCACCACGCAACTCGTTAACCAATTCTAACACTCTAACTAATCTCACTATAGTAATGGTAGCTAGAATTAAAACTATAAATACTAATAAACTTGTCATTTTATCTATTTTTTCTAAGTAGAATTTCTTTTTTTTTAAAAAACCGGTTAAATGTGGTGATGTAAACTTTCTTGTAACATTGGATGATTCTTGGGTACCAATGCTGCCTTGGTTAATTCTTTGTAGGTCACTAGTAAGAACGCTCCTAAGAAGAACATTGCTGTACCTATTTCAATAAACCCAGGGTATTTATTGGTCCCAATGATTCCTGGCATTACCATAACATATACATCAATCCAATGGCCTATTAAAATGATTATCCCACCAACTGTTAAAATCTGAAGTTTTCGTTTCGCATCACGCGTCATTAAAACAAGGAATGGGGCTATGAAGTTTATTAGGAAATTGCCAGCCCATAGCGTTTTATAATTTTCCCAACGTACCTTATAATAAACAACTTCCTCGGGAAGATTGGCATACCAAATTAACATAAACTGTGAAAACCATAAGTAGGTCCAAAATACACTGAAGGCAAACATAAATTTACCTACATCATGCATGTGGTTTTCATTTACATGGCCCATGTAATTTCTACTTTTTAAATACACGATAAATAAACACATCATGGCAAAGAAGCTTACGAACATGCCAGCGAAAATATACCATCCAAAAAGGGTACTAAACCAATGCGCATCGATGCTCATCAGTATATCCCAAGCTGATGTTGACGAGGTAACGCCAAACAGCACCACGAAGATGGCACCATAGGTAAAGGATCTTTTGTAGTGATCTAGTCCTCCGTTTGCATCTTCTAGCAAAGATTGCTTTCTAAACAAGTGAGTAAACCCAACCCAGATGATGGTGTATAAGGCTAATCTAACTGAATAAAAAGGAATATTTAAAAAACCCCTTTTTCCATCTAGAATTTTATCATAGTGTTCACTTGATTTATCGTAAAGATGGGCGTGTGTCCAGTGGTAAATGTCATGATGCCCGAAAATAAAAATCAGGATCATAAAAGTCATACCAAATTTTAAGTAGCCTCCCATGGCTTCTGGTATCCTTTTGATAGAAACACTCCATCCGGCCTGGGCTACATAATTTACTGCCACGAAAAAAGTACTTGCTAGTGAAATTGCAGTAAAAT
>JBDKJS010000086.1:0-6274 GCA_039806065.1 Bacteroidota bacterium | reverse complement strand
GGGCATTTACTGCACTACCCTGTCTTGCGATTACTAACCTGTTAGATCCACTTCCGTTAGTCCAAGTCAAATTGATATTACTACAATTATTAAGAGCAGAGGACAAATTAGAAGTTCCGTTGACAGGTTGAGTAGCAAGACCTGGAGTTAACTTGGTCACAAAAAAATCGGCAAGTGGATAACCTTGAGTAGTAATTCCTCCAAAATTAGCAGTATCCGTGGTGAAACCAGTAGCATAAACATTCCCTTGGGAATTTACGGCACAATAATTTCCTGCATCTCTAGTAGTGCTTCCCCCTGTTTTGATCCATAATAAATTACCGGCAGTGTCATATGCAGCTACGTAGAATTCTCTATTCCCATTACTATTCACAATAGTGCCACTAAAATTTGCTTGGAAGTCAAATTGACCAGTGGCATATAATATGCCATTATTTTTATCGAAAGCAAGTCCTGTCCCAATGTCTTCATAAATTCCTCCTTCGCGTTTAACCCATAACAAATTTCCTGTAGAATCATATTTTGCTAAAAACACATCCGATGAACCATAACTCACTATTCTGCTTCCGCTGAAAAAGGAAGTATCCATAAAATATCCAGTTACATAAATATTGCCGCTGCCATCCTGTGCTATACCAGCCATTCTAGTAGTATCCTTATACCAAGCGGTTCTAACCCAATTTAATTGACCAGAGGTATCAAACTTAGCTATGAATGAATTTTGCCTTCCTGAAGCATTTAAATTTGTTCCCGCCAGATTACAATTATTCCTGAAGGTGCCAGTCATAAAAAAGGAACCAGTATTATCTAGTAAGATATTTCTTCCTCTATCGTCACTTGAACTGCCAAATTTTTTAGCCCAAACTACATTTCCACTTGAATCGTATTTAGCAAACCAGCCATCAATGGCCCCAGTAGCTGAAAAAGAAATATTTTGAAAATTAGCTGTATTGGAAAAACTACCTGTAAAGTATGAATTTCCATTAGCATCAGTCGCAATTCCTCTGCCTCTATCATCCCCATTTCCACCCATCCTTCTTACCCATTTTAAATTGCCGTTATTTGAATATTTAACCAAGAAGGCATCGTTAGCGCCTTGAACGGTCAATGAGTCATTAGGGAAGAAGTAACATTTAGTTTCGTACTCACCTGTCATGTACAAATTTCCTTGACCATCCATACTCAATGCAGAACCTGCATCACCATCAGAACCTCCCGCCTGCTTGATCCACTTTAATGTGCCATCGGGGCCATATTTACATATAAAAATATCATGTTGTCCTAGTGTACTTAAAAAAGCTTGTGATACTGTGAAGTCAAATTCAAACTGTCCAGCCACGTAAACATTACCACTATCATCGGCAATGACACCATTTCCGTAATCAAATCCTACAGAGGTTCCAGTTTTTACCCAGTCATAGTTTTGAGAAATGGCAGTGAGCGAAAGAAAAATGAGGAGCGAAAAAGCAATAAATAATTTTTTTATCATTTTGCAAATATGGTTTGAAATAAAAATCGTTGGTAGCAATAAACGGCATTTTAAAAACAACTATCCGTTAAAAACATGATACGTAAGTACAACAGATTAGGTGCGTAAAATTACTAGGGTAAACCTAATTTTTTAATGAATTTAGGATTAAACAGCTCATTTTTTGGTCAATGATGGCAAATGGCTATTGAACTTACATTTTCTGTGGAGCAACAATACCTAACAACCTTAAACTTTGGCCTAATAATGAGGCCACAGACTTAGATAATTCGTATCTAAATTTGGTTACCAAGGGCTCATCCGCATTGGCAACTACATGGTCATGGTAAAAATGATTGTAACTTCTTGCAAGTTCATAAGCATAGTTAGCCACAATAGCGGGGCTCAGATCTGAGGCTGCTTTTAAAACCGTTTCGGGATATTCGTATATTAATTTTAGTAGCTCCTTTTCAATTTTATCTGGTAAATAATGGCCAAGCTCAGTACCCAAAGGAATAATTTGCTCCACTTTCTTACATACTGAACATATGCGAGCATGTGTATATTGGATGAAAGGTCCTGTATTTCCATTGAGGTCAATACTTTCTGCAGGATTAAAAAGCATTTTTTTCTTAGGGTCAACCCTTAAAATAAAGTACTTGAGTGCGCCCATTGCAATGTCGTGGTAAAGACTCTTGGCTTCTTGATTTTCATAGTTATCTAACTTTCCTAGTGCTTTGGTGGCCATTTCGGCCTCTTCAGTAATTTCCCTTATGAGGTCATCAGCATCTACCACTGTTCCTTCTCTCGATTTCATTTTCCCGCTAGGCAAGTCCACCATGCCATAGGAGAGGTGAAAGAGTTCGTCAGCCCATGGTCTACCGAGTCTTCCAAAGATGGCTTTGAGAACTTTAAAATGATAATCTTGCTCATTGCCTACCACATAAATCAACTTTTGCAACTGTTTATACTCTTCGAAACGTTGTTGTGCTGTTCCTAAATCTTGAGTTATGTATACACTAGTTCCATCAGAACGGAGCACTATTTTTTCATCCAAGCCTTCATTGCTAAGGTCAATTGCTATTGATCCATTTTCCTTTCTAAAAAATATCCCTTTTTCTAATCCTTCCGTCACAATTGTTTTTCCCAAGAGGTAGGTATCACTTTCAAAATAAATTTTATCAAATGAAACCCCCAGCAGCTCATACGTAACTTTAAAACCTTCATAAACCCAACCGTTCATTTGCTTCCAAAGTGACACTGTTGCTTCGTCATTCATTTCCCATTTCCTAAGCATTTCTTGCACTTCAAGCATTAGAGGCGCTTGTTTTTCCGCTTCTTCTTTGGTAAAACCCTTTTCAATTAAAGCACTCACTTCCTCTTTAAATTTTTTATCAAAGAGCACATAATATTTTCCAACTAAATGATCGCCCTTAATTTTACTCGTAATTGGAGTTTCGCCTTTGCCGTATTTCTTCCAAGCCAGCATGGATTTACAGATGTGGATTCCCCGATCATTCACTAGGTTCACTTTTGTTACAACATTGCCGGCAGCTTCAAGAATTTGAGCCATGGCATAACCCAATAAATTATTCCTAATGTGACCTAAATGTAGTGGCTTATTGGTGTTGGGAGATGAATATTCTACCATTAGATTTCTTCCTTGGGGAATTATAGAAGGTGGACTGACTAAGGTATTTTGAATATAAAAATCGGTTTTAATAAGGAGATTTAAAAATCCCTTCACCACATTATAGGTTTCCACTAATGGACAATTTTCGGTCAACCATTTTCCAATATCATTGGCAGTTTGTTCGGGACCTTTGGCACTCCATTTGGTGAGCGGAAAAACTAGGAGTGTTATATCGCCATCAAACTCCTTCCTAGTTTGCTGAAATTGGATGCTAGAAGGGTCAATAACTTTATCGTATAATGTTGTTACTGCATTGGCCACCATTGAGCTCAATGAAGCATTCAATTTTGAACTACTCATAATTAATTAGTGAGTTGACTCACCACGCGTTGTAATATTTCAAAAGTATTTTCGGCCATTAAATTTTCTTTATCAAGTGTGGGATTCACTTCAGCTATTTCAAAACAAACTATTTTTTCATTTTGAATAAGCCTCACCAATAGAGAACCAGCTTCTTTCTCGGTTATTCCATTTCGCACTGGGGTGCCTGTACCTTTGCTAATGGAGCTATCCATACTATCCACATCAAAAGAAATATAGATATGCTGACATTTGCTCAAATGTGCTAAAGTATCGCGGGCTATTTTTTCTACTCCATTACGTTTTACTTCGGCAGTAGTAAATATTTTTACATTATTCTTTTTAAGTAAGTACGTTTCTTCTGGCTCTACATCACGGAGAGAGATGAAAACAATATCCTCCCAATTTATTTTAGGAGTGATGTTGCCAATTCCTTTTAACTTGTTCCATAGGCGTACAGTGTCAGTATCAGGTTTATTAATTTTGTTGGTAACATTATCCTCTGCTAACACAGCAGCCAGGGGCATACCATGGGTATTTCCACTGGGCGAAGTCCAAGGAGAATGTAAATCAGCATGAGCATCGATCCAAATTACACCCAATTTTTTTTTAGGGTAAGCCATTTTCAATCCACTTATAGTACCTCCGGCACTGGAATGGTCACCTGCCAAAATGATTGGAAACTCATTGTTCTTGAGTGATGTTTTGAGAGTAGCAGCCAAACGTTCATAAATTTTCACCAATCCTTTAATTCTTTTGGCATACGGTGTGGCCCCAGGAGGTTCAAAGAGTAGTTGATTTTCGACTTGGATTTCAACCGAATTAACCTTGTTAAACAAATTGCTACCATAATCAAGCGCAGCAGTTTTAATGGCATCAATGCCCATGCTGGCACCACGGGTTCCTGCACCTATCTCATTCTTCACTTCAATAAACTTTATCTTCTTCATATTTACTAATTCTAAATTAATTACTATCCAAAAAAAAATTACAAGTAACTAAATTACATTTGTTTAAAAAAACTAAAGTAACTCACTTACATTTACCTATATTTGCTCTGCAATGCAAAACAATTATAAAGAACTCATACAACAAACCTTCTATTTTCCACAAGATGGATTCGAAGTAATTGACAATCAACTCCATTTTAACGGAATAGATTTGATGGCCATTATTAAGCAATATGGTACTCCCCTAAAGCTTACGTATTTGCCAAAAATAAGTTCGCAGATAAAAAGAGCAAAAATGCTTTTTAATGTAGCCATTGCCAAAGCCGATTATAAAGGCACCTACACATATTGTTACTGTACTAAGAGCAGCCATTTTAGTTATGTGCTCAATGAGGCTTTAAAGAACGACATTCACCTTGAAACCTCATCAGGATTTGATATTCCACTGATAGAAGCGCTCTACAGCGAAAAAAAAATTAATAAGCAAAATTATATAATTTGTAACGGGTATAAAAAAGACGGCTATGCTCAAGGTATTAGCAAATTAATAAATGATGGTTTTGAAAATGTGATTCCCATTCTAGATAATATGAATGAGTTACCATTGTATGATAAGTACGTAAAAGCTCGCAAGAAAGCTAAGTTAGGTATAAGAATTGCCAGCGAAGAGGAGCCCAATTTTGAATTTTACACATCTCGCTTAGGGATAAGAGCTGATGAGATCAAGGATTATTATTTAAAACATATAAAGAAGAATAAAAAGTTTCAATTGAAAATGTTACACTTCTTTATAAATACTGGAATAAAAGATACTGCCTATTATTGGAGTGAGTTGAACAAGTGCGTAAATGTATATTGTGAACTAAAAAAGGTATGTCCTGAGCTTGATTCCCTTGACATTGGCGGAGGATGGCCAATTAGAAAATCGCTTGGGTTTGAATATGATTACGAGTATATGGCCGAACAAATAGTTAATCAAATTAAAAATACCTGTATGAATGCGGGTGTTGATGAACCCCATATCTTCAGTGAATTTGGCTCATTTACCGTAGCAGAAAGTGGAGCTACTTTGTTTGGAGTAATTGACCAAAAACAGCAAAATGATAATGAGTTGTGGTATATGATAGATAGCTCATTTATTACCACTTTACCAGACACTTGGGGGATTAAACAAAAATTTATCCTGTTGGCAATCAACAAATGGGAAGATGGCTATAAACGTGTAAATATAGGAGGAGTAACTTGTGATAGTGATGATTACTATAACACAGAATCTCATGTTAACCAAGTTTATTTACCGGTAATAGAAGCTAAGGCCGATGAGCCGTTGTATATCGGTTTTTTTCATACTGGGGCTTATCAAGAAAGTATTGGCGGATACGGGGGAATTCAACACTGCCTCATTCCTGCTCCAAAGCATGTAATCATTGATAGAAATGATGCTGGAGAGATAACCACACGCCTATTTGCTAAAGAACAAAGTGCTAAAAGCATGCTTAAAATTTTAGGCTATTAATATTAAAATATGTGCGGCATAACTGGCATAATAGTTTTTCAAAAGGAATATTTACACCTACTGCGAAATATAGATCATGCAACTGATACCCTACAGCAACGAGGGCCTGATGGGCGCGGCACTTATTTAAATAATAATCTTGCCTTAGGTCAACGTAGGCTAAGTATCATTGATACGAGTTCATTAGGGGCACAGCCCATGTTCGATGACCAAAAAAGATATAGTATAGTTTTTAATGGAGAGTTTTTCAATTATCGAGACCATATCCAAGAGTTGGTAAATGATGGCGTTAATTTTATCAGTCATACAGATACTGAAGTATTGCTCTATCTTTTGATTAAATATGG
>JBDKJS010000085.1:0-10641 GCA_039806065.1 Bacteroidota bacterium | reverse complement strand
ATCATAACAACTATGGTTTAGGTTATATTTTAGGTGATGAAGGAAGTGGAAGTTATTTCGGAAAAAAATTATTGACTTATTATCTTTATGACAGATTGCCTCAGGATGTAAAAGCCGATTTTGAAGCACATCACCAAATGAATAAAGAAATTTTGATTGAACATGTATACCATAAACCCAATGCTAATGTATGGTTAGCTAGCTGGTGCAAATTTTTAAGTAACCACAAAGCCAATCCGTTTATTTATAAACTAGTTGCTGATGGATTGGCAGAATTTTATGATTTATATGTGGAACATCTCCCGAATTATAAAAATCTTAAGGTCCATTTTGTGGGTAGTATTGCCCATTATTTCTCAGACATACTCCGCGAAGTGGGGGCTAAACGCGGCATTCTGGTTGGTAAGGTGATCAAACAGCCAATCCATGATTTAACCGAATATTTTTTATCCAAAGAAAAATCTAAAGCCTAACTTCGATTTAATGCCATCAGGACCCTATCGGGATAGTCAGAAATAATGCCATCCACATTTAATGCGATCATCTTATTAATGACATTAAGGTTATTAACGGTCCAAGGTATTACCTTAATTTGATCGCTGTGCAAATCATTGACCATTTCTGCCGACACATAGGAATAATGGGGTGCATAAACATGAGGGAAAAATCCCAATAGATCAATTTGATGCCGATAATTTTCATCGTACTCAACCAAGAAGGCCAAATCAAATGGAAGGTGAAGCGTTTGTAAATATTGAAGCACCCTAATATCGAATGATTGAAGAATGACCTTTTTGCAGTTGCCTGCCATTAATTCTCTAACCACAAGATCAACGAATAGATGAAAGGGCGGTTGAAACCCTCTTTGCTCCTGCTCCAAGCTACTTTTAATTTCAATATTTAAACCAATATGCTCCATGTGATTAGAAGATAGCATATTTATCAAATCAATTAAAAGTGGTTTTTGTACGGTTACTTTTTCTTGCTCTAAAAATCGTGGATGCGGTTTAATACCACAGTCAAACTGTTGAATAAAATCTATTCTAGAATTAAAGAAATTTACAAGCTGCAAATCCTCACTTTTCAATTGCAGACCATGAGGAATGGTAGTAATCTCGGGATTAAACCAAGGTTCGTGTGAGATGAGTACCCTCTGACCATCTGCAATTACCACATCAAGTTCTAAATAGTCCACACCAATTTCAGCAGCATGCCGAAAGGCTGCTAAACTATTTTCTGGCATGAGTCCACGGCAGCCTCGGTGGCCATGAATGGATAATGTGATGCTATTATTTTTAGCGTACATATGATTAAAAAAAATAAAACTAAATTACTTAAATAAAAAAGCAAGTTCACACTTTAAGACCTCTAATTGAAAAAATCATAATGAGCCAAGAACTAAGATCTATAAAAAATTGTTGTCATAGCAGCTGATGGAGGCATTGGCAAGAAACTTAAAAACCAGGTGATTGAAATTCAAATAACACGCATTTTAAGCTCATTTTGGTCTATTTGTAAACGCTGTGTAAGATTTACACTAAGGTTGTGTTAACCTTTTCATTATCAAGTGTAAAAGTAGTTATGCGCATTTGCCAAAATGACCAGAAATGTTTACTTTTAAACCGCTAATTGAAAGTTAATTTTCTTTTTAGCAAACGTTACTTTTTTTTAAAACATGATGAATAAAAAAATATACTTTTTCACTATTATTTTATCATTGCTGCAAGCAGTTGCTTTTCACACATCAGCTCAAAATATTGCAGCTGGCGAACCTGTGCAAGTGGTAGGGCAATTCAATGGCTACACTACCACACCATATGGTGGTGATTATAGGACTACTGCATATAGACGTGTGAGTTTAAATGCCGGCACTCCCACCGATGGCCGCGGACAATGGAAAACAACAATCAATGTGCAAAGTAGTGGTGGTGATGTAACACCTATCAATATGGCTGGTGGCCCTGGAAATGGATTTCTATTTATCAGTGGCCCGATAGCTAATCGATTTCAAAACAAGTGGACATTTGGAGGTGTTGGGTCTGGTGCGATCAATGCTTTGAACAATACCACTTATTTCACCGTTGGCGGGCAAGACATGGGCCTCAATATGAGCAGCACCGGCTATTATACTTTTGTTATGAAAGATGCTGGCTATAACAATAATGCTGCACCTAATAACCAAAACTATTATGTGGGCTATACCAGCAGTAATCCGGTATCTATAACCCACACGGGTGCACCACAGCGCACCGTGAATTCCGATGGAAGTGTAAACATTGAGTTTACTACCAGTGCCACGCCATCAGTACAGGAAAATTTTTATATCCGATATCGAAGTTCAACCAATGACTTCAGTATCGGAACCAACTTAGTACAAGCCAGTATGATTGGAACCAATGGAACTGCTACTATTCCTGTTCAGGTAGGAGCAGCTACGGTTTACTATTACATTTTCAGTAGCACCAGAACCTTGGCTCAACTAAATACTGATGCTGAACATGAAAGAAGTATTGCCCACCTAAACTACCAAGACAATAGTGGAAATAATTTTTCCTATGCCAATTCCATCTTGGTTACAGGAACTTTTCCTGGACCAACAAGCGCCCTTTATGCCAGCCTTACCATTGCGAATGATGCATTCACTAGCATCAACAATGGCACTCACAGGGGAACAGTAGCCATTACTGTGTTGGCTGATGTGGCTACTGAAACAGGTGCTACTCCACTTTACCAATCAGGCTTTGCTGGCACTTCAAATTATACGACCATTACCATGCAACCTAGTGGCAACAGAACTCTTTCGGGTAGTTCGGCCACTATGTTGATAGATTTAAATGGCTGTGATTTTGTAACCATCAATGGTCTCAATGACGGTACCAATTCTTTAAATATTTTTAACAACAATGCTAGTGCCACTAATGGTACCATAAGATTCATAAGCGATGCACGCAACAATACCATCACCAACTGCACGCTTAGAGGCCAAAGTACGGGAGTGAATGCAGCAGTGATCCAATTGAGCACAGCCAATGGAACTACTCAGTTGGGGAATGACAATAACCAAATTATCAATAACATTATAAGGGAAGTAACATTGGGCAATGAACCGCGTTGGGGGATCGTGTCTTTGGGTTCATCCACCCCAGCAAGTGCCTTAAATTCAAATATAACAGTCTCAGGCAATCAATTTCAAAATTGCTTTTTTATTGGAGTAGCATCAGGTACCGATATCAGTGGTGGTATCCATTTAACAAGTGCTTCTAATTCTGATTGGACTATTGACGACAACGATTTTTTTGTAACTACCAGTAAAACCACCAACGTTAGCTTTGATTACTGGTATGGAATAAGAATTACTGGGGGTAATGGCCAAGGGTTTATTATCACCAATAATAATTTTGGTGGTACAAGTATTAATTGTGGGGGTTCGCCTTTTAACTTCACCAATTCAAGTAATGGAAATAAAGTGGTGGGAATTAATGTAAATACGGCTTCCACAGGAACTCCCACATCTATACAAGGAAATAGGGTTGGTAATTTTGTCATTAACACTAATTCATCTAAGCTTACTTCGCCTTATTTATTCAGTGGAATAAATGTGGAAGCAGGTTTAGTAAATATTGGAACCGTTACAGGAAATACAATTGGATCTACTACAGGATCGTCAGGCGTGACAGTTTCTGTAAATACCAATGCAGGAGGACTAGCCGCAGGAATAGCCACCAGCGGTGCAGGTACTATAGTAATTCAAAATAATACTGTAGCAACTATTTCAGTTCAAAACCCAAGCTCTTCAAATACTCGAGTAAGTTTTCATGGTATATATATCAATGGCGGTGGTGCTACTGTAAGTAACAACGTAATTGGCTTAGCGGCCTTTGCTACCAGTATCAATAATACTTCAGGTAATACTGCTACTACTGCTGCTCATACAGTAGGTATATCGGGCACAAGTAGTGCAGCTTCTTCGGTTACCATAACCAATAATCAAATAAATAATATTGTATTTAACAGTGGCAATACATTAGGGCAGGCCATTGGAATTTGGACTAATGGTAGAACCAATACCATCACAGGTAACATCATTAACAATGTGAGAAATACAGCACCCAATATAGGAACCGGCAGCGGATCGGCAGTTATTGGTATACTTACTCAAGGGTTGACTAGTAATGGTGATATCATATCACAAAATCAAATCATCAATTTAGCCGCAACAAATACTGCCAGTACTACCATCAATGGAATTTTAGTTTTAAATTCAAGCAATGCCGGAACTCATACCATAGCTAGAAATTTGATATACGGCTGTAATAGCTCCTCCACATCCACAAGTTCTTTTATTCATTTGATCAACATTAATGTTGGATCACTGAATGTAAATAACAACATGCTTTGTGCTGGAACAGAATTTACTACCCCAGCCACTATCAATGGCATAATACTTAACGGAGGTACCTCATTAATTTATCACAACAGCATTGCTATCACCAATAGTTGTTCTAACGCCAGTACCATTGCCAATGGCATTAGCTTTGTGAGTACCAACGCTGGCACCTCAGCTTTAAACAATATTATAGTAAACAACAGGGCCTTGGGTACTGCTACCAATGCACGAGCCCTTCATTTTATCAGTGGCACTCAATTGAGCAATGTAGCCACGTGTAATTACAATGACCTATTTGTAGGTAGCGGCAGTCAAATTGGAAATGTAGGTGGTGTGGGCTACACTACCCTAGCAACTTGGCAGGGAACTACTCGCGATTTAAATTCAGTAAATTTATTACCAACATTTGCTAATATCTCTAACGATTTACACATCACTGGTGGATGTGAATTGGCAAAACGAGGATTGTACAATATTACAATAGACTACGATGGTGCTACAAGAACTGATCCACCAGATATCGGTGCCGATGAATTTTCAATAAGTCCTACCAGTGTATCTTGGACCGGAGCCACCAATACCAACTGGCATGTTAATACCAATTGGTGTCCAGCAGTTGTACCAACGTCATTGATTGATGCAATCATTCCAAACACAGCAGTACCTAATCAACCTCTGATTGATGTTGGTGGTAATGCGGTATGCAAAAGTCTGACTATAGGTACCGGTAAAACACTTACCATGCAATCAAGCCGATTATTGCAAATTTATGGAGCCCTATTTACCAATAATGGAACATTTAACGGAGGCGTTTCGGCAGAAACTGTAGAATTTATGAATGCTGTCACCATCAACGGATCAAGTGCAACCACATTCAACAATGCAACTATCAATAATAGCACTACGCTATCTACCATACCAACCATAAGAAGTGTGTTTACCCTGAACAGTGGTAGTTTTGTGAATACTGCACCTATCTATGGAGCATCATCTAGATTAAATTACAATACCGGTGGAGCATACAACGTAAATGCAGAATGGGTGGGTGCAACCATAGTAGCTGGCCTAGGTAACCCTAATGATGTTTCTATCGCCAATACCACTACCTTAAATATGCCAAACACCGCACGAGGTTTAGCAGGATCCATGCTCATATACTCGGGTACCTTGCAAATGAATGGTGCATTAGGAGCTGATGTATATGTAGGGCGCGATTGGGAAAGAGTGAATGGCTCAGGATATTTCAACCCTAATAACAGGGCAGTTTGGTTTAGAGGAAGTGTAGATCAAGTGGTGAGAGTTACTGGTAACGGAACAGAAACTTTTAATTATTTAATAATAGATAAACCTACAGCTACCTATTTACGCCCTAGTAACCTAGGTGGAGAACTAACCAATATTACGGTGAATGGAATGTCAGGCGATATTTTCCAACTCATCAATACCGGAACTTTAGACATCAATAGCAGAATCTTCACCCTTGAGGGTAACGATGCAGTAGCAACTGCTGGGGTTATATATGTGAATAATGCTAGAACCATAACCAACACTGGTGGAATATTAAACGGACTCTTTGCCATCACAGGTACAAATAATCCTAACCAACCTAACTATTATGTAAAAGGTGTTAGAAACAATGGAGGCATTGGAACCCTAACTTTTGATCAGAATGTGGTAGTAACCATTGCTGATGGACATATGGATTTTGGCTTTGATGGCACCAACAATATAACCACCATACAAGGTGTACTACAAGTAAATTTAGGTGGCAATGTATTTCCAAACAGTTGCTACTTCAGTGGACCTACTCCACCAAGTACGCTTAGATTTGCCAACACTGTGGACTATCAAGTAAGTGCCACAGATAAAACATGGGCTGCTGGCGCCATTTATAGTGGATTGCCAGGAATACCATGGAATGTGGATGTAAATAACAATGGAACTGATTTAACCATTAATGATCAAAGAAGTTTAAGAAACAATCTAACGATTACTGATGGAACCATGACACTAAATGCTGGTCCATTTAATATTGGCGGTAACTGGAAAAGAACGGGTATTACAAGTGCCTTTGTTCCTAAAACTTACAGAGTAGTTTTTGATAAAACCGGTGTGGGAAATCAAACCATTGAATGTAATAACAATGGAAATAGAGAGACCTATTATGAACTAGAGCTTTCGCCAGCAACGGTTAATGTTCAGTCATTCAACAATACCGATGTTAGCGTAACAAACCAATTAATATTTACCAGTGGATTATATATAACTGGTACCAATGAAATTTATATTACCAATCCTATCTCCACTTCCATTACAGGGCATGCAGTGAACAGATATGTGTGGGGAAATTTAAAAAGAAAAATTGGCACCACGCTCACTTCTTATGATTTCCCAGTAGGAAATGCACCTACAGAACAAGGCTATGAATTGGCAAACATTACTTATACAACAGCGCCAAGTTCGAATTATACAGTGAAGGCTAATTTTAATGCTTGGCCCACCTGTAGTTTTGCTACTTGCGCAAGCTGCATTCCACCCAATGGCCCTGTAAGCAATGAATGTTTATACGCTAATTACAATCTTTTCCCTGCATTTAACCATGGTTATTGGACCATGAATGTAGATAGTGGATCTTCAACTGGAATTTATACAGCAAGTTTATTCAATAGAAATTACTGTAATAACGGTGGTAGTTTAGCCTGGAGCATCATGAAAAGAAGCCCATCAGGCGCAGGTGCTTGGGCATTGGATGGTGTATGTAATGCTGCTAGTACCGCTGCACAATCCATCAGAGACAATATGAGTGGATTTAGTGATTTTGCTACCGTTCAATTTAATAGCCCATTACCGATCGAACTGCTAAGTTTTGAAGTAGAAAAACAAGATCCTACTACAGCATTGGTCTCTTGGACAACAGTTTCAGAAATAAACAATGATTATTTCATAGTAGAGAGTGCAAGTGCATTAGAATTGGCCAATGGAAATGGTTATACTGAATTAGGAATGATAGATGGGGCAGGCAATAGTAATACCAAATTACATTATCAGTTATTAGATGATAGAGTTGGTAAGCAAGGTTTGCATTACTACCGCTTAAAGCAAGTTGATTTTGATGGAAGATTCACTTATAGTGATGTAAAGGTGGTGAACTTTAGTAGTAAAAAATTATTATTATTATTAGGTGCGGTACCCAATCCTTTCAATCAAAGTACCCAAATTTATGTGAGCAGTTATACAGCTGGGC
Source organism: Bacteroidota bacterium (assembly GCA_039806065.1). Taxonomy (GTDB): domain Bacteria; phylum Bacteroidota; class Bacteroidia; order AKYH767-A; family 2013-40CM-41-45; genus JBDKJS01. Next base: position 3,010 of record JBDKJS010000085.1, on the reverse strand, counting down.
CTGCCGCCTTTTTAATCACTGATGCTGCTGGCAAAACAATTGTAAGCAAACAAGTTAATTTAGAGTCAGGCATCAATATTTTAGGTGCTGAACAGAGTCTACATTTGAGTGCGGGAGTATATTTTGTTACGATTGCACAAAATGGTGAGAATGTACATTGTAAAATAATCAAACAATAAGGTATATTGCATGCTAAATACATTTTAGCATGGCTTCTTTTAAAGATTGGTTGATTGTAGTACACGTTATAAGTGGATTCACTGGTTTTTTATTGGCACCTGTTGCAGTATTTGTCAAACATGGTGGAAAGGTGCACCGTTTAGTTGGTAAAATATTCAGTATAGGAATGCTCAGTGCTGCAATAACTGCCTGGATATTAGTCTATATTAAACCTAATCCCTTTTTGCTAATGGTTGGAATATTTAGTAGCTATATGGTATGCAATGGATATAGGGTACTATTCAGAAAAAAAATTACCACTACCAAACAAATTCCAATCATAGACTGGCTAATAGTACTCATTAATTTACTTGCTTGTATAGGGCTAATCTTGAAAGGGATTTTCAGTTGGCTTCCTGGAAGTTTTGGTTACATAGCCATCGTATTAGGGAGTCTGGGCAGCTTGCTTAGCTTTAGTGATATAAAATTATTTTTAAAGCCCTCTGCTGATAAAAAGATGTGGTTATATGTACATATACGCAACATGATTGGAGCATGGATAGCAGCAGTTACTGCTTTTAGTGCAACTAATATTACCTTTATGCCCACAGTAATTCAATGGCTGTGGCCATCGGTTATTGGTGGATATGCAATAAATTATTTTACCAAGAAGTATAAAACAAGTAGTAAATCAGTTAACTAAAATAATATTTTAAATTTTTTTATATTTTTTACACAATATAATAAATGGATGCAATTAAAAAATCAGTAGCCGGATATCATATATTATGCTTGCTATCAGAATTAGATCAAGATTTTAATCCTAAAGAAGGATTACTAATTGTAGATTATATGGAAAATAATTTTCCAATAAAGTATAATTTTGATGCTGAAGTAGAATTTTTAAGCAAGTTAAAAAGTGAGGAATACCTTTCGCATTTCACCAAAGCCATGGATGTATTTTATACTAACTCCACAGAGGGCGAACGTGCCAAACTGATTGACTTTGCCGTGAAGTTGGTAAAGGCCGATAATGAAATTACAAAACGAGAAAATGTTTTTTTAAACGAGCTGATAAACACTTGGGATCCCAATGGTAACCTCGTCTAACGTAAAAGCAATACTGATCCGGTAAATTCTTTTCCAATACTGGCAAGAATATATACATACAATCCTTCGGGAGCTGGCATTCCTTTATAGGATCCGTCCCATGGCAATGCTAAATTATTTGAAGAAAAAACCACCTCACCCCACCTATTCAATATTGTAATGCTATTGTAGGCACATTGATTGTAACCATAGATTTGAAAATAATCATTTAAACCATCTCCATCGGGAGTAAATGCTGTGGGCTTATAAAGCAATGGAAACTCGCTTCCTTGAGCATAAATTCTTTGGGAAGCGGTGTCGGCACACAATGATCCAGGGTTAGTATATAATATTACATCATACAAACCTGTAGTATTATATGTGTATTTATTAATATTGGTGCGGGTATCTGAATTGCCATCACCAAAATCCCAAAGGTAGTATTCAGCATTGGAAGATCTATTATTCAGTGTTAGAGTAGCCTCGCACGAATCGGTGCTTGCATCAAACAATGCTAATGAAGGCACATCCACTGTTACCTGAAAATTAATGGAGTCCATACATCCATCAATATTTTCAACGATCAATTGTACACTGTAAGTAGTATCGCGGGGATATGTATGACTGGGCGCTCGGTCGCTAGCGGTGTTACCATCGCCAAAAGTCCATGTGTTATACAGATTGCCAATACTTAAATTTTCGAAGCTAGCTTCGAGACCACAGTTTGGAATCCACCTTGCAGCAGCTACAGGATTTTCTGATACCCTAATCCATTGCGAGGTAGTATCGGCACAAACACCGGGATTAACTATGAGGAACACCTGATAATTGCCAGTGGTATCAAAAAGGTGGTTGGGATTTGAAGTAGCAGCAAGTGTTCCATCATCAAAATTCCATACATAAGTAAATGCATTGGTGCTTTGATCAATAAAATTTACACTTAAATTGCAAGGAGAGATTACAGGTTGAAAACTAGCATTTGCATTGGGTTGAATATTAACTAAAGTGCTAGTGGTATCTATACAGCCATGAACATTAGAGACTTCTAAAAATACTGTATAAGTGCCAGGTTGTGAGTAAGTATGCACAGGATTTGATGTTGAGGCCGAACTTCCATCACCAAAACTCCAACTATAAAAATCATCATTAGAACTAGTTTCAAAAAAATCGGCTTCCAAATCGCATTCAAAATTTCTGTTGAAAGCAGCAATTGGTACTGGATCCAAGGTAATGGTTTGCGATAAGGTATCGATACACGACCCTGCATTAGTGGTAAGTAAAATAGTATAAGACCCTTCATTAGCATAAGTGTGCAATGAGTCAGTGCCAATAGCACCATCGCCATAGGAATAAACCGAATTGTTTTGAAATAGTGAATTGTTGAGTAAGGTTACTTCTCTATCACAATTATTATATAATGGTGTAAACAATGCTACAGGCAATGGTGGCAAATTAAGCAACAGGGATGCAGTATCAGTGCACAAGCTATCATTGATTGTAATTAAGCTTATATTATAAAAACCAGGATCGACATAAGTATGGTTGGGTGTAGCTGCACTACTACTGCTGCCATCGCCAAACTGCCATGAATAGCTTGTAGCAGCCACACTCGCATTGGTAGTGCTTATGGCGAAATTGCACGTATCGACAGTGATGTTAAAAAATGATTGTGGATTTGGCAAAATGTCTATCGGCATGGTGAGCGTATCCGTACAACCGGAATCAGTACTTGCAATGAGTGTTACAAAATAATTTCCGCTAT
>JBDKJS010000084.1:0-10162 GCA_039806065.1 Bacteroidota bacterium | reverse complement strand
CAATCGCTAGCCAAAACTTACCAATTAGAATTTGAGGAAATGTGGGGGAGCAACACAGCGCAACCTGATACCGCACTATCCAAATTCGGGCCTGATAAAACAGATAATACACCACACTATTTTATAATTGGTGGTAAAGAAATGCGCTGTTATTTTTCACCAACTGATAATGTAAATAACCAAATTATTAGTACCATTAGCACCGCCACGCAAAGTTTACATTTTGCTTTACTTTCTTTCACGCGAAATGATATTGCCAATGAAATTGTGCTTAGAAATAGTGCAGGCATATATGCTTCAGGCATAATCAATGACCTGCCAGGAGGGGCACCTAATCCACAAACCATATTAAGCGCAGCGCTTGGAAATGCATTTACCATGTATGATGCGGCTTCCTTGCCAGGAATTTTGCATCACAAATTTTTGATCGTAGACCAAGAGTTAGGAAATAGCAATGCAAGATTATTGAATGGCTCCCATAATTGGAGCACCAGTGCAAATTTTAAAAATGATGAGAATACGCTAATTATTCATGATCAATTATTGGCTAACCAATATTACCAGGCTTATCATCATTTGATGAGTGATAATGGCGTGTCTATTGGTATTGACCATCGTGATGAATTATCCATTACAGCATTTCCAAACCCGGCAAGTAAATTTTTGTATTTAAATATTAACAAAAATAAGAAAATGGTTAATTATAAAATAAGTGGTTTGGATGGGCGTGTAATTTCCTCAGGTAAATTATTGGAACCTGTAGTGCCATTACCTGCTGATATGGCAGCAGGGTTGTATTATCTTACCATAGATGCTGATCAGGAAATTGCCGTAATGAAATTTATTAAGTATTAATCGTCAAAAATTTATTTGTTTTTGCTAAAAACTCTGTTGGATTATCAGCGTGCAGCCAATGGGCAGCACTGCTTACTGATTCCAATTGATAATTACTAAAGTGTATCGCCATAATGTTTTCATCCTCAGGCATGATGTAATTGGAGTTTGATCCTTTGATGAAGAGAGTAGGACCAGAAAAGTGAGCATTGTAGGGTAATTCTTCTCCTACCAGGTCAATATTGTTTTTAATGGCCTCAAAGTTAAAGCGCCAGGCTAGATTTTTATTACCATCAACGCCATTCTTCCAATATAAATTTTTTAATAAAAACTGAATGGTTCCTTCATGTATTAAATGCTCCCTAAGTTGAATTTCAGCTTCACTGCGTGCAGTTATTTTTTCAAGCATTACGGATTCTATGGCCTCCAGCACATCCTGGTGGTGTGGAGCATAGTATTTTGGTGCAATATCAGCTACAATTAGTTTGTCAATTAATTCAGGATAAAGGCAGGCAAAAGTCATGGCCACCTTGCCTCCCATACTATGGCCAATGATATGAACCTTTTCCAATTGAATTTGAAGGAGGGTGTTTAATACATCTTCTGCCATCACTGTATAGTTCATGATAGGTTCATGACCTGAGTGACCATGGTTTCTTAAGTCCATTAAAATTACTTGAAATCCTGAAGCTGCATACTGCTTCGATAGAGTAGCCCAATTATCGCTCATCCCAAAAAGTCCATGTAATATAACAAGGGGAGCACCCTTACCATGTACGGTGTGGTGAAGTATTAGCTTTTGAGCTTTTGGTTCGTTTTTTTCTTCTTTTTCCACGGGCAATGGCGACAATTGTTTTGGCAGCAATAACCACGTTTGAGGTGAAATTTTTCAGTAAATACTATGTATCCTTCAGGAGTTTTATAATACTCGTCTGCTTCATATTTGTCCCACTGGTTCATATCTTTACATTTTATCCAACGCAATTACAACAACCGATTGATCTTTTGGTTTCGTATTTATGGTGTAAATTTAGCTAATGTTTCCGAACCTTCTCCATCTGCCGAGTCCTATCTATCAAACCATTGATTACATTGCTCCCAATGGGAACCAACATCAGATTGGTTTCCTTCGTGATGATGCAGTACATCCTTATCTTGGGGGCAATAAATACCGAAAGCTTCAAGGGGCAGTGAGCGGAATTACCAAAGGCATCATTACGTTTGGCGGAGCCTATAGCAATCATCTATTAGCCACAGCCTATTTGTGTAAAGAGATGAAATGGCCCGGTTTGGTTATTATTAGGGGAGAAGATGGGTGGAACGATTTGCTAGATCAAATTAAAGATTGGGGCATTTTTATTTATCGTGTTTCAAGAAGTGAATATAAGCTAAAGACTGAAAGACTTCAAATTGCAAAGTGGCTTCAAGCCGCAGCTGCTGTTTATCACAATGGGATGCTTCCTTCATTAGAGGATTGGTTAGTAATACCTGAGGGTGGTGCCGTGAATGAAGCAAAAAACAGTTGCACAGCCATTGTAAAGGATATTCCACAACGATTTGATTATTTATTTGTAGCTGCTGGAACAGGAACCACAGCTGCTGGGTTGGCAGCAGCTATTGAACCAGATCAAAAGTTAGTAGTAGTGAATGTGTTAAATAATAGAACTGAAGTTGTGGATAGGCTTACCAGCTCTGCAATTAACATGGATCGAATAATAGTAACAGATCAGTTTACTTTTGGAGGCTATGGCAAATACGATGAACAGCTTTTGGCTTATTGCCGAAATTTTTTTTTAATGTATCAAATACCTATCGATCCCATTTATACCGGTAAATTATGTTATGCACTCGACAACTTCATTCAAACAGGAAAAATAAAAGTTACGGATAGGGTAGCAGTGTACCATAGTGGTGGTGTGCATCAGTTCAATCCATTGATGAAAAAAGTGAAATTATGAAAGTTTGTTATTAAGCTCTTGCAATCGTAGTCTTGTAATCACATTTTTAGTGTCAGTAGCAAAATCACCTTTCATCATCCAATCGTAATAGCTTGGATCTGATTTGAAAACAGCCGCAACAGTCTTGCCTTTATATTTTCCGAAGTTAAACACCTCTTTATTTTGTTCATTCATTACTATTCTTGCAGCTAAATCAACAGCCCTATGCATGGTGCTAAATTCAGATAAAAATTCAACAGATGGTTGTAAGTCTGTATATTTATCCAATTGTTGCATCAGCACTTCAAAAGTAGCAGTAGTATCGGCTAAGGCGCTATGGGCATTGATGAGATCTTTGTCACAATAAAATTTATAGGCAGCTGCAAGCGTTCTTTTCTCCATTTTGTGAAAAATGTTTTGAACATCCACAAGTTTTCTTCCATACATTTCAAATGCTATACCTGCTCTATTAAACTCTTCAATTAAAAGTGGCACATCAAATTTATTGCTGTTATATCCAGCCAAATCGCAATTGAAAAAAAGCTGATAAATTTCCTTGGCTTTATCATTAAATGCCGGTTCATTCGCTATGTCTGCATCATATATTCCGTGAACCTTGCTAACTTCTATTGGGATGGGAATAGTAGGGTTAAAGCGGAATAAGTGCTGTTCTTGACTGCCATCAACATGCAGTTTTAAGATTGCCATTTCTATTATCCTATCACTACCTACATTCACTCCGGTGGTTTCCAAATCAAGAAAAAGTAATGGTCTTTTTAATTGTAGTTTCATCATCTTATTACTTTGCCATATTTACTTCAAATGTTTTAAAAATATCTTCGTCATTCAAAGTGATAGGAGTTTTATAGTCATTGAAATTATTTCCTTTTAATTGGAGGATGTAATTGCCCGCAGGGGCCGCTAATACAAATTCTGTGGTATTGGCAATGGGGTAAAAGTTTGCCACTGGCTTACCATTTTCATTCAGTAAAAAGGCTGCATTTAAATCTGGCTTACCAGTACTTCCTGCTGCCATTACCACTGAACCTTTTACAATTGACTTAAAAGGTTGATAAACAGGAGCAGTAAAATTGATTCGCCATATATCTTTATCGCCAGTACCACCTTCGCGCATTTGGGTTACATAAGCTGTCCTATTATTACCAGTAAAGCTAATGTACAGGTTGTCATCAAAATTATTTATAGGGAAATTTATGTTTATAGGGTTACTCCATGTTTTGGTGCCTTCGTCATAGTTAGATTGAAAAATATCATATCCACCAAAACCTCCTAATCCTTTAGATGAATAGAAAAGTGTATTTCCATCAAAACTTAACCATGGTGCATCTTCATCTTCTTTAGTATTGATGGGTGCAGGCATTTTTTGTGCTTCTTTCCAAATTCCCCCTGGCTGGCGCGTGCTGTAGAACAAATCTAGTTTGCCTTCCTTGGTTTCGCGGCTAAAAATCATTATTGTTCCATTTCCACTCATGGCAGCTCCATTCTCTATAGCCTTAGTATTGATCATACTGGGCAAGATCAAATATTTTTGCCAGGTTTTACCTTTTAAATTACTAGTTCCAATATCGCCAAAGGCTTCAAAATTATCGAACATGAGTGTGGCTTGATCTCCCATACTACTTAGCCCGGTGATTTCTTCATCCCATTCAGTGTTGATGCCTGCGCCTGTACTCTTAGATTTGCTCCAAGCAGTATCTTTAAAAAATGTCCAATATACATCGGCTGTATATATTCCTAATTCTTCAATATAGCCCCCCATATTTCCTTTCCGCCTGCTTGCATAGGCTATTGTTTTGCCATCGGCACTAGTAAATGCATTGTACTCTTCAAAAGGAGTATTAATTATTTTCCCTGGATTTTCAAAAGTGAGGTCTTTTTTATCCTTAATTATCTCCCTGGCTGATTGACATTGAGTGATGCATTGCGCTGCGCTCACTTGATCTTTACTTAATTTTACTCCCGATACAATAAATTTTTCATACTCCTTTATGGCATCATCGAAAAGCAAATTAGCTTGCAAGGCTTGAGCCAAACCATATACCCATTCTTTTTTAGCATTGGCATTTGCCATAGCCTTTCTAATGAGCTCAAGTGCTTTAGCTTTTTGGCCACTTGCCATGAGCATACTGTAACCCAACCTATAATTATATTCTGGGTTGTTGCCATCGGCCAATACCAAATCGCCATATGATTTAAGGGCACCTTTATAATCACCTGCGGTGAAAAGTGCTGAACCATCTTTCTTAACAATCTTAGCCTCGTCAGTAGTGAGTATATGTGTTTTTGACTTTTGACTTAGTGCAGGGCAGGGCATGAGCACTGCCGATAAGACAATTACTAGTAGCTGTATTTTCAAATAAGGTAGGATTTTTTTTAAATGTATATTATTAAAATTCTCTACTTAAATCCCATTGTTCTAAGTAGTCGGCCACTCTTCTAACAAAACTGCCGCCTAGTGCTCCATCAACCACTCGGTGATCATAGGAGTGAGATAAAAACATCATATGGCGAATACCTATTAGATCTCCTTCCGGTGTTTCTATCACGGCTGGTTTTTTTCTAATTGCCCCCACTGCAAGTATGGCCACTTGTGGCTGATTAATAATTGGGGTGCCCATCACATTTCCAAATGTGCCAACATTGCTGATGGTGTAAGTGCCACCTTGTATTTCATCAGGTTGTAATTTTCCCTGACGGGCCCTATTGGCCAGATCATTCACTGCTTTGGTAAGGCCTACTAAATTATACCTGTCGGCATTTTTAATAACCGGTACTATTAAATTACCACTGGGAAGGGCTGCTGCCATGCCCACATTGATATCTTTTTTCAATATTATTTTATTACCATCAACACTGCAATTGATATTTGGGAAATCTTTTATTGCTTTTATTACTGCCTCTATAAAAATGGGTGTGAAGGTTAATTTTTCTTTTTCTCGCTTCTCAAATCCACCCTTTACTTTCTCTCTCCATCTTACTATATTGGTTACATCCGCTTCCACAAAAGAAGTTACGTGTGGACTAGTTTGCTTACTCATCACCATGTGATCGGCTATGAGTTTACGCATTCTATCCATCTCTATTATTTCATTATTGCCATTTACACTTATTGATGGAGCTGATGGTGTAGCAGTAATTGCAACTGGAGCTGGTTTAGGGGTGGCTACTACTTCTGGAGCGGTACTCTCTCCTTTACTTTTGTTACTTATGTGTAGCAACAGATCTTGTTTGGTTACCCTATTATTGGCACCTGATCCTACTATGCTTTCTAACTCTGCCAAACTTACCCCTTCTTGTTGTGCAATATTTCTTACTAATGGTGAATAAAATTTACCACTATCGCTGGAACGTGGCAACTGGCCATTAGCAACTGAAGCCAGTGGTGCTGGTGGTGCTGTTACAGTTGGTGCATTTACTGAAGGCGCAGCTACGGGTGCGGAAGTAGGCTGTTCATTTTCCGCTGCTATTAGTGCTATCGCTTCGCCCACTTTTACTACGGTGCCTTCAGCAAATAATTTTTTACTTAATACGCCTGCCTTGGGCGATGGCACTTCGCTATCTACTTTATCTGTTGCTATTTCTAATACTGCCTCGTCTAGTGCAATGGTATCGCCTTCGTTTTTCAACCATTTTAATATAGTTGCTTCAGCCACACTCTCGCCCATCTTTGGCATAATTAATTGAAACATAGGGATACTTTTTATTTGTTACTGCACAAATATAATAAATTGCATTCAGTTAAAGAGCCATTCGAAAGTTGGTTTTCCACAGTCTAAAAGTTACAAAAAACGATACCTTCCATCATTCATTTTTTAGCATTCAATTGATTGAGCCGGTGATTCAAGTTATTCAGTGCTGCTCTCAATGAAGTGATGGCAGTATCAGGCTTAGGTATAATGGATAGGCAAACCTTAATGGTTGATTGCGCTTCGGTTATCATTTGTTGGGCTTCTTTATTTTTTTTTCCTTGCAAGGTTTCTTCTCCAATTGCTTGCGGTGGCAACCTTTCTAATGCGCCTATGATATTGAAAGCGCTTACATATGCTTCATAAGCTTTAGCATAATGATAGTGATAAGTTGTTTTCTCATAGTAAGTTTTCACATTCAATGCATAGTCGTAATCATCCTGTATGGCTGCATGGCTTATGCCGCCCATTTTCATTCTTCCCAATGTTTGATCGATCCGCTGCATTGAATCAGCCTTAAAATAGGACTCTAGTAATGAATCTACATTGGTATAGGGAATTGGAGCATGTTTTTTTGATTTATAAAAAGTGTAATTATGTTTGGGATAGGGGAGTAGCTGCCACATATAGTCGCTCGGTAAATGATTTAGCACAAAAGAATCGGGAGGAGTGTCAAAATAAAATTCGTTATAACTAAAAGTAAATTTGTTTCCGGCAACATATCCTGCAGCCCAAGTCACATCATATAATTTCCACTGTCCGTTTACAAAGCCTGCATTCCAAGCATGACCTTCCTTTGGTATCTCCCCAAAAATATTCACCATGCCGGTAACTACTTCCATTTGAATGCCGGCTTTATTGCACAAGTGTTTAAATAATTTACTGTAGTCTTCGCAAACACCTCTTCGGGTTTGCAGTATTTTAGCCGAATCTTCTGCTAATGTTAGTAGGTTCCTATCGATTTTATGCTTTGGGGTGCGGTAACCAATGTTGTTGGCAATCCATTTAAATATGGTTCGTGTTACTAATTCATCATCGCGGATCCTGTTGGTAATATAGTTTACTAACGAATCAGCATGGTAGGTCATGTTCACTGGTATAGCAGCTGCTAGCGAATCTGCAGTTGTAAATTTATAAACATTGGCCCCTGCTTGGCCATGTATGATGGCAGTTATAATTATAACCGTAGCAAGCTTTAGCAATTTAGCAGCAGTACTCATTTCTAGCAAGCAACGGACGGGCTAGGGTTAAATTTTAACCTACTAAAATAAAAAACCTCATTCCCCTCTGAAATAATTATCAGAAGGCATGAGGTTGTGTTAGCCGTATGTCGAAAACGAACGGTTAGTCAGTCTTCTTTAGCTCTTGTATTTTATCGCGCATCTCTTGACAAGCTTTTTTTACATCTTGTAAGCCTTTGCGCACTCTGGTGCCGGCAGCTGAATTTCCCTTTTCGGCAAATTTGCGCACATCCTCTTCGATGGCAGCAAGCAGGGTTTTAATTTTTTCGTACTCTTGCATAGCGAATTGATTTTAAGATTAGTATAAGTGGTGAATTAAATTAATATTTAGTTTTTTAAAAAGCTGCTATCTTATCACTCATGTATTGCCCGGCCTTTAATTTTACATAAGCTTTTTTAAAGGCATCTATAGTATAGTTTACTTGCTCTATGGTATGAGCGGCTGTAGGAATCAATCGCAAAATAATAATTCCCTTAGGTACTACCGGATACACCACCATGCTGCAGAAGATGTCGTAGTTTTCTCGCATGTCATAAATAAGGTTGGTGGCCTCGCCTATACTGCCGTTCATATACACCGGTGTAACCGGACTTTGTGTTTTCCCAATGTTAAATCCTGCTTCTTTCAATCCGTTTTGAAGATGGTTTACAATATTCCACAACTGATCTTTAAGTTCGGGTTGGGTTCGTAATAATTCTAACCTTTTTCTTGCACCCACTACCAATGGCATTGGCAAACTTTTAGCAAATATTTGCGACCGCATATTGTATCTTAAATATTCTACCACATCCTCGTTCGAAGAGATAAAACCACCTATCAAAGCCATGCTTTTAGCAAAAGTGCCAAAATAAATATCTACATCTTGTTGCACACCTTGCTGTTCGGCAGTGCCTGCACCTGTTTTTCCCATGGTGCCAAATCCGTGAGCATCATCTACAAAAAGTCTGAATTTAAATCTTTCTTTTAAGGCCACTATTTCTTTTAGTTTGCCCATATCACCACTCATGCCAAATACGCCTTCCGTAATTAATAAAATGGCCCCCCCCGTTTCTTCTACTATTCTGGTGGCTCTTTCTAATTGCTTTGCGCAATTTTCTATGTCATTATGTGGAAATACAAATCGTTTTCCCATGTGCAGTCGCACACCGTCAATGATACAAGCATGCGATTCGCTGTCATATACAATCACATCATGGCGGTCTACCAAACAATCTATCGCTGATACCATACCTTGGTAACCATAGTTAAGTAGAATGGTATCTTCCTTACCCATGAATGCACTCAATTCTTGTTCCAGTGCTTCATGCTCATTGCTGTTTCCACTCATCATGCGGGCACCCATTGGCAAGGCAAGCCCATAGGTAGCAGCAGCATCAGCATCAGCCTTGCGCACAGCTTCATGATCTGCCAAACCTAAATAATTATTAAGGCTCCACACCAGGCGCTCCTTACCTCTGAACTGCATTTTAGGTCCTATCGCACCTTCTAATTTTGGGAAAGTAAAATACCCATGACTATCTTTTGCATGCTGACCAATCGGCCCTCTATTCTTCTTAATTTTATCGAATAAATCCACTTTAGTGCTTAATTTAAATTTTTATTTTTTCTATTGGTCTTTCGACCATTATGTTGAACAAAAGTAGCAATTTTAGCTTGAAATTCACATTTGCTTAAAATTTTATCAACATTTAATTATTCAAATCACTCCGTTACTGCCGCTCTCATTCCCTTGGCCTCCATTGTGCTGCGCACCACTTGGTTAATGATGGTGGCAGCATGGGTCAATTGTTCGGTGGAATGTGCGGCTGAAACAAAACCCACTTCATAACCCGATGGACCCAGATAAATGCCCCGTTCCAGCAGTTGATGATAAATTTCTTTAAACCAATTTACACTTGATGGAGCTATGGCACCTGCCGACCTTATTGTTTTTTTACCATCAAAATTAAACCAGAAAATACTTCCCATTGCTACCATTCTTAGGGGCAAATCATGCTGTGTAGCATAATCATTGATCAATGAAGTGAAATAAAGTGTTTTCTCATTTAGCGCTTGATAAAATCCATTCTCTAAGCAAATTTGCAGTTGGGCATACCCTGCTGCCATCGCCACCGGATTGCCACTTAAGGTACCTGCTTGATAAACCGGTCCTTCAGGTGCTATTTTATTCATGATCTCGGCACGTCCACCATAAGCACCCACGGGCATGCCACCACCTATTATTTTACCATACGTAATCAGGTCGGGCTGTATATTGTACCAACCTGCGGCTCCACAAAAGCAAAGCCTAAATCCTGAAATTACCTCATCAAAAATTAAAAGACTACCATGCAGGGCAGTCACCTCACGCAGGGCTTTCAAAAATTTTACGTCTTGCAATAACAGTCCATTGTTAGCTGGTACCGGCTCTATTATTACTGCGGCTATTTGCTGGCCGTGGCG
>JBDKJS010000083.1:0-69117 GCA_039806065.1 Bacteroidota bacterium | reverse complement strand
GCAGGGAATTTATTAATTGATTTTATAACAATTAAGCACCTTCAAAGTATAAGTCATTCATTATATGCTTTTAAATTACTAATTTTATGGTCAGCAAAATTGATGGCCCGGTACTTTAGGTGCAGGCTTTTATGCAGCAATAGCATTATTTACTTCATTTTAAAAAAAGAGATTTATTATATATGGCTTGTGGATCGGGAGGAAGCTGCGGTAGTAGTGGCAGTGGATGCAATAAATTAAATGTATATGACTGGCTCACAGGGATGGGTCCAGCTGCAGGGCATTACCCTGAAATAGTGGAAGTGCGGTTTAAAAATAGCCGAAAGGAATTTTTTAAAAACAAAGACAATCTCCCACTTCAAACAGGAGATATAGTAGCTGTGGAAGGTAACCCCGGCCACGACATTGGAACCATTAGCATGGCTAGTGATCTGGTAAAATATCAAATGAAAAAAAAGGGAATAGCCCCTGATAGCGAACAGGTGAAAACCATCTACCGCTTAGCCAAACCAGCCGATATCGAAAAATGGGAGCAAGTAAAAGCGCTAGAAGATAAAGTGCTCCATAAATCGCGAGAAATAATCATCGCCCTTAAACTATCAATGAAGCTTTCAGATATTGAGTTTCAAGGTGATGGAAAAAAGGCAACTTTTTTCTATACTGCAGATGATAGAGTTGACTTTAGAGAACTCATAAAAAAACTTGCCGATGAGTTTAAAATAAGAATTGAAATGAGGCAAATAGGTATGCGGCAGGAAGCTGCACGCCTTGGTGGCTTGGGTTCATGTGGACGCGAATTGTGTTGCAGTAGTTTTCTAAGCGATTTTAAAACAGTGAGCACCGGTGCCGCTCGTTATCAGAACCTGGCGCTTAATCCAGCTAAATTGGCTGGCCAATGCGGTAAACTGAAATGCTGCCTCAATTATGAACTAGATACTTATGTAGACGCGCTCAAAGAAATTCCTTCACCTGAAACTACTTTGCACACAGCCAAGGGTAAAGCATCACATAGAAAGACGGATATATTTAAAAGAATGATGTGGTTTGCCTATGACTTTAAACAAGATGATGGAGAGAAGCGCGACTTCTCCATTGAAACAGAGTGGGTGCCGCTGCATGTAAACAGGGTCAAAGAAATAATGAACCTTAATGCGCAACAGGTAAAGCCAACTGACCTCCGTGGCGATGATCATGATGAATTGGAAGTGGAAGAACCAGATTATGAAAATGTAGTGGGCCAAGATAGGATTGATAGGCTAGACAAAAAGAAAAAGAAGAAAAAGAAGAAAAAAAAACCAGGACTTACGGCTAATACCTCCGCACCCACACCTAGCAATGATTCAAAACCTTCGCCACCACAAAGGCAACATCCGCCTCGTGACAAAAGTAACAACGAGCGCAGGTCACCTCAAAATACCATTGTGCCTAAACCCGCTCCACAGGGGAAACCCAACGACCCCAATAGATCGCACAACAGGCCACCTCGCCAGCGACCACAAGCACCCAACAATGATCAGCCTGCATAATATGATGAGGTTAAAAACATTTGTTAACTATTTAATATTTGCATTATTATTAATTACTCAAAGCGCATGCCATCAAGGGGTAATCTTTGAAGACAATGTAGAAATCCCAGATTATAGATGGGATACTTCTTATCAAGTAGTTATTACACCCACCATCGAAGATTCTTTGATGCCCTATCATATTTTTATCAATGTGCGCAATGCTTCAGGTTATGCATTCAGCAATTTATTCTTGTTTCTTGAAACTACCGCTCCATCTGGTAAAACAGGATTAGACACTCTAGAAATTACCCTTGCCGATGAAACAGGCAAATGGCTAGGTGATGGTTCGGGCGATATATGGGATAATAGAACACTTTTCAAAAGAAACTTCGTTTTTCCTGAGGCCGGCACTTATACTTTTAAGCTACAGCAAGCCATGCGCGTGAACCCCCTGCCACAAATAATGGATGTGGGTCTAAGAATTGAAAAGGCTTCGCAGCAGTGAGGCAACATAGCTCGCTTCACTAAATATCTTTTTACTTATCTTTGAAACCAATCAAATAATCGTAATATGAAAAAATTAGTTGCCATCATTGTATGCTGTTCCTTTTTCTTCACTTTAGATGCTGCTGCTGCTGTTATCAAAGAAGGAGATATCATGTTCACCGCTCAATACGGTTTCCCTAATCTATGGGGGACCCTCATCAAAAATAATTATTCTGATGATGACTTTAATATCGATCTTCAAGTGAAAAGCATTGGCCCTATTGGTGGTCAGTTTGAATTTATGGTTACCGATAAAATAGGCCTTGGTTTAAAGGTAAATTATAGCAATACCAATGTGGTCTATAAAAACGATGTTACTAACTCTAATGGTCAAATTACTCGTTATAATTATGAATTGGATTTTCCTAGGATTAGGTTCATGCCACGCTTTGGTTTCCATTTTGGCAATAGCGAAAAATTTGATGCTTACTTTGGTGTGGCAGGTGGCCCTGCTCAAGGAAAACTTAAATTTATTAGCAACGATCCTAACTATACTGGTAATACCAGCATCAACCTGCTACCAGTGGCATTTAGATTAGATGTAGGAGGCAATTATTTTATAAACGAAGTTGTAGGAATTAATTTTGAACTTGGTATTGGCGGAGGCCCACTGATGAATGCAGGCGTAGTATTTAAAATAGTAAAATAAGGGCAAGGGATGCTTAACTAAATATTTTTATAAAGCAAAGGGCGCCATCATAGCAATGATAGCGCCCTTTGTTTTTGATGGGTCGTTCGGTTAATCAAGTATTACTATCAACGTATAAATTACCCCTGGTATGAAAAACAGTAAACTCAAAAGGAGTGATATCCAGCATTGATTGTTCCAACTACCTTGAAATAAATACATGGCCAACGGAGGGATCAATACTGCCAGAATGACTAATAAAACAGGGTCATAACCTCCACTGGGCGGTGGAACGGCCATCACTTCTTCAAATCGCTCTTGTGCTTTGGATAATTTATTTTTAATGATGGCACTTGCCAAGGCCGCTTTTCCTTTTTGAGCCAATGCTGCTCCTTGACTCCTTACTCGGCTAGTAAAAACGCTCCCTTTATTTTTTGCCGAAGCCATGGGCTTGGGCGCCAATGAAACTTCAGGCATACGCAAGACTCGCTCCGGTTCTTTATTCAAATCTTTGAAAGATATCTGATCGGTGTAAGGTCTTTTTTGTAAATCTTGCTTTTTTATGCTACCCCATTCTATATGATAACCACCATTGTACAATCTTTTATTCATTGTACAGGAACTGAGCATTGTAACCAATGCACACAAGATGAATAACTGCTTACTAGCAGGAAATAAAATTTTCATGAGTCCTTTTTATTTGTGGTAAGGTATGTATAAAATTAAAACCTCGACCCACGAACCGAGATTTTAATTAACAGATTATGTTCATTTACCTTACTCTTGTAGTAGTGCGTGTTGCTCTAGTTTAAGGGCATCTTCACATTGTGTGTAGAGGTGCATGGCCGCATTTAGTTCATCAGCTATCCCCATTAGCTGATTTGACTCAATTTTATCCTCAATGGCTATCAACAATGATTTTAGGGTTTTCATGCCCATGCTATCAATGCTAGGTTTTAATTTGTGAATCGCTTTTTTAACCTTGGTATATTCCTTCTCCTCCTGGAGTTTCTTTATTTGGTATATGAGTGGGTTGCTGGTTTCATAAAACATATTGATCATATTTAAAACAAATGTTTTATTGCCCCTCGACATTTTTTTTAAAAAACCTAAGTCAACTAATTTTTCACCTTCGGCTAGCATGGCACTTCTTAGGTCAGCATTTTTTAATTGCTGTAAGGTTTCATCACTCTCCGAAGCCTTGGTATATTTTTTAATTTTCTTCAACAGCACTTGTGGATCAAAGGGCTTGGTGATGTAATCATTCATTCCTGCTTCGTAGCATTTTTCTATATCAGCCTTCATGGCATTGGCCGTAAGGGCTATAATAGGTATTTGTCTTGCGGGGCCTGTGAGCTTGGTTCTTATATAATGGGTGGCTTCCAATCCTCCGCAAACAGGCATTTGTAAATCCATTAAAACCAAATCATAGTGTTGCTCTTGTAATTTATTAATGGCCACCTTTCCGTTCTCGGCTATATCTACCTTTATTCCCCATTCGCCTAATAACGATTGGGCATACATCTGGTTGTATTTATGATCTTCAGCAAGGAGTATATTTAGCTTGTAATTAATTATTTCAATACTGTTATTGATCAGTTCATCTTGTAAGTCATGGATGGTTCCACGGAAGAGTTTTAAGGTAAAAGTAAAGGTGGATCCAAGGTTAATCTTAGATTGTAGTCGCACCTTACCGCCCATCATTTCAACAAGATTTTTAGTAATGGCCAATCCTAAACCGGTGCCGCCATATTTACGCGCCACTCCGGTGTGCGCTTGGGTAAAACTCTCAAAAACTTGTTCTATTTTATCAGGAGCTATACCTATTCCCGTATCTGTAATTTTAAATTCAAGTGAGGTTAGTTCATGGTCTTCAGCTGTTTTAACAATACTCACGTTAACACCACCTTGCTCTGTAAATTTTATACCATTCGAAATTAAATTATTGAGCACTTGGGTTATGCGAGTTGGATCGCCTAAGAAAATCTCAGATCCAGTAAAATTTCTAAATTCAAAATTTAACTGTATCGATTTTTCAGCTGCTGAATATTGAAATTGATCGATTGTGTTGCTAACCAGCTTGTGTAACTGAAACCCCGTGTGTTCCAACTCAAGTTTGCCGGCTTCAATTTTTGAAAAGTCGAGTATGTCGTTAATGATTACCAAAAGATTTTTTCCACTGTGATTGATTGCTTCCATATATTGAAGCTGTTTTTCGGAGAGGGTGGTTTTTAAAAGTAAATCGCTCATCCCAATTACAGCATTCATTGGAGTACGTATTTCATGACTCATGTTGGCCAAAAATTGTTCCTTCGTGCGAAGGGAATCTAGGGCTATTTCCTTGGCTCGAAGCAGCTCTTGTTCTTGCATCACATTCTCAGTAATGTCTAGTACCACGCCTATATAGCCAATCAGTTTTTCATTTTCTCTGATCTCGGTTATGTTTATATTGGTCCAATGTGTAGATCCGTTGTGATGAACATAGCGGGTGTTGAGTTTAATACTGGTTTTGTTTTTCTTATAAGCCTCTTCCAGTAGTTTGGTTGCCTCCTTCTTATCTTCAGCATGCATGCTTTCGCGCCAGCTACTCACCAAGGTTTGTTCACTGGTGAGGCCTGTAATATTAGTAAAGGCCTCATTCACAAAAATACATTCTCTGTTTTGGTTCTCTATAAATATGCCCACCGGTACTATGGTATTGATGGCCTTGAATTGGGCCTCGCTCACCTTGAGCGCACTTTCTATTGATTTACGTTCTGTAATATCAAATCCGTATCCTATTACATAACTTCCTTGTTGGTTCTCATCGCTAATGGGTTTAAACCACCTGATATAGTTTTGCCCTTTCCCCTCACCTTGTGGCAAATGCTCTTCCCACTCAATGGCTTCACCGGTAGCTATTACTTGCTCAAATGCTTCTCTTCTTTCAGTGGCTATGTCCATTGATTTGCCTCTAAAAGCGGCATAGTCAAAATCATCTTTTCCTATTAACCACTTTCTTAATTCTTCATCTTTAATAGCCGAAGCATTTAAGTAAAGGTATTTGTGGTTTTGGTCAAAGATGGCTATATCAATGGGTAGTTTGTTGAGAATGTTTTCGTAAAAATCTTTGAGTGTGTTAATTTTTTTATTTTTCTCTAAAATCTCAGTGATATCTGTCATGATACCTGTTATACCGTTTATTTCGCCAGTTATATTAAAGCTTAATTTTAAGGCCAACTCTACGTATACTGTTTTTTTAGCATGTGTACTTATGCTTAAGTTGGTTTGATAGGTGAGCACATTGTGTTGCACCATATGGTTAATGGCCTCTTTTAGCTGAAGGCTTGCTTGCTCATCATTTATAAATTGATAAATGGAGTGGTGCAGGGCATGTTCAATAGGATGGCCCGTAATATCATACCAGGCTTTATTTAAAAATGTAAATTCTCCATCAGCATTTATTTGCATCACTATAGAATTAATCTCTTCTACTAAATTGCTGTATTTAATTTTACTTTCCACCAATGCCAATCTGTCTTGTTCACGGTTGGCTATCAATTCTTGCACCAGCTGGCTCAATATTTCGATGTTGTTTTCTTCAATGCTCAACTCTACATTGCTATAACGGGCAAGCATCACCGCTGTATTTCGGAGGTTGCGAAGCGTTTTGCGCTGTAAATTTAAATCTTGTTCTAATTGCTGGTTGGCCTTGGTAAGTTCTGCTGCATTTTGTTCAAGTATTTTATTTTGTTGTTGTATGTTGGCTTTATAATCTTCAATTCTACTGCTGGTAAGACTCAAAAGTCCAGCTATTTCTTGGGCCAGTGCGGCTGGATCTTGCTTGGCTTTTTCTTCAAAATAGCAAGTCATGGCATTAGGCAAACTATAAGCCTTGTGCGGTTCTTTATGACGCGCTTCTATTAAAAAATCTAATAATTGTTTTTCCATAGCTTCACAATGCAATTAAACCTTGGCAATGTTTAATTTCTTTTCTTTAATATATCTGTATATCGTTGATTTGCCTACATCTAGTTTTTTGGCCACCGTTACCACATTGTCATTGTATTTTTCTAGAAAATATTTAATTATTTTCATGGTATATTCCTCAAGTGTGGTTTCTTCATAGGTAAGTGCATTAATGCTGGCTGCACTCTCAAAACGAATGTCATGTGGTTCTATTAGATGACCATTGCACAATACTGCTGCTAATTCTATCACAGCCTTGAGCTCTCTAATGTTTCCAGGGTAATAATGTTTCAATAGTTTTTCTTGTGCATCAGGAGTAAATGACAATTTAGTAGTCCCCATATTTTCCCTGCAGAATGAATCGAGTAGGGTTTTGGCAATGATGAGTATATCGCTGCTTCGGTCTCGAAGGGAAGGCATGTGTATGGGAAGACCCATAAGACGATAATATAAATCCTCTCTGAAATTATTTTTCTTTACTTCTTCTAGTAAATTTTTATGAGTGGCGATAATGATTCGACAATTTATTTTAATTACCTTATTAGAACCTATTCTGGTAATTTCTTTTTCTTGTAGCACACGTAGTAGTTTGGCCTGTAGTGAAATGTCTAATTCTCCGATCTCATCTAAAAAGAGGGTGCCGCCATCCGCTTCTTCAAATTTTCCAATTCTGGTAGCTGTGGCACCGGTAAATGATCCTTTTTCATGTCCAAACAACTCACTTTCTAATAAGTCTTTAGGGATGGCCGCCACATTCACCGCTACAAATGGTTTGTTCTTTTTGGTAGAATGATAGTGTATGGCCTTGGCTACTACCTCTTTTCCGGTTCCGGATTCTCCGCTTATGGATACATTGATATTTGAGTTAACGGCCTTGGTCATTAAATCATAAACCTTCTTTATAGACTCACTGCGGCCTTGGACTATGTTTTCAAATTCATACTTTTTATCCAACTCCTTTCGCAGCAAGGCTACCTCACTTTGTAATACTAGTTTGTCAACTATTTTATTGATGGCATGCAGTAAATGGTCGCGCGTTTCTTCGTCTTTGGTAATGTATTCAAATGCTCCTTTGCGTAGCATCTCTACAGCGGTCCGTATGTCGCGCTGCTCCGAAATAACAATAACATGGATATTGTTATTGTAGTTTTTGATTTTTTGAATAAGCTCATCACCCGTATAATCTGGTAGTACAAAATCAAGCGTAACGATGTGCGGATTCTTATGTAGGTTGTCTAACAATTCACGGCCAGTGCCAAAAGTGTGCACCTCATAATCAGGTATTAGACTTAAGTTGTATTTAATAAGCTCGCGGTAGAAATCGTTGTCTTCTAAGATGAAGATCTTTATGGGTGAGGATTTTGACTGCATACTATTCCAGTTTGGTAATATTTTACCAATTTGGGAATAAAAGGTTCCTCAAAAATTGTAAAACTTGGCCTTTGGCTTACATTTTACTAAATAAACAAACGCTTGCGCTTAAAATTTGGGCTCCTTATGCTTGGTCATTTGGCCTAACCAATAGCAAAAAGCGGTTGCCAAACTAAGCATAATGAGTACGTTCATCACTGGGCCAATGCTTTTCATCACGGTAAATACTGTTTCGTATAAATTGCCAAGGAGGTAGAAAAATTTATTCATCGTTCTTTTTTTAACGCCTCAAAGGTAGGAAGAGTTTTATATTTATCAAAGGCTTGTTTAATGGCTAGGTAATAAGGTCTGTGGTTAATCATATTGCTTATAAATATTTATTTCTTCTACCGCATTTGTTGCTTTTCAAATTCTACATTTGGGCGAATAAGATGTTAAAATTTTTTAGGTCCATCTATCCTGTTAACCTGTTGGGTATAGTCCTTTTGGGTTTATTGCTCGCATTGCCTTGGTGGTGGAAGTGCGCTGCTGATTTTACTCCCTTCAAATCCTTGTTCATCCAAATTTTTAATAATGCCTATAGCCATCTCCCTATGTGGCTCAATTGGTTCTTGGCTGCTGCATTGCAAATAGGTACTGCACTTTACCTCAATCATGTGAGTAATAAACATGAGATCCTTTACAAACAAAGTTACTTACCAGCATTCTTCTATTTGGTAATAAGTGGATTTAGCAACAGCGTTCTGGGGCCGCAGCCGCTGCTAGTAGCCAATTTTTTATTAATAGCCGTTTTTAATAAAATGATGAGTGCCTTTAAAGAGCAAGACGCTACTGCGCAATTATTTGATGGAGGGCTTCTAATAGGGATTGTAGTATTGCTGTATGCCCCCTTGATGAGTGCGGTTGTTTTTTATATAGGGGCTATTATTATTATTCGATCATTTAAATGGAAAGAAATGCTCATAGCCACTACTGCCATCGGAATTCCTATATTCCTTACTGGAGTTGGCTATTATTGTATGGATAGTTTTCCTACTTTCTTGTCGTATTTCACTTCAATGGAAATCAATAAAAAGTTGTTCTATAATTTTGAAGTCACTAAGGCGATTCAACTTTATGGATTGTTAATGGCTATAATAACTTTAGCTGCTGCTATTAAAATGCGCCTCAATTATTATAAGAATGCCATAAAAACAAGATTGTGTCAGCAATTACTCACACTGTATATCATCACCATGGCAGGTAGCCTTCTTTTGGTGGATACCATTAATTGGTTTCAATGGTTGGTAATGGCTACTCCTGTGAGTTTGTTTTGGGCTTACTATTTTCTTTCAGGCCATAAACGACTTTGGATTAAAGAGCTATTGGTATTGATGCTTTTAGTTTTTACAATCTACCTAAAAATTACTACCTATTAAAACTTACGCAGCGAAAGGTAATGGTCTTCTGCTTTTCGCATCAGCATACTTTGAGCCTTGGTTTTGTCGCCATGACCACAGAGGTGTAGCACGCCATGTACCATTACCCTGTGTAGTTCGTCATCAAATTTAATTTGGAGCGTCTTGGCATTTTTTTGAACCGAGTTTATTGAAATAAATAAATCTGCCATCACCAAGGGCTTTGTACTGCCATTGTCAAAAGTTATAATGTCAGTATAATAATGATGGTTTAAATAAGCTTGATTCATTTTCAACAAATAGCGATCACTACATAGAATGATATTTACTTCGCCATTGGTATAACCAAAATCTTTCAGACATTTGATAAGCCACAAAGTAAGGTGTTGTTTATGGAGCAGGCGCAGTTTGATAGCTTCCTTAAAAAAATTGATGTGGACAGGCATCTTAATTATGTGTTGTAACGTGTATTGTGCTTTTGACGCTATTTTAATGATTTATACCCACTAATAGGTATGTAAATTACTTAATTTTAGGTATTGGTAATATAGTTGCAAGATTGAACATTTGTAAAGCTTTTTTCTCACACAGAATCAGCATTTTTCTTAAGTCCGGTATTACGCAGGTACCGGACTTTGTATTTTATAGTGGGTGTGGATTGGCAGCTCTACTTATTTTATAGGCTTCATATTGCTGGTGAATTAATCCATCGCTTAAGCCTATCTGCGGTACTATTATTTTTTCTATTTGTGCGTGCTTCATAATGCTTAAAAAGATTTTTGCAGCCGGTACTATCACATCGGCTCTATCAGGCCGAAGTCCGAGCAGGCGTATTCGATCCTCAACAGTAAAGGCTTTTAAATAATCATACAACTCTCGTAATTTTGTGTAAGTGAGTGGCTTATTTTCTTTACGCCCCAACATTTTAAATATTTTATTAATGTTGCCACCTGAACCTATGGCTACCAGGGGGGCATGTTCAGCTGTTACCGTTCTTACCCATGATTTTACTGCTGCCCAATATTCCTTACTCACCATTTGGTGCAACCACCTAATGGTGCCCACATCAAATGATTTGGAAGCTATTGTTTGGTTTTGATGAAATAAGGTGAGCTCAGTGCTGCCACCGCCCACATCAATATAAAGGTAGGCATTGGCAGGATCTAAATGCTCTGCTACATGGTTGGCATAAATTGTTTCAGCTTCTATTCGACCGCTGATAATTTCTATCTTTAGACCACAACGATCTGCTACTTTTTGGATAATGGCTGGCGCATTTTCAGCTTCACGCATGGCACTGGTGGCACATGCACGGTAGCTAATGGCTCCGTAAGCATCAATTAGTAATTTAAATGCCTGCATTACATTGATAAACTTTTCTTCTAGCATTGGACCTATCCTGTGGTGAATGAACGCATCTTCGCCTAGTCGCAAAGGGATTCTGATCAGCTCTGCTTTTGTAAATTCAGGACCATGGTTGGTTTCTATCACATAACCAAATAACAGTCGAACGGCATTGGATCCTATATCAATGGCTGCAAATTTCAATTTAAAAAATTTTCCACTAATATAACCTCTTTCGAAAAATTGTGGTCACCTAAATTATTTTTTTATTCGTTCCCGTTGTTTAAAATATAAATAGAGTTCATCTTGGCTTCTGAACCGCTTGCTCAGTGGCAGTGGGGGTACAAATTCATTGTTACCATTCAGCAGCCTTGCTTTTACATTATCACGAAGTTGATAATGTAAATAGTCCATTAGTTGCTTTCTAATAGCATCATCTTCGATAGGCACTGCCACTTCACTTCTGAAATCGAGGTTGCGGCCCATTAAATCAGCTGACGATAGGTAGTAACGTGGCTTGCCGTCATTGAAAAAATAAAAAATTCGACTATGTTCTAAATATTTATCAACTATGCTGATGCTGCTTATATTTGAACGGGAAGCCTTTTCTGAACCTAGGCAACATATTCCACGGATGATCAACTGAACCTTTACACCTGATGCTGATGCTTTGCTTAAGGCTTGCATCATTTCGGGATCACTGAGGCTATTCATTTTTAAGATGATGTGTGCCTTTTTTCCAGAAAGGGCATGCTTGGTTTCCCTTTTTATAAATTGTAATAAATTGGTGCGCATGCTAAAGGGTGCCACCAAAAGCTTTTCATACTTACCAGTTTTGAAATTGTTCTGATAAAAATCAAATAGAAGGTTTACCTCTTGTCCGATGGTTTTATTGCTGGTTAGTAAGGCATGGTCAACATAAACTTTGGCCGTGTCTTCATTAAAATTGCCGGTGCCAATATGTGAGTAAAGGATTGTCTTACCTTTTTCTTTTGCGGTAATAATAAAAAGCTTGCTATGTACCTTGAGACCTGGCACCCCATAGATCACATTGGCACCCTCTTCTTTAAGTTTGTTGGCCCAATAAATATTAGCTTCTTCATCAAACCTGGCTTGCAATTCTACTACTGCTGTTACTTGCTTCCCATTCTTTACAGCATTGATGAGTGTGTGCACAATACTTGAAACTGGGGCTACCCGATAGAGTGTTATTTTGATACTTTTAACAGAGGGCGCTATGCTTGCTTCACGCAGTATGTCCAAGATGTGATTATAACTTTGATAGGGATAGCACAATAGCACATCTTGCAGCTCGATTGCACGCAATTTACTGTTGCTATTATTTAAAGCTGGATGCTGTGTTGGCCTTAACTTTTGATAGCGCAGCCGCTCACCAATTTCTGATGGAAAGGTGAGCAGGTCTTTCATATTTAGATATCGGCCTTCTGGCATGAGGGAATATTGCTTTGCTCCTTTTAAATGACGTTTTAAGTAAACCAACATTTCTTTAGGCATGGCCACATCATATGCTAACCTCACCGGTTCGCCTGTTTTCCTTTTTTTAATGCTACGCGAAATTTTTTCTACTAAACTTTTACTTACATCAGTCTCAAAATCGAGTTCGGCATCGCGCGTTATCTTAAAGCTAAAGGCTTCAATTCGCTTGAATTTAAAAATGGAAAAAATATCTTTTAGGCAATGTCGTATTACATCGTCTAGAAAGATGAGTGATGAATGACTTTCATTTCCAGGGATTATCAAAAAACGTGGCACTACACTACTGGGAATTTCTACCAATGCATAATTTGGCTTTTCAGTAGCCGACAATCCAACAAGATTGATGAAGAAGTAAATGGATTTGTCGCGTAGGTATGGAAATTTATTCAACCCACTGAGCATAATTGGCACCAGCCTTGGATACACCGTTTCATGAAAGTAATTTCTTACAAAAAGGTCTTGCTTGGCATCCAACTTTTTTTCATCAATCAAAACAATTTTATGACTAGCAAGCGTTGCAATTAATTCTTTATATATTTTATTAAAATTTTGCTGTTGAGTTAACATTATTTGCTCCAATCGTTCGAGCAATTGCTCTGGCGGCTCTCCCATTATTTTATGGCCTTTGATTCCTAGTTTTAAGGTGCGCTGTAGGGTAGCTATTCGCACCCTGAAAAACTCATCCCTGTTACTTGAATAAATTCCTAAAAAACGAAGTCTTTCTAATAGTGGTACTGTTTCATTGGCCGCTTCTTGTAATACTCTTTCATTAAATGATAGCCAGCTAATATCACGATTGGTGAAGGTCATCAATTGTTTGGTCATAGCTTACTTTTTACCTTTCTTGTTGGTAATAGCCGGTTTTCTGATACCACTCTTTTTACTTTTTGTGTTTTCTTTTACCACAGGCTTCAATAGTTTTTTCGCCAGTTTTGATGAGAAACGCGCAATCATTTCGCTTACTTTCCGTTTTTTAAATCGTGGAAATTTACTCAACTCTTTTTGTAAGATTGAAGATATGGTAGTGGCTAGTTGGTCTTGTTTTTCTTTATCCATCTTACAAAGGTGTTAAAGGCAACGCTATTGTGAAAGTTTTTAACCACCCCTCAGTTTAATTTAACATTAGCTTAATGTTCCCTGCTTGGGGTATTTATAATAAACTAAATCTCCCTTGCTACTGTAAAGTTCCGTCCAATTGCTTAAGTCAAATGTTATTTTAACCAATCCTGCTGTTGCCAAGCTTATTGGAAATCCGGTAAGGGTCATCACCATATCACTTATTACATTGTTGTGTCCAAATAGCATTACTACCTCATGCGCATCATCTATGCATGCTATAAGGTCTAGATAGTGAGCTACACTACTTTCATAAAGGTTCGGTGCCAATTGTATTTGAGCAGTGTTATATTGAAGATGACGTGCAAAGATCATTGCAGTTGATAATGCTCTTGTGGCAGTACTACTAATTAAAAGCGTTGGATTCGGCTGCCCCAGAGTAAACTGCTGTGCCATTTGATGCGCATCGCCATAGCCCCTTTCATTAAGCGGTCTATCAATATCTGGTAAGTGATGCATGGACCATGATGATTTAGCATGGCGGCAGCAATAAAGCGTCTTCATGCTGCAAATTTAATCTATTATCAAAACAACTCAGTTTTTAAATATTCGCCCCATTTTTACTTGCTTCTACCAAAGTGTTTTGTTTTTTCAATTATTCACCCATTATTTTTGATGAATAAATGCTATTTAACCAATGACCCCACTCGAACTTCAAGACTACATCCACGTTTATAGCCTGGTGTCTTTTAAGACAGGATCCAAGGAATCAGGTATCATTATCAATAAGTACAATACCGCAGCTGCCACCATAGCTTATTTTTTTGTGGAGCATCATAAAATGAATGCATACAAGGCTGCTTTTGATGCTTATGATAAAAAACGATGTGCTGATCTTTCCATAGAAATACGCCCTGAGGAAATTAATAGCATTAGACCAATTTCATTAGCTGACTATAAAATAATTATGGAACTTCTTGCAGAAAGAAATAGCTTGTTAAGCAATAGCTAGCTATGTAAAAAAAATTGTTGCCGCTAAATCAATCCAAAACCCAATAGCACACTAGTACTGTTGGGTTTTTTATTGCTCTGCTTCAACTGTACTTATTGGTAATAAAATTTCTTTTTGAGTAGGGTAATAAAATTTTTATCAAATCCAGATTGTTGGTAGATGATGTAATCAAATTTAGGATGAAACACAACGAGGTGAGGAAAACCAGAAATTAACTTAGTTGACTGTAAAAATCTATTATCGTCAAATGCCAATTTTATTCTTTCATTAAACTTTTTATTTCGACTTTTACTGGTAGGGGCTATGTTGATGGCGAATATTTTTAAACTCATAGTATCAGTTAAAAGGCTTAGATGATTATCCACCTCCTGTTTTAACTGGATGCATGGCAAGCAAGTATCATAATAAAAATCGAGCATATGCCAGGAATTGGAGTCTGATATTTGAATATTTAATTGATTGAATAATTGCCTAATATGTTCAATGCTTAATTCGTTTGCCCTAGGGGCTTCTATTTTACTACGGGGCGGGGTGTAGTGCTTTTTATAAAAGGATTGTAAGCTATCGATGTTTGGCTTTGTAGTTGATGTATGATATTGAAAATCCCATTCATAAAGCTGAACCCCCATGCCCGATACTTCTGTTCGTGTACTGTAGTAGTGCATTACACTATCCGCCAATCCTATTTTATACTCATATATTAAGTGTCCTTTTTCATTTCCATACTTTACCCGCACCCTGCAATCAGTTGCTACCGTATCCACCACTGTAATGCCATTGCCAAAAAATTTAAATGGAGCATCATTCGCTCCCTGGAGATTTAAATATAGGAAATGGAGTGGAGGATTGAGATAAACATACTGTGAAAGGGATTGGTCAATACTAACAATGGAAGCACTGCTATCGTCAAAAAAACTGATACTATCCCCGGCATAGATCAATCCATCAGCTGTGGTGACCCCGCATTTAAAATAGTAAACGCTATCTGAGTTTATATGTTCATGATCCAGTAGTAGGGTGTAGGTGCTGCTGAGTAAAGTGTCACCTGCAAAGGAACCATTCACTTTTATGGTGATGCTATCAAATTTTAAATTGATAAGTTTGGTATTAACTTTATGTTCTATTTGGCTCAAAGATTGAGTGGTGGAAGCCAAACAGTGTATGGCCATCATGTGGCTTATGATCAAGGAGTATAATGAAAGTATATTTTTATTTTTTATCAATTAATTCCTTTTAACGATCTTCCAATCAGTTTCATTGTATAACATTAAGTTGGTTAGCCTCAATGATTGATATTGTTGGTAGGCTACTCCTCTTCTAAGTCTAATTCTAGCTCTTCCTTTTTTGATGGGGGGTTGGTTGTTTTATTTTGTTTCCCTTTCAAAAGATTAAAATCTTCTTTTAATGCATTCTTAATATTGGTGGCATCTTTGGCCACGTCCACTTTTATTTTTTCGGCTACTGCTTTTCTATCGTAGCTAAACTTTGGATCATCCACTTTGCCTTTCATGCTTAAAAATAACTGAGATCTGCCTAGTCCATCATCTTGAATGGCCCCAAATTCGGTTATGGAAGATTTGGCTTTTTTCCCCAACACATCACTAAGTAATAATTTAATGCTATAATCTACATTATTGTCAAAATCATGTACCCCGCTAGCTGTAATGTTGATTGCACTGCTGGCTATTTCCATTTGCGGAATGTATACTTTTCTATTGCTTATTGATATATTATTTTTCAAGGTGTTGAACCTGATGTTTTTTAAGTCAGCTAATTTTAAGTACTTGCTCATAGCTTGTATTGGAGCAAAATTATTTAGCTCACCATTTCGAATGGTGAGTGATATCCCTGCTTGGGTACTTGCAGGCATATTGTCAAGTGCTGGTGTCCAATGGCTGCTAAAACTAACAGCAGCATCAACCTTTCCTTTTAAATTTTTATCTGTGAGTGTTTGTTGATCAAAATTTTCTAATTGGTAAAATAATTGGGTTATGTCTAAATTAGTGATGGCAGCATCGCATTTTGTTATAATATCATCTTCGCTTTCTGCACTTATTACTGCATCCATACCAATTAAACCCTGCATGGCCGCAAATTTTAATTGTTGCCCTCTGATTATTTGGTTGGTAAGAGAAAGTTGACCGCTGATGCGTGCAGCTTCAAATTTTCTAAAGGTAAGCTTACCTATGCTGATGGCTAGGTTGGCTTTTATTCTATCACTAATTTTTAATTTATAGGCAGTTTCGTTATTGGAACTGGCCCCATAATTAGTTAACCACTCATCCAAAAACAGGTGTTGGCTATTGATACTCCCATCACATTCAATGTGCTGATTGGGCAATAGCAAATAAGCTAAAAAATTTTTCATTTCACCAGTAATCATCACATCCGTACTGCCAGCATATCCACTTAACTGCACTATTTCTAGATTGTGGTTGTTAAGCTTAAAGTGCCCGTTGATTCTATTGTACGCCAAATGGTTATTTGCAATGGAAATAGAAACATCCCTTAGTTGGATGGTCCCTGATGCATGGTTGGTGTAACTATGGTCGGCTAGCTGTTGCTTAATATTGGCTATTGGGCCATTGTAATTAATATCGGCTATGAGTTTTCCTGAAAGATCGCTGATGCTTTGATTGCGAAGCCAAGGTTTGAGTAGTGATAGTTCTATAGCCGTTCGTAAATAAAGTTTTAAAATGGGATTTTTAAAATTTTGGATACTCAAAGATGCCTCCAGTGGATTTGATCCTGCTTGTGCCTTTAGCTTGTTTATATGCAATGATCCTCCAGTTTCAATATTCCAAATAAATTTTCCGCTTCCATTAATTGCAGTTAAGGACTCCTTACTTTCTGGTGGCGCTATGGCTCCATCACTAACCTCAAATAGGGTGTTTATCAGGAGGCCTTGACTCTGATGGTTACTGGTAATGGTGCTGTTGGATTTAATTTGACCTGTAGCATTTATTTTTTGCAAGAAAGAAACATCAACCCCGGGAAGTAATGCTAATAATGCTCCAAGCGATGCTTCGGCACTATTTATTGCTAACTCATAACTAATCACCGGTTCATACTTTATCTTTCCACTAAGTATTAAGGATAAATCTTTGATACTGACAACTGATTTTTTAAACTCAAAAACATGCTTTTGATTATCATTTTTTATGTTCAGTTCTATCTCTAATTGCTGCTCCTTCAAAAAATGTTGGGATGCTACGTTTAACTTTTTTACTACCAATGCCCCAACTGCCTCCATGTTAAAAACCTCATTCGCCAAACTCCCTTTGAGCTTTAGTCTATCAGTGAAAACCAAAACCGATTGAACAAGCTTGGGGTGGTCATAGCCAATTTGCATTTGTTCTAATATCACTTCCTGAAGCGATAAGTTAGTACTGCTATTGGCCGTAGTATCTGTTTTCCAAAAGTGATAGTTGTCCTTCCCTTGTTGATCAAAGCAAATATTCACCATCCCATCCCTCAAAATAATTTTTTTAAAATTTATCGAATTATTCCAAAGTGCACTAAGGTCAAAAAGCAATGACACGCTGCCCGCCTTCAATAACGGCTTATCCTTTTGGCCTAGAGTCCCTTCCATGCTCACATCTGTTAGTTGCACAGCAGCATAAGGGAAATGGCGCCATAGCGATAGCGATACCTGATCCACTGCTATGGGTACAGCTAATGTTTTATTCACCTGGTTAATCACTAATTTATTAATGCTCGATTCAAACAACCAACTAGCCAATATTAGCAGTACAATGCCTACCCCAAAAGCAAGTGATGTCCATTTTAATACTTTAAACAGTAATTTCAAGTTTATATGACTAAGTAATACTTTAAATGCCTTTGAACGGTGGCAAAGAGATCGAGTTAGCGATGTTTAAAACTATTTTTTTACTGAAATATTCTAATCTTTTAGTGAAATTATTGCTCAGGTTCAAAACTTTGTGTAGTTTTATCGATTGTGAATTGATGGCATTTGCCTTCAGCTTTTTATCTAAGAATTGTTAATCTAATCTATCAATGAAAAAACATCTATTTTTATTTTGCTGCTTATGCATGGCTTTTGTACAACTGCAGGCGCAGTGTGGTGCCGGTACAAAAGAGGTTATTATTCAAATAGTACCTGATGCTTGGGCCTATGAAACCACATGGTCACTAAATGATTTTAATGGTACTGTAATTGCCAATGGGAATGAAATTGGTGATACTATTTGTATTCCAGAAAATGACTGTGTAACATTTACTATCTATGATCAGTTTGGCGATGGCATATATGCCCCGGGTGGTTTTTGGGTTTATCTTGATGGCGCTGTAATTGGTTCGGGAAATGCTTTTGGAGCCAGTATGACTGTGCCGCTGAATTGTCCAGCAGGAACTTATTGTACCAACCCAATCCCATTAAACTATGGCAGCTCCACTACTAACCTAGATGAAACTTGGTATGTTTTTACTGCTGATACTACCGGTAACTTTAATATTTCTACTTGTGGCACCAACTCTTGCAATACTTCAGTTTATGTTTATTCCAACTGTCCTCCCCCCCCTTATGTAGATGGTCCTCCAGGTACTTATGCTTTCAATGATGATGGCGCCTGTGGCACACAAGCAGTGTTAAATGTAGCCCTCGCTGCTGGCACCACTTACTATATTCGTATTGGCGATTTTAACAATGATTGCGCTGGGGCCATCAACTTTAATTTATCCTATACAGGGCCCATTCAAGGTTGTATGGACGTAACCGCATGTAACTACAATCCGCTTGCTGTAATAGATGATGGTAGCTGCGCCTATCCACCAAACCCTATTTGCAGTGGTCCAGACTTAAAATTTGATTCACTGGCTTTGGTACAAAGTATGAGCATAACTACACACACCACTAGTGGCTGCGATGTAAATGAAGGCTGTGTTACAGGATATGGGCAACGCTATGTATTGCGATTCTCTTCTAAAATTGATAATGTAGGCACCCAAGATTATTATATCGGAAATCCTAATGCAAATCCCGGAATGTTTAATACGGTGAATTGCCACAATCACACCCACTACTCAGGCTATGGTGATTATAGATTATACGATATGGATGGAAATTTAATTCCAGCCGGTCATAAAAATGGTTTTTGCGTGATGGATCTTTGTGGTAGCGGGCAATATACTTGTGGAAACATGGGAATCTCTTCAGGTTGTTACGATGTGTATGGTGCCGGCACACAATGTCAGTGGCTTGATGTAACGGATGTCCCCGATGGTGATTATAGAATGGCAGTTGCAGTAAACCAATATAATCTGCCTGATGCTCTCGGTAGAATGGAAATGAACTTTGCCAATAATGCCCTCCAGATTTGTATCAGAATTTTAAGAAATGCTAATGGCGTTCCTAGTTTCTCCTTCCTTCCGGGTTGTACTCCTTACGTGGATTGTGCGGGAATTCCGGGCGGCCTAGCTCAAGTAGATTGTAATGGCGTATGTAATGGCGCTGCTAAATATGGCGATGTGTATGTAGACCAATCTCTTGATGAAACGGATGTAGCAACTTACGGTAGTTTAATTGAAGCCAATGCTACTACCCCTGCATCTTGCAATGATTTAAATGGCGATGGATCGCTCACTGTTTATGACGCACAGCTAGCTAACTGGTGCCGCGCCCAAAATCACACCAATTTCCCTGGGGTAGTCATTGCTAACTATTGCAATTTCCCTCGCAACATCACCAACCCATACGATACCGTGAGCCTGAGCATCATGGGAATAAATACAAGTGCTGGTTATGTTGATATTGGTATTACTTCCCCTTCTGCCGATATTAAAGCATACCAATTTACCATGAGTGGGATCACCATTTCTGGAGTAGTTAGCCTTGCTGATGTTAATGATTATCCAGTTAGTACTTTTAATATCAATGGAACCAATCAAATATTTGGTCTTTCAATACCCGATAGTGCACTTAATAGATCGCCTAATATGCAACCGCTGGTTCGCGTTTACTACAATGCAATCATAGATAGCACCGTTTGTATTAGCAGTATTACTGATGTCATCAATCACAATAGCGAGCAAACCTTACATCAAGTAACCGGAGGCTGCCTAAATGTTGTACCCACTGCATTGCCTAATTATGTAAAACAAATAACCATAGCCATTCAGCCTAATCCGGCTAAAGATCAGATTAAAATTAATCTTGGCAATCTTGATAAAAAGCTCACAAGCCTAAATGTGTATGATGCAGCAGGCCGCGCCATTAGTGTAGCCATAGTTCCTGGTGCTAATAATTGGTACACTGCTGATGTTAGCAATCTTTCACAAGGAATTTATTACATCCTCTTGAATGATGGAAATAAAATAGGCACAGCTAAATTCGCTAAAAATTAATTTCTAATAATTACGTTAAAAGAGCAGCTAATACAAGCTGCTCTTTTTTTATCTCTATGAAATTACTTACCCTAATCACATGTTTTACTTGCCTTAGCCTGCTCGCATTCCATACTGCAAAGGCACAAGGCTGCAGCGATGCTGGCCTTTGTACCATGCCCGGCACCCAATCACATCATGAAGACACTGTGCAGCATGCCCACCTGCTTAGTATAGGCGCTGTTATTGGCCAGGCTGATAATAATATTACTGCCACAACCATTCATCTGGAATACGCCTATAAAATTAATCAATACCATACCATAGCTACTAAGGTTAGCGCCATTAATCAAACCGGGAACAATATT
Organism: Bacteroidota bacterium; assembly: GCA_039806065.1. Lineage (GTDB taxonomy): Bacteria > Bacteroidota > Bacteroidia > AKYH767-A > 2013-40CM-41-45 > JBDKJS01. Next base: position 48,097 of record JBDKJS010000083.1, on the reverse strand, counting down.
TCCCTTTCAGGCCTATCAGATCTTATTTTTAATTACCAATACCGCACCTCCCAGCGGCATCAATTTATTTTAGGGATTAAAGTCCCCGCTAACAATGCAAATAGAACCAGGCAGAATGCCCCCTTACCAATGGATTACCAGTCTTCATTAGGAACATTTGATTTATTATTAAGCTATATATACAATTATCGTAATTTGGAATTAACATTAGGCTTTCAGCAGCCACTCACACAAAATAAAAACTCCTACCTTGCCATCAATCAAATTCAATTTAACCAAATAGTGGCGTTTAACAGTACCAATCAATTTAACCGAGCAGCAGACTTACTTCTCCGAATGGCATGGCGCCAATCACTAACTACAAAATGGAGCATCACACCTTCACTGTTGCCCATTTACCACATTGCCAATGACACTTATCTTAACTTAGATAAAAACCGAGAAACAATAAATGGTAGCAAAGGCCTCACCCTCAATGCCAATATCCAATTGGGCTTTCAGCCCTCAAACAAAATCCGGCTTCAAGCCTTCATCGCTGCGCCATTGACTGTAAGGCAAGCAAGGCCTGATGGCCTCACACGAAGTACAGTGGCCGGAATTAATGCTGGCTTTGCATTTTAATACATCAGTTTTAAGTAGTTAAATTCATCAGTAGTAGCTGCATAATCACCAAAAATATTTTATGTTTGTACATAAGTAATAGCTCTCCATGTTGAGCCGATTACTTATCAATTAATACTATTCATTCAACAAAATATTTTTATGCTATTTCAACTTTCTGAAGAACATTTAATGATTCAACAAGCCGCTCGCGATTTTGCTCAAAACGAATTGAAGCCAGGTGTTATTGAGCGCGATGAACATCAAAAGTTTCCGACCGATCAAGTAAAACGAATGGGAGAGCTTGGCTTTCTTGGTATGATGGTGAGCCCTAAATATGGCGGAGGCGGGATGGACACCATAAGCTATGTATTGGCTATGGAAGAACTTAGCAAAGTGGATGCAAGCTGCTCCGTAATAATGAGTGTAAACAACTCACTTGTGTGCTGGGGCCTCGAAACCTTTGGAACCGAAGAACAAAAGCAAAAATACCTCACCCCAATGGCCACTGGTAAAGTGATAGGCGCCTTTTGCCTTAGTGAACCTGAAGCCGGCAGCGATGCTACCTCGCAAGCTACCACCGCCATTGATGCGGGTGATCACTACATACTCAATGGAACTAAAAATTGGATTACCAACGGAAGTAGCGCCCAATATTACCTTGTAATGGCCCAAACCGATGTAGCCAAAGGCCATAAGGGGATCAACTGCCTTATTGTTGAAAAAGGCATGCCAGGATTTACTGTAGGACCTAAAGAAAATAAATTGGGAATCAGAGGAAGTGATACCCATTCACTCATGTTTACCGATGTCAAAGTACCAAAAGCAAATAGAATAGGCGATGACGGCTTCGGTTTTAAATTTGCCATGAAAACACTTACCGGTGGTCGCATAGGCATTGCATCCCAAGCACTTGGCATTGCCAGCGGGGCTTATGAATTAGCCCTTGCCTATAGCAAAGAAAGAAAAGCATTCGGCAAAACCATTTCACAACATCAAGCCATTCAATTTAAATTAGCCGACATGGCCACTGATATTGAAGCAGCTCGCCTCCTTTGCCTTAAAGCAGCTTGGTTGAAAGACAATCACCTTGACTATACCACTGCAGCAGCACAAGCCAAACTATACGCAAGCACCATTGCCATGAAACATACTGTAGAAGCCGTTCAAATTCATGGAGGCTATGGCTATGTAAAAGAATTTCATGTTGAACGACTTATGCGCGATGCAAAAATCACTCAGATCTATGAAGGCACCAGCGAAGTACAAAAAATAGTGATAGCCCGGCAAATACTATCATAAAGTATAAATATTAAATTATAATACAATTATTAAGTCGCTACACACCATAGCGGCTTTTTTGTTGGAGCAGCACCCTAACGCACCTCTTCAACCTACCATTCCCGCTATTCGCTCCCTGCCTTCAGCTAGCTGAAGGGCAGTCCGCTACTATCGGGGCTAGTAGCACAGTCAAAGCACCGTTCAACATGGCTTAAAATATTACATCACCGTTAGTTTGCATTCACTTGTATGCTATCACCAACATTTTTATTGGATAAATAACGAAGCAAGTTCTTTATGTTCGATTCTAAAGCAACCACCATGACTACATCAGGTTTTTCTGCTGCCACAATGTTTTCATTCAACTTGTACTGCCAGGCATCAAAAATTTTTACACTCCGCCCAAAACTCTCAGAAAGGAAGGTGAAAATATTGGCACCAAAAGAATCTGAAATCATTAAGAGCTTTAATTTTTTATCCCCCTTTGTTTCACGCACATATTCATATTCTGATGCATAGGCAAATTGATCCACAGGAGGATAACCCACTTTTTCTTTTTCTACCGATTGATAACCATGAACGGGATGGTAATAAAACACGCTATCATTAAATATCTTTGTGTTTGAAAGCATCATGGCCAAGTTGCCACTATTCACCATGGAATCCTTTAATTCATAATCGGCTAGGTTGATAGTATCCAATGGTAACAAATCTTTCTTTACCATGCGAAGCGCCTCTTGGGCAGCTATCATTCCCCCCTTTTGATTCCAATGGTTATCTAACATGTAATAATTTAACCCATCAGATTTATTAGATCTAAGCGCAGTAAATAAATCAATTGTTTTTACCGTGCTATTTTTACTTAAGTAGTTATTCAATTGCTCTCCCCATGATAGCCCCATTAAACGAATCATACCTAATGGTAAATTTTCAGGATAAATACTGGCCTTTACAGGAGCAATTAATAAATAAAATTTACAGTTTAAAGTGGCTAAATATTGCTGGCGATATTCAAACTCTGATTTAAGCGTTTTTAACTCCGCCTCAGTAAAGGGCTGTTTGCCTCTAAAGCAATTAACTTCATTCCCTACCAAATACAACCAACTATTTTTCCCAATTAATACTTGATTGGGCAGTGGCGATTTTTTATAGTATTTTAAATTTAAATGATTGTAATATTTAATCAGCCTATGTCTTATAGTGAAATTATCAGTATAGAAATTGTTAAATTCAATTGGATAAGGATCTAATAATTCAATATTGAATGCCGGAAGTGAAGCAACCTTACGATTCTCAGTATTTTCAAAATCTTTAATTAAGTGAAAAGTGTCATTGAGCAAAGGAAATAAAATGAGTAATAAAAATATACTCACCATTAGAATAGCCCTAAAAAAATTATAATTCATGGATCAAAAACGATAGTAAATAAATGGATTGTAAGTTCCCGCAACTAAATAAAGCGTACATAAAATAAAAATGGTAGCATACATAATTACCGCTGTAAGGTGGTAAGTATAGACCAAACACCTGCCACTTTTCGATTCTATTTTTATCCACTTTGGAACTTCTGAAGCTACATATTTAAAAAATCCCAATGAACCCAATAACCCTATACTGAAGACGAGAAAAAATTCAATGTTCAGTTGGTTGATTAATAATAGGTATTGTTCATCGGTAAAGTTAAAATCAAACATTTCTTTCCAATATTGCCATGCTTGCTTGGTATAGTCAACCCTAAAGAGCACCCAACCAAACATCACCACCAACCAAGTATAAAAGATCGAAATTGGCCTCCAAGTCTTTTGTAGCAACCTTTCTAATCCCATCTTTTCAATTAACATAAAAAAACCGTGAAACATTCCCCAAAGAATAAAATTCCAACTAGCCCCGTGCCAAAAACCAGTAAGAAAAAAAACAATTATTAAATTCAAATAAGTTTTTTTTGTCGAAGTTTGGTTGCCACCCAAAGGAATGTAAACATAATCTCTAAAAAAAGTTGACAAGGAAATATGCCACCTTCTCCAAAACTCTTTAATCGATTTTGCCACGTATGGAAAATTAAAATTTTCTAAAAATTCAAATCCAAACATTCTTCCTAATCCTATAGCCATATCAGAATAGCCAGCAAAGTCGTAATAAATTTGAAGGGTGTAACATATAATTCCTAACCATGCATTTACATAACCCAAATTTGAGAGATCGCTACTGAAAAACAAGTCGGCAGTTCGCCCAAATGTATTTGCCAAGAGTACCTTTTTCCCTAAACCAATTATAAACCGCTCTACTCCAGATGAAAATTTAGCTAATGAGTGTATTCTTTCCCTGAGCTGGTTCCACACATCGCTATACCGAACTATGGGGCCTGCTATTAACTGAGAAAACATGCTGATATATAGCGCTAAATCAAAAATATTACGCTGCGCAAGTGATTTCTTACGGTAAATATCTACCAAGTAAGACAGTGCATGGAAAGTGTAAAACGAAATACCAATTGGCAGCGCAATGTTTGCCTGTTTGGCCTGAGGAAGTGAGAAAAAGGAATTTACTTTATTCAAGTTACTAATTAAAAAATCGGAATACTTAAAAATGGCCAAACACAATAAATTTATGCCCACACCCAATACCAACCAATTACACCCAGCCCTACTTTCAATCTTTTTTTGAATCAATAAACCAATGGTATAATTAAAAATAATAGAGCCTATCAGTATCAATGTAAAGCTGATTCCACCCCAAGCAAAAAATACCAAACTTGCTAGTAGCAACCAATAGTTTTTTATTTGCTTGCTTACTATATAGTAGCCTGCCAGCGTTAGTGGTAGAAACAAAAATAGAAATACTAATGAGCTGAATAGCATGTCGTAATGATACTAAAATAAGCGCACTAAATTAAAAACTTAATTGATCTGCTAAACGTATACAATTTTCTTATGATAAAAACATAGCAACCCCGCAGTTAATTCTAACATAAATTATGTAATTGAAGTTATTCCAATAAAAACAAATGATAATACTATCCTGCTGCAGGTAAGCCAGCGATGGCATGCCTCATGCTGCATTCACATCTGATGGTTACTACTGAATCTATTCAGTGAGCGTAATCTTATTGAATGGTCCAAGTTTCACGGCCCCGAAGCAACTTGTCTAAATCACCTTTCCCTTTAGCTTCTGTTGTTTGTGTAACTTGTGCTGCTAATTTATGCTCATAAGTCGCACGAGCCTCTTGGTAAAATACACCAAATGGTCGGGGCAAATGCCCCTCAGTAGCTGGATCATCAAAGAAGCGTGCTAAAATGCCTGCTTTAACCCTATCGGTTTCATCATGTATCCAGCAATCATTGGCACTGTTTGCTTCATCCATTGCCACTATTACGGGTTTGAATCCATCTAACTTAATTCCCTTTTCTTGTTGTTCGCCAAATAGTAATGGCTTTCCACTTTCCATAAAAAGCGTCTCAAGTTTTTTGCTACTCTTCTCAGTGAAAATTTCAAAGGCACCATCATTAAATACGTTGCAGTTCTGATAAATTTCTACGAAGCTACTTCCCTTATGTGCATTGGCTAATTTAAGAATTGCCTGAAGATGCTTTGGATCGCGATCCATGCTCCTTGCTACAAAAGTTGCATCAGCACCCATACAAAGGGCCAATGGATTAAATGGATGATCTAGTGAACCATAGGGTGTACTTTTTGTAACCTTACCCTCCTCTGAAGTGGGTGAATATTGCCCCTTGGTGAGACCATATATTTGATTGTTAAACATTAATATGTTTATATCAAAGTTTCGTCTTAATAGATGAATTAAATGATTGCCACCAATACTCATGGCATCACCATCGCCAGTTACCAGCCATACACTTAATTCTGGACGAGCCGCCTTTAAGCCACTTGCAATGGCTGTGGCCCTGCCATGAATGCTGTGCATCCCATAGGTTTCCATATAATAGGGGAAACGACTGCTGCAGCCTATACCACTAATGAAAACAATATTTTCACGAGGTACTCCCAAATCTGGTATTACAGTTTGAACTTGTTTTAAGATAGAATAATCGCCACAACCAGGGCACCACCTCACATCTTGGTCAGTGGCTAAATCTTTTGAAGTATATTGTGTTAGGCTTGCTTCCATTTATTTTAATTTGATATTGTGGCAGTTTTATAAGTGAAATTATTGGATGACATTTTTTATTGCTGTGTAAAGCTCTTCAGCACTGAAGGGAAGACCTTGTACTTTATTATATGCTATGGCTGGTATCATGTATTTGTCACGTATCACTTTTACTAGCTGCCCACTGTTGAGTTCGGGAATGATTACTTTTTCAAAACCATATAGTAATGCTCCAAGGTTTTTTGGAAATGGTTTGATATACCGAAGGTGAGCATGACTCACCTCATAACCTTCAGCCCTTGCCTTAATCACAGCACTCTTTATTGCGCCTTGGGTGCCGCCCCATCCTAGTACCAGCACTTTCCCCGTAGTTGGACCTACTTCCATTTCTTGATCCGGAATAAAATCAGCAATGCCTTCAACTTTTTTCTCTCGTAATTGAACCATAAACTCATGATTGTTTGCATCATAGCTTATGTTACCAGTTTCGTGCTGTTTTTCTAACCCACCAATCCTATGTTCTAAACCAGGTGTGCCTGGTTTGGCCCAAGGGCGAGAATTTTTTTCATTTCGTTTGTAAGGTAAATATTTAAGCTCACCGTTTTTTTCTGTAATGAACTCTACTTTTATTGGCGTTAGATCTTTTGATTGTGGAAACCTCCATGGTGCCGCCCCATTGGCAATATATCCATCGCTCAATAATATTACCGGTGTCATAAATTCGATGGCCAATCTACAGGCTTCATATGCCATGTAGAAGCAATCACTTGGCGTGGCTGCTGCTATAACGGGAATGGGAGCTTCTCCATTTCTTCCATACAATGCTTGTAGCAAATCACTTTGTTCTGTTTTGGTTGGCAATCCGGTGCTAGGCCCTCCCCGTTGAACGTTAATGATTACCAGTGGTAGCTCCAACATTAATGCCAATCCCATTGCTTCCGTTTTGAGCGCTATCCCAGGGCCACTACTTGCAGTTACGCCTAACGAACCTCCAAATGATGCCCCTATTGCACTACATATAGCTGCTATCTCATCTTCAGCTTGAAATGTTTTCACACCAAAATTTTTGTGCTTGGATAGCTCGTGCAAAATATCACTGGCAGGCGTTATAGGGTAGGTTCCATAGAACATTTCTAAGCCAGATTTTTCGGCAGCTGCTATTAATCCCAGGGCAGTGGCTTGGTTTCCCATAATATTGCGGTAAGTGCCCGGTGTTATCTTGGCCGGATTTACAATATAGCGTGAGGCTGATTCCTCTCTTGTTTCACCAAAATTAAACCCGGCTTGTAGTACTTTTATATTAGCATCTAATATTTCTTTTTTCTTGCCAAATTTTTCAGTAAGAAACTGTAAGGTGTGGTTAAGGTCTCTATTATACATCCAATATAAAAAACCTAATACAAACATGTTTTTAGAACGATCAATTTCTTTCGTTCCCAATCCACTTTCTTGAAGTGCATTGCGGGTCATTTTGGTTACATCCATGGTGATGAGTTTATACCCATCAAGCGAACCATCTTCTAGTGCACTAGCGCTTACTCCGGCAAGTCGTAGATTTTTTGGATCAAATCCATCCGTGTTGGCAATGATTGTTCCGCCTTTTCTTAGTTGTTTTAAATTGGCCTTTAGCGCTGCAGCATTCATCACTACCAATACATCGCAATGATCGCCTGGAGTAAATATTTCTACACTACCGAAGTGCAATTGGTAACCACTTACCCCTGCCAGCGTTCCTTGTGGGGCACGAATCTCGGCTGGAAAATCTGGAAATGTACTAAGGTCATTGCCTAATAAGGCAGCCGTGTTGGTAAACTGGGTACCAGTAAGCTGCATGCCATCACCACTATCACCCGCAAATTTTATTATTACTTGCTCAAGTACGGTATTTTGTTGCTGCATATTTTTTTTGCTATTAATAGATTGTGTAAAGTTAAAATTTTTTCTTGCCGTTTTATTATTTCTTTCGCTTTCGAAGGTATTTTCCGCGCCTCTCATAGTATGCTTTGTTTTTTAAACGGTTTTGTATGGCGTTGGGCGATGAACTAACTGCTTTTCTTACATGTCCACTTCTATACTTCCCACGGTAGTCTATGCTTGGGCTCACATAGGTGGAGCTTGAAGCAACGAACCCACCGCTTTGCAAAAACGAAGTAAAGATTATAATAAACAAAACCAATACAATGGCGTACCAAAACAAATTGTCTTTACTTTTTGCCATGTGACTGATGGATGTGATATAAATGAAACTTCATATTAAAATGAATACCTCTCTTTATAATTAATTGACTTTAAGCTACAAAGGTAAGTAGTCATTAATTTGCTAATCTATGATAGGCTAATAATTCTTATATTTCTTTACAATCGTTTCATTTTAAGGGCGTTAATCCATGCATTTGCCCTTGTAGGTCAAGCGCCTTTTTCAACTAAATTACAAAACTATTATTACCTTCGCCCTCCCTAACATTCAGTACTGTTATGATTTCTACCGAAAAAGAAAAAGCAAAAAAATCAACCAACACGATGCAAGCTAAAGATACCACCAATCCTTATGAAAGCATGATCAGAAGATTTGATGTGGCAGCTCAAATCATTAACCTAGATCAAGATTTATATAATATTCTTAAAACACCACAGCGCCAATACTTAGTTAGCCTTCCGGTAAGAATGGACAATGGTAAGACCAAAGTATTTGAAGGTTATAGAATAGTACACAGCACAGCTCGCGGTCCTAGCAAGGGTGGCATTAGGTATTCTCCCGAAGTAAATTTGGACGAAGTTAAAGCATTGGCTGCTTGGATGACTTGGAAGTGCGCCATTGCCGACATTCCCTATGGAGGTGCCAAAGGAGGCATCACCGTGGATGCGTCTAAGCTAAGCGAAGGCGAATTGGAACGCTTGACCAGGGCCTATACTGCTGCCATGCGCGATGTGTTTGGCGTTGATAAAGATATTCCGGCTCCCGATGTGGCTACCGGCCCGCGCGAAATGGCATGGATTGTTGATGAGTTTTCAAAATTTAATGGTGGCTTTACACCTGGTGTAGTTACCGGTAAACCATTACATTTAGGCGGTAGTGAGGGTAGGGTGGAAGCTACCGGCCGTGGAGTAAACACTGCCACGTTAGAGGCCATGAAAAAAATAAAGATGAATCCTAAAAAAGCAATTGCCGCAGTACAAGGGTTTGGTAATGTAGGCTCTATTACTGCCAAACATATGGATGAGGCTGGGATAAAGATTGTTGCTATCAGCGACCACACAGGAGCATTTTATAACCCCCGTGGCATCAGTATAGATAATGCTATCCTTTACAGAAATCACAATAACGGAGTACTCAAAGGATTTACTGGAGGTAAAGAAATTGGGAATGAAGAATTACTTACCCTTGATGTGGATATTCTTGCTCCTTGTGCTTTAGAAAACGTAATTACCCGTGCCAATGCTGAAGATATAAAGGCACAGCTTATTGCAGAAGGTGCTAATGGACCCATTACTGCCGGTGCCGATGAGATTCTTATGAAAAAAGGGATTCATGTGGTACCTGATATATTGGCAAACGGTGGCGGAGTTACCGTTTCTTATTTTGAATGGACCCAAAATAGATTTGGTTACTATTATCCGGAGGCTGAAATTAATAAACGTGCTGATCATAGTATGAGTCGCGCTTTTGAAAATGTTTGGCAAGTAGCACATAAGCACAAAGTGAGCTTAAGAATAGCTGCCTACATATTTGCATTGGAAAAAGTAAGTAAAGCATTAAAAAGCAGAGGCAATTATTAATAGCTTATAATCTTTTGTAATTATATTATTTATCATGATTCTTACCACCACTAATGCCATTGATGGCAAACCAGTACAACGTTATTTGGGAATTGTAACTGCAGAAACAATTATTGGAGCCAATGTAGTAAAAGACATTTTTGCTGGCCTTCGCGATTTTTTTGGCGGGAGAAGTGGCACGTATGAAAGGGTGCTTGAAGAAGCTCGTCAAACAGCTTTGAGTGAACTGCAACAAAAAGCAATAGCACTAGGTGCAAATGCCATCATCGGAATTGATTTGGATTTCGAAACAATAGGCGCAAGTGGTAGTATGCTGATGGTAATATGCACGGGCACGGCAGTAGTAGTTTAATTTTTTAAAATTTATATCGGTTATGATTCATAGAGAGGGTTACCCCACTATTATAGTTACATTGGTTTTTATTCTATTGCTTAATCTGGTAGTCAATTATTTTACCGATACGATCAATTGGATACATTATTTAAGTTATGCAGTTTCGGTGTTTTTAATGATCACTGTGCTTCAGTTTTTTAGAAATCCCAAACGCAACCTCTCCAGAAGTGATTATCATTTAATAGCACCTGCCGATGGTAAAGTAGTTGTGATTGAAGAAACCTACGAACCCGAATTTTTTAAAGATAAAAGATTACAAGTCTCCATTTTTATGTCGCCAATCAATGTCCATGTAAACCGATACGCACTGAGTGGTAAAATTATTTTTGCTCGCTATCATCCTGGCAAGTTTTTAGTGGCTTGGCATCCGAAGAGTAGTACAGAAAATGAACGTACTACCATGGTTATGGAAACAGGTAATGGAAAGCAGTTTATGTTTCGTCAAATTGCGGGGGCACTTGCCCGTAGAATTGTACTGTATGCCAAAGCAGGTTTAATGGTAAAGCAAGGCGAAGAAATGGGCTTCATTAAATTTGGAAGCAGGGTTGATATTTTTCTACCGCTAGGCACACCTGTCGATGTGGTATTAAATCAAAAAGTAATTGGTGGCAAAACCGTGATTGCACAGGTGGGATAGTCAATGAATATTACTCAGTATCATTTTATTTCTTTTTTTTCTTGATACTTGACTTGGCCATTGGATTATAACTAAGCGCTTGAGAAATCCAATATTGAAATTGGCTATCGTTTAGCGTGGTGGGCTCATCTATCATCACAAACCCTGCCATAGGACGTTTTGTAAAATCCATACTCCGGCAACCTGGCATTTCTACTGCTGCTGCATGATCATCGGGTGCGATCCTGCACATCATTTCATTTTTAATTACACCTATGCACATCTTCCCTTCAACCATAAAGGTGAGGCCTCCCATCATAGGTTTTTCAATTACATCTGGTAAATGACAAAGGTGTCTTCGTATTTTTTCAGCTAAAATTTCATTGTAAGCCATGTGGTTGTGCGAGGTTATAAAATATCGATTTGATGCCTATTAAGTGAGTAGTGCTATTGTGCTAATAACATTGGGAGTAATCAAACAAGTGCAATTGGTATAGGTTATAATCAAATATTTTTTTGAGTGTGGCATAGGTCTAAATTACGCACAAGCTGGCGCAGTTTTTTAGCAACACTTGCGTTTTGCTATTGAACGGACTTAAACTGTTTCAAAAAACGAATATCGTTTTCTGAAAAAATTCTTAAGTCGTTAATTTGATATTTTAGCATGGTTATCCTTTCGATGCCCATGCCAAATGCAAAACCGGTGTAAATGTTAGGATCTATATTGCAATTTTTAAGAACTTCAGGGTCCACCATACCACATCCTAATATTTCAACCCATCCACTGTGTTTGCATATATTGCACCCTTCTTGATTACAAAAGAAACAGCTGATGTCCATTTCGGCACTTGGTTCAGTAAATGGAAAATAGGAAGGCCGCAATCTGATTTTTGTTTTTTCGCCAAACATTTCACGAGCAAAATGAAGTAAAGTTTGTTTTAAGTCAGCAAAAGAAACACCTTTATCAATGTACAATCCTTCTACTTGATGAAAAAAACAATGTGCTCTGGCACTAATGGCTTCATTCCTATATACACGTCCAGGTGCCAATATGCGAATGGGCGGTTGTTGGGTCTCCATTATTCGCACTTGAACACTGCTGGTATGTGTGCGCAGTGCAAATGGACCTCCATCCACATTTTGATTAGCAAGAAAAAATGTGTCTTGCATATCACGGGCAGGGTGGTTTTCTGGAAAATTTAAAGCAGTAAAATTATGCCAATCATCTTCTATTTCTGGGCCCTCTGCTACTTGGTAACCAATGGCCTCAAAGATGCTGAGTAAGTGTTTTTTAACTTTAGTAATCGGATGCAAACTGCCTAATTGACTGGGGCTGGCTGGTAAACTTAGATCTAGGGCTGCGGTAACCTTTGAAGAATTTTCAAAAGAGTCTTTGAGCGATCCATACTTGGCTTCTGCTGCTTGTTTTATTGCATTTACTTGCTGCCCATAAGCTTTTTTTAATTCTGGTGCTACCTCTTTGAGGTTTGAAAAAAGGTCGGTAAGTATCCCCTTTTTACTCAAATATTTTAATCGAAACAATTCTAATTCTTCGGCACTCGTGAAGGAAGCTTGATCAATGTCGGATAATATTTTGTCTAAGTCTTGCAAAATAGTCTTGTATAAAAGTGTATAGTATTAATGATAACGTTTTGTTATTTTTTTTCTTTTTTCTTTGCCCCTTCTTTGTTATCAAGAATCTTCACTTTCATCCTAGTGTCAGTAACAGGTCTATCGGCTTGGCCTTTTTGTACAGCCGCTATTTTGTCTATTACTTCAAATCCATCTATCACTTGGCCATACACTGTATAGTTTTGATCTAGAAATGGAGTGCCACCTATTGTTTTGTAAATTTCTCTTTGTGCTGCTGAATATTTGAATGGCTTCAATTCACTAGTAATCATTGGTTGAATTACATTGGTAATTAGCGCATTTAAACTGTCGCGTTGATTGCCCTGTTGAAAGCCAACAAATTTTTCTTTTAAGGCTGAATTTTCAGGGCGGTTAATGATTTGTTGAAACAACTGTTGCGACTTACTGCCTTGATTGATGTTGCGTTCGATATTATCTAACTCTTGATCAGTAGCTTTCTTGCCCTGTACAATATAAAATTGGCAGCCACTACTAGCCTTTTCTGGATTTTCAGTGCGGGCAGCACACAGTGCCCCCTTCTGATGAAAAAGGCTGTCTACAAACTCTGCAGGAATAGTATAACCTACATCGCCATTGCCTAATGGAATGCCCGGTGCAGCATTTTTACTTTGAGGGTCACCACCTTGGATCATAAAATTTTCAATTACTCGGTGGAAGAGCAAACTATCAAAAAAACCTTCGCCTGCCAGCTTCAAAAAATTGTCTCGATGTTTTGGTGTGGCATCAAATAGCTGTAAGTGCATAACCCCATAATCTGTGGTTATTTCAACAATTGGGCCTGTTCCCTTTTTATCTTCAGCCTTAACCAATGTAACTGTAAGCAATAATGCTAACGTATAAGTAATATATCGCATATTATTTTTATCTTTGAACTACAAACTTAGACAGTATTAAGTGAATAACCAATGAGAAATTTAAGAATTATATTATTGGCAGCAACAATACCAATGGTATTGGTTTTTTTTAATTTAGGCTGCAAGAAAAAGGGAGATACTAAAGCAGTAGTTGAGGTAAGAGATAGTCTTGGTAATTTTATTAAGGGAGCTACCGTTACCTTGTGGCAGGATACAAGTATTAATCAGCAGTATTATACCCAAAGCAATGTACGTGTAACTAAAACAAGCGATCAATTCGGAAAAACTGAATTTGTATTTCAACTTGAGGCCTACCTAAATATTGAAGCAATCAAAAGTGGTGATACCGCCAAAGGGTTTATTAGACTCAAAGAGGGGGAGACTGTTTATGAAACAGTGAGCATTAGGTAATTAAAAAAAGCTGCCTTTTTCAAAGCAGCCTTCGTTTTGGAGGTTCCGAGCAGATTCGAACTGCTGTACAAGGTTTTGCAGACCTCTGCCTAGCCACTCGGCCACGGAACCATTTTTTTGGTTTGCAATTATACAAAATTAAATGCTCATGGTTGCAACCAATTTTATGTTTAATCTTTCAGTTTAGATTCATCACTTCGATAGCTCGTATGCTTAAAAGTTACGCTATCTAATATGCCATTCAAGGGTGGATTGATCTTGGTAACACTTACTGTGGCACTGTGTAATAAAGGTTCGTTATCAAGCAGTTGTAATCCAATGCGGGCCGCAACATGTTCTATCAGTTTACTGGGTTGGGCCATACATTTTTTTACTGTTTCATACACTCGGCAGTAATCTATGGTGTGTATGAGTTGGTCGCTGTGCATGGCTTCAGTAAAATCAGCATTTAGTATAAGGTCTACTTCATAATAACCGCCTATTTGCGTTTCTTCAGGCAAACATCCATGGTGTGAATAGCACCTTATTTTATTGACGGCTAGCTGCTGCATCGGTCGATAAGGTTTGAAGCCATTTCTTTAAATTTTGTTCAATTCGTGTGCTAGATTCTTTTCCTCCTAGTAGCGCTATCATTTCAAATAGATTGACTCCACTCCCTTGTCCACTCACCATTATTCGTAATAGTTGCATTACCTCGCCTGGTTTGAGTGCCAGATCGTTGGCTATGGCCGTATGTAGTTTTTCAGCTTGTGTAGCTTCCATTGATGTTAGTGTGCTAAGGGCATCAGCAAATTTTATAAAAAATGTTTCATAAGGCGGTTTCCATTTTTTGGCAAGTATGGTGGTGTCTATGGTAATTGGCGCTACAAATAAATAATTGCACAAATCCCAAAATTCATTTATAAATTGTGCCTTATCTTTTACCAATGCCACTGCCTTATTACAATAGGCTAATAGGCTTTCGGCATCAATTAAATGTCCGGCACTGGTGCATAAATGACGGGATGGAATACTCTTGGTTAATTGCTCTTGCACGATCGGTAAAAACAGCATTGCTAGATGCTGATCGGTGCTGGATCGTAAATAAACTTCGTTATACCATTTGGTTTTATCAGGATCAAATTTAGCCCCCGATTTACTTACTCGTTCTAACGAAAAAGCCTCTATGAGTGCCTCCATGCTGTAGATCTCTTGGTCATCAGCTGCGTGCCATCCTAAATGGGCTAGCATATTTACAAAAGCTTCAGGGATGTATCCCTGTTCTTTATATCCTTTCGATTGCTCGCCAGTAAGAGGATCTGTCCAATTTAAAGGAAACACCGGAAAGCCCAGTCTGTCACCATCGCGCTTACTTAATTTCCCATTGCCATCGGGCTTAAGTAGTAATGGAAGGTGTGCAAATTTTGGCATTGTTGATTCCCATCCAAAGCTTTTATACAGCAGCACATGGAGGGGTGCACTAGGCAACCACTCTTCTCCTCTGATCACATGCGTTATTTCCATTAAATGATCATCCACCACATTGGCCAAATGGTAAGTTGGCATCCCATCACTTTTGAAGAGTACCTTGTCATCCATTTGTGAAGTGTGCATTTCTACCTCTCCACGAATTAAATCGTGTACAACTATCAAATCATTTTCGGGCACTTTTATTCTTACTACATAGGGTGTACCCTCATTGAGTCTTTGCAAAACTTCTGCAGCAGTCATGTTGAGGGAGTTAAACAATTGATGTCTGTTTTGCGGACCATAGGCAAAAGAAGACCCTTGCTGTTCTCGTTCTTTCCTTAATTGATCCAGAGACGAGGCTGTGTCAAAAGCGTAATATGCATGACCATTTCTTATCAAGGTTTCAACATAGGTTTTATATAAATCTTTACGCTCACTCTGCCGATAGGGCGAGAAAGGGCCTTCAGCAAAGCCTACCCCTTCGTTTGGAAGTATACCACACCATTTCAATGATGCTATTATATATTCCTCTGCGCCTGCCACAAAGCGCTGCTGATCCGTGTCTTCAATCCTTAAAATAAAATCGCCTTGGTGCTTCTTGGCAAATAGGTAGTTATAAAGCGCAGTTCTTACGCCTCCCATGTGTAGGGGCCCAGTTGGACTAGGGGCAAATCGAACTCGAACTTTTTTGTGATCAATCATAGCTGGCAAAGATAGGAAAGTGATTTTTATCTTGTGGAGTTAATTTTTTTTTACCTTATTGTAGGTAATTATGAATGCGATAACTAGTCAAATTCAATCATTGCACCAAAAAACATTGTACTTACTCTGGGGGCTACTTCTAGTTTTGGTAGCTTCACTATTTAATAGCACCCTACCTGATTATGATGTGAGTGCTAAATTGCTGGGCTTCATGCTTTGGCTGATTGCCGCTGTAGTAGTGAGTTTTCTTACTGATCAGAAAATTCAAATCCCAAATTTAATGAACCAGCCGATGAAAATGCTGCTGGTGGTATATTCCTCCTTGTTGGTTTGGGCTACAATCAATAGTCAATTAAAAATAGAGGCATGGCTAGCTTTTTGTTGCTACATTATTCCCTGGGTGAGTATCATTGTATTTCATCCATTGCTCAATACAAAATCAAAGCAAGTCATTTTTTTTAATACACTTACCTTGATGATTTTTCCTCTTTTATTTTTTTGGATACTGCAGTGGGTTCGTGATCCAGGAGCACCCTTAACCTATAGAGGATCAACTATGGGGAATAAAAATTTTTTTTCCGAATCGTTAGTCATTTATATTTTTTTATTAATAGCCGGCTGGTGCACCACAACAGGTTTTTTTAAAAAGTTAAGTATTATAAGCTTAACTATCAGTATTGGCTTGGTATTTTACCTACACTCCCTTGCCGCATTACTGGCTTTTTTTATTGGTATGAGTTATGTAATATTCTCTTACATAATCAGGCATGCTCTGTGGAGAAAAAGTAAGTATCGGTTGCTCGGGCTTGGGTTCATCATCGTTGTAAGTAGTGTGGTGTTGGTGTATAGGGCTGAAATTATTGCTAAAGGCGAGGTGAACCTATTGGCTGTGAAAACTGCATACAAAACACTTAATAAGCCTTTGGGGGTAGAAGAAAATCAATTTAAAAACACCAATAGTATTTTTGAACGAATGCTCATGTGGCGGAATTCTATTCTGATCATTGACAAACAACCACTCATGGGCTATGGAATGGCTTCTTGGCCAATTTACCATGCTGCACCTGGCATGGGTGGTGCATTTTATATAAACAAAGCCCTGCACCATTTTGAACATCCTCACAATGAATGGTTGAATCTTGCAACAGAGGCAGGAATAACCGCTCCAGTACTGTTATATATTTTATTGTTTATAATAATAGCTAAATGCATTATAAATGCAAAGCCAAATGGCTATAATTCAGTTTTAGTAGGAACGTTGTTGGCAATTGTGGTGATGGCTAGTTTTGGATATTTATTTCATAGGCCGCTGAGCATCATTTTATTTTCATTGGTACTTTGCCTGGCCCTTACTCTTACCAATAATGCGCAAACCTTTTATTGGAAGTATGGACACTTATTATTAATAGTTACATTGATAGGGTTTCTGGGTATTTCAATAATGCACTATCGGGCTCAATCACTTTTGGCTAAGGGTCATTTACTTAAATCAAGACAAGAATGGGCGCGAAGCTACCAATCATATGATAAGGCATTATCCTTAGGTCAAATTACAGATAATGCCGGCACTCCTTTAAATTGGTATATGGCTAATGCTATTTATTATCAGGGTAATATGCAATTGGCTATTCAAAATTATTTACTAGCCGAAAGTATCAACCCTTATCACTTACAGTGTCTTACAGATTTAGCAGGACTTTACAGTTTTATGGGTAATGTGGACGCATCTCTCGCATATTATGATAAAGCTTTGAAGATAATGCCCGGTGCTATTACTGCACTTACCAATAAAGCCGCAGTTTTGTTTAATAACGGAATGGTAGATGAAGCATTTAACACCATTACCTTAATGAACTTTAAGGAAGCTTTGTACTACCAATATTTTGATATCATTGCAGCCGCTAAGGCATTTAAAATACTAAAAAATACCAACGATAGTCAGCTAATAGCCATTAATAACCACAGAGCTAAAGATAAATTTTGGTATAGAAACATAGATTTGGAAGCTGCCCACAGCCATGTCACTTTTGATTCATTGCTAGTGGCCAAATTAACTTTATTAAAATTGAAATAGTTTTATAAATTGCCACTAAATGCAATTACCAGAAAAAGAAATCGTACATATTAAAAGCTTCGTTGGGTTTATTAAACAACATCGAAATTTTTTTGCTGCTGCTTTCTTAGTTGTTTTCATAGCTACTGGTTTGGTATTGCGCTTTAATTTTGTTTATAAGGCCTTTGTCGTATTGGACTACCAAGATCCCGTAGAGCTTAAACTCAATGGAGAAAAAGGTTTTCTAATTAACAATGGTGAAGTTGATAATGATTATTACAAATTTTATAGGTTAATTTTTTCAGACGAAATGTTTGGTCACTTAATTAAAACATTTTCACTCTTTGATCACTATCAACTTGATTCTAAAAATGAATTTCACCAAGGAATTATAAAAAAAATACTTCAGCAAAACATTGTACTCAGCCAATCTGACAAAGGGGTAACTACACTAACAGTGAAGGATAAAAAAGATGGAGCAGTAGCCGCGCATATAGCCAACGAAATTCCTCGGTTTGCAAATGAATTGAATAGAAAATGGCGATTGGAACAACTAAATTTTAATAAGCCACTATTTGATACCATCTACTTGCAATCAAAGAAGGAGTTAAGAAACGAGCTGCACACCTTAAGCAATCAAATAGAAGGACTAATTGCGCAATTGGAAATCGGTAATGAAAGTAATAACCTGGAGAGAATGGCACTAAACGGATTGATAGCTAAAATGGAAAAGTCATTGGATGATGAAGTAAATATCATCAGGCAATATAGCATGCTCACAGCCGCTAGTAAGTTTAGTCAAGTACCAGTTATCATTACACTTCAAGGAGCTGTCCCTGATTTGGGATATTATAACTTCACCTTTTGGCAAATACTATTGATTGCGTGTGGTGCGGCAGTGTTTGCCACTGTATTGGTAATTTATATTGGTTATCACACGGTTCCTTATTACAATGCTGCTGTTAAAACAAAAGCGTAATTACTAAAGATCCATTGAATCAATAGCCAAGTGTGAATGGCTGGCCACATGAATGACCTCGTCAATTTTAATTCCCTTTGGCTGTAAACCCGGCATGCCATCAGATAATGAGGCGTGTGAATGAAGCTTGAGCTTGCCTTCTACAAAGGCTATGCCTTCTTCTGTAATTTCATAATATCCCTTTTTGCGGGCTCCACTATATTTAATCAATCCAGCTTTTTTTAGAACTGATACATACCGTGCACCGGTTACACCTCCTACACCTGTTATTTGAAATAAATCGGCCGCATTCATCATGGGGTTGTTGCTCAAGTGTAATAGCATCACCATTTGCTTTCTTAAATTGGGACCATTGCTAGCTAACTGACCTGGAAATAACTTCCATCTTTCATATAGTGCTTCGATATCATCAGGATCTAGCGTGGCTATGGCATCGTTGCTTGGAATCACATTAGCCTTGCGCTTGTCAATAGCGGTAGAAAAATGATTTCGATAACCATCGTTAAGTTTTAAAAGCTTACTGTTGATATGCTGTAATTCTGAAATGCGCTCGTAGAGTGATTCAATTAACTTCTGTTGATCTTCTATTCGTTTTAAAAACTTATTATTTCTTATCATCAAATGATTGTACTGATGGAACAACTCTTCGTTTTCTTTACTAAGCTCTTTATTTAAATGTTGTATTTTCTCGTTTTTAATTGATAAGGCTTCTATTTCTGACATGATGATTGAATAAATTAATTGATGCGATAAATGTATTAAAATGATTATTGAAAAAAAGTTTTTGTTGAAAATTTTTTTCAATCTTGCCGTTGAATATTTTTGATCTATGCTACTACTCAATCCTACTCACTTCGAACAGTATGAACTACTCGATTGTGGAAATTTTTATAAATTAGAAAAGTTTGGCTCCATTATTACTATTAGACCAGAACCACAGGCAGTTTGGAAACCTGCTTGGTCTGATTCGCAATGGAATAGTAAAGCTCATTTATTTTTTAAAGCAAAGACAAGCGCAAGTGGCGAATGGCAAAAAATAAAGCCTGTGTCCGATCGATGGCAAATCGATTATACCATAAAGGCAATTGATCAAAAAATTTCTTTACGGTTGGCACTCACCGCGTTTAAACATGTAGGTATTTTTCCTGAGCAAGCAGTTAATTGGGAATATATTGCCAATAGCGTTCTCCAATTGAAAAAAAAAGTTAATCATCCTAAAGTGCTTAATTTATTTGCCTATACCGGTGGATCATCTTTGGCTGCTAAAGCTGCCGGTGCAGATGTGACACACCTTGATAGCGTTAAACAAGTAGTTTCATGGGCCAACGACAACAGACAGCTGAGTCACCTAAGTGATATCAGATGGGTAGTTGAAGATGCTTTGGTATTTGCAAAACGTGAAGCCAAAAGAGGTAATAAATACCACGGTATTATCCTTGATCCTCCGGCCTATGGGCATGGTACCAAAGGTGAAAAATGGAAATTAGAAGATATGATCAATGAAATGGTTGAAACCGTGATACAACTATTAGAACCATCATCTTTTTTACTACTTAATACTTATTCACTTGGCTTTAGTGCTCTTATCATTAAAAATTTATTTGGCAATCAAAAGAAGTTAGAAACAGGTGAACTTTATTTACAAGCACAATCAGGATTGCAATTGCCATTGGGCGTATTTGGTAGGTTCATCCAAGGAGTTTGACCCTTACCATATAAATTCTTACCTTTGAATAAATATCAATTACGTATGAAAAAACATTTGTTGCTCATTTTTTCTTTTTATCTATCGCTTCAAATTACTGCACAAAACATAGCCAATGGTGATTATGAAAATTGGATACCTGCTGGTGGTGGTGCTTATGAAGAGCCAGAATTTTGGAAAACAACTGATACACTTGATGCTACATCAGTAACCAAGGAAACTGTAACGGTAGGTAGCGGTGTGGCA
The DNA here is from genome assembly GCA_039806065.1 of Bacteroidota bacterium. GTDB lineage: Bacteria > Bacteroidota > Bacteroidia > AKYH767-A > 2013-40CM-41-45 > JBDKJS01. Next base: position 27,269 of record JBDKJS010000083.1, on the reverse strand, counting down.
GCAGCAAAACTAACTACTTTTGGTAAAATAGTACCCCCAATCACTGTGCCTATCCCTATTCCGGCTGCCATATCTAATGGCGATATCGTTGTAAATGGCATAAGCTTTTCGGTGATAGGAGGAAAACCTACAGGAACCAAATGGAATACATTTAAATGCTTGTATCAGTATGCACCTGTAGGAACTGATACGGCTTGGGTTGATATTAAACTGTTTAAGCGCAATGCCGGAACTGGCAAGCGCGATACCGTGGCTTATGCATTTCAAAAAATAGGGAAAACCAGCACCGGTTGGGATACACTCAGTCTTAACCTGATTTATGTTAATCCTAATTTGGATCCTGATTCGTCATTAATTTTTATTACCAGCAGCCCTATTGTGTTTAATGCACCTAAAATAGGAACGATCCTTCGTCTTGATGATTTAAAGTTTGAAGGTGTGGTTGGTGAAGCTCCCATCAACCTTTCTGATCAGGTGCAGGTAATGCCCAATCCAGCAAGAGACTGGATTAAATTCACCGGAATCCGTACTCCCTTTAATCATGCTGAAATCAGTATAGCTGATCTTTTGGGACGACAGGTAAAACACCTTACATTGAATGCTCCTACCGATTTAATTGATGTAGCAGACTTGGAAAATGGGTGGTACACCCTTCATCTGCAATTTGGAAATGCAATAGTGAATAAAAAAATTCAGCTCCTCCGTTAGCGATCTGCTGTAAATAAAGGATGAAGTGTGCCTATGTATTTTAATATTTCATCGCGCCCCAGCTTTTTCTCTGAAGAGGTAATAAATATGGGTGGTAATTCTTCCCAAGTTTCAAGGAGTTGATTCTTATAAGCTGTAGTGTGTTCTTGCAATTTGGTTTTTCCTAGTTTATCACTCTTGGTAAATACAATACTAAACGGTAAGGAAACTGTTCCCATCCATTCAATGAATGCCAAATCAATAGCTTGTGGTGCATGGCGGCTATCTATCAGAATAAAAGTGTTGATGAGATTATTGCGTTTGAGCAAATAATTTTTAATCATGCTTTCAAACACTTCACGCTGTGCCTTGCTTATCCTGGCAAATCCATATCCAGGTAAATCTACCAGAAACCAACTGTTATTAATCAAAAAATGATTGATTAATTGCGTTTTACCTGGCATGGCCGATGTTTTTGCCAATCCTTTTACCCCTGTGAGCATGTTGATGAGCGATGATTTACCAACATTGCTTCGGCCTATAAAGGCATATTCTGCCCGATCTGGTTTTGGACACTTGGTGTATTCAGGACTTGAAATGACAAATGATGCTTCTTTAATTGGCTCAATCATAAATTTTAAAAATAAAAAAATTAGTTATTAAAACTTTTGTTCAAGCCAAGCTTTTAGCAATGAATTAAACTCTTGTGGATGTTCCATCATTGCCGCATGCCCGCAATGATCTATCCAATACAAATCACTATTAGATATTAATTTATTGAAGTCAACGGCTACTTCAGGCGGTGTAATTACATCATTCTTGCCCCATATAAGGCAAGTGGGCTGTTTGATATGGGCTAAATCTTCAGCCATGTTATGCCTTATGGCGGATTTAGCCATCGCCACTATTCTAATCAGTTTATTTCTATCATTCAATATTTCATAACACTCTTCCACCAATTCGTCTGTGGCGTGTTTGGGGTCGTAAAAAGTTACTTCAATTTTTTTTCTAATATATTCCTTGTCACCTTTGCGAGGAGTGCTTCCGCCAAAAGCATTTTCGTATAGTCCGCTGCTACCAGTAAGCACTAGCGCTTTTACCATTTCGGGGTGTTCCTTTACATATACTAAGGCCACATGCCCCCCTAATGAGTTACCCACCAATGCGAAATTAGCATAACCCTTGTGTGTCACAAACCGATGAACAAATTTCATCAATTCTTTTACGCCTGTACTTAGAATCGGCAATTCGAAAATTGGTAGCATAGGTATCACTACTTTGTAATGAGGTTTAAAATACTCAATTACCTCTTTCCAATTGCTCAGCGCCCCAAATAGCCCATGCAACAATATCAAGGTTGGCCCTTGGCCTTCTTCCAGGTACTTAAATTCTCCATCTTGCCTTATTGTATAGTCCATATATATAAGCTTGTATTTGCTAAGGCTCTAAATGTACAAAAGATTTTAAGCCTGTGAAAAACCTACCTTGCTTTTATTGCTAAGTGACTGATATGCCATGTCTTTTGATCTGTGGCGTGCAGGTATGGGTTTTCTATTCTCTATTTATTTATTAAGCTCCCATTACTTTTTTTACCCAAGCCAACCAAGTAATCAGGAAACGGCTGAAAGCCCTGTCAAAATTGGCTTTGATGGCAATTTATGTTTTAGCTAAATATCAATCATAAAAATATTTATTAACAAAAATGGAGAAAAGTGGAGAAAAGTGGAAATATTTGTTTTAAATTTACCCCTCATATTATTCAATATGGCAGGCTATATAGGCGAATTTCCATGTACGGTTGATAACAAAGGTCGTTTCCTCTTACCGATGGGTTTGAAAAAACAAATCCCGGCTAAAGAGCAACGCTACTTTGTGGTGAACCGTGGTTTTGAAAAACACCTGGTACTCTTCACTAAAAAGGAATGGGAGGCCATATCTGATAAAGTGAATGCGAAAAATATTTTCATTAAAAAAAATCGTGATTTCATAAGGAAGTTTAACAATGGAGCCACACCTCTTGAGTTGGATGCTAGCAATAGATTACTACTGCCTAAATCGCTCCTGGACTATGCAGGAATTGAAAAAGACATGGTCATATTTGCTTATGGCAATAGAATAGAGCTCTGGTCGCAAAAGGCGTATGATGCTTTTATCAATGCCGATAGTAGTGATATGGCCGATCTGGCCGAGGCAGTAATGGGTAAAAAGGAGGAGGAAGATGAGCTATCATGAACCAGTTTTGTTAGATGAAAGTGTGCTCGCACTAGACCTTGAAAGAGGTGGGGTTTTTGTTGATGCTACTTTCGGTGGCGGAGGCCATTCAAGAAAAATTGTGGATCAACTTGCCAGTGGAAGATTATTTGCCTTTGATCAAGATCAAGATGCCATTGACAACGCATTCACCCATGAAAAACTTACACTAATCAGATCTAATTTTAAGTACATCAAAAACCATCTTCGATATTTTGATGCAATGCCCATTAACGGCTTGCTGCTTGACTTGGGCGTTTCTTCCCATCAGTTTGATGAAGCTGAAAGAGGCTTTAGCTTCCGATTTGAAGCCTTGTTAGATATGAGGATGAATAGAGCACAACAGCTCAATGCAAAGGATTTATTGAATCAATACACGGAAGATAATTTGCTTAGAATTTTTAAAGAATATGGTGAATTGCAAAATAGTAAAGCCATTGTAAATGTAATTGTTAGCGCTAGGTTAAATCAACCAATAGATAGCATCAATGACCTAAAAAAAATTTTATCCCCACTGGCTCCACCATGGGATGAAAGTGGATTTTGGTCTAAGGTATTCCAAGCTATTAGAATTGAGGTGAACCAAGAGCTGGCCGTGCTTCAAGATTTATTGCTTGACTGTGAATCAATGATGGAAGCCGGAGCACGTTTAGTAGTACTTACCTATCATTCACTTGAAGACAGAATGGTTAAAAAATTTATGACCAAAGGATCTTTAAGCTCACCTATTGAAGATGATCCTGCTGCCATGTTATTTGGAACTGTAGAGCCATCTTCATTTAAATTACTCCATAAAAAACCCATAGTGCCCTCTGCTGATGAACAACAAAAAAATCCCCGTTCCAGAAGCGCGCACCTTAGAATAGCTACCAAAATCTAATGTCAGAAGAACAAGAAAATAGCAATGAGTTAGCATCATCTAAAAACAAGTACCAAAAAAATCTTCGTGCTTGGATCAAGATATTTAACCTCAATGGCCTTTTAGAAAAAGACACCTTTGCTCGACAGTTCCCTTTTATCCTTTGGATAGTGGCACTTTCAATGTTTTATATCTATAATGGTTATGCAGCAGAAGCACGACTAAGAAAAATTGATGCAGTAAAAAAAGAATTGAAAGAGAAACGAAATGAATACATCAGTGTGAGCTCTGAATTTATGTTTAGAAGTAAGCAAACAGAAGTAGCCCGACTTACCGCACCGTTTGATTTGAAAGAATCAAAAAATGATGCACCTCATATTATTCACCTCCACCAAACCACAACAGAGCAATAAAATGGGTAGCCAGACAAATGATAAAAAGCAATTAGTGTTCAAAAAAATATATTTTATATTTTTTATGATACTCACTTTTGCGCTGTGCATTGTTGGCAGAATAATATACCTACAAACTGTGGAAGGCGATAAATGGCGGGCAGAATTAGCGAAGGTGAAAACAACTATTCAAACAATTGAAGCCAGCAGAGGAAATATTCTTGCTGATAATGGTGAATTATTATCTACTTCTGTTCCGATCTATGATATTTTTATGGACCCAGGAATTGCTTCTTTAGAAAAAAGTGTTTTTAATGATAGCGTAGGTGCTCTTGCCGATTCATTGTCCAGCCTGTTCGATGATAAAACTTCGGTTGCCTATGAAAAATTAATTAGAGATGCCCGTATTCAACAAAATAGGTATTGCCTATTATTTAAAGGAGCTAGTTATGCTCAAATGAAACGCCTAAGAAAATTTCCTATTTTTGAGAGAGGCCGTTATAAAGGAGGGCTCATTATTGAGCAACGCAACAGGCGCGAATTGCCATTTAAACTTCTTGCGCAGCGCACCATTGGTACTATGCGAAACGTAAAACCAGTTGGAATTGAAGCGGCTTTTAACAATGACCTGAAAGGGGTGGGAGGCCAACGCATCATGCAACGAATGCCCGGGAATGTTTACATTCCCATTGACCAAGAAAGTCAAATTGAACCCAAGGATGGAAATGATATTTATACAACCATTGATATAAATATTCAAGATGTAGCCGAAAACGCCTTAATGAAGCAACTTCAACTGCATGACGCAGATCATGGATGTGCCATACTAATGGAGGTAGCAACAGGGCAAATAAAGGCCATAGCTAATTTAAGTAGAACAGCTAAGGGAATTTATGAAGAAGATTTTAATTATGCCATTGCTGAAGCAGCTGAACCAGGGAGCACCATGAAAACAGCATCTATGCTAGCCTTGTTTGAAAAACATCAAGTAAGTACTTATGATACAGTATTTGTTGGCAACGGGACTAAAATATTTGGCACCCAAACAATGAGAGATGTCCATGCGCCCAAACGATCCAAACTTAGCATCAGAGAAGTTTTTGAAAACTCTAGCAATGTGGGAATATCTACGCTCATAACTAATTATTTCAGAAAAAACGCTCAACAGTTTATGGATGCGTTGCACAGTTATAAGCTAAATCATCCTCTAACGTTACAAATAAGTGGAGCAGGCAAGTCTAGAATTAAAAATACTACTGATAAAGATTGGCACCACATAGTGAGTTTGCCATGGATTAGTGTGGGGTATGAAGTGGCTATTACACCCCTTCAAATGCTTACCTTCTATAATGCCATTGCTAACAATGGTAAAATGGTTAAGCCCATGTTTGTGAAAGAAATAAAAAATCATGGACAACTGGTTAAATCCTTCAACCCTGAAGTAATGGACAGCAGTATAGCTTCGCAAGCCGCTATTGATTCTGTAAAGTTACTCCTTGAAGCAGTGGTACTAAATGGATCTGCCAGAACATTGAAAAGTTCTAAATATAAAATTGCAGGTAAAACGGGTACTGCACAAATTGCCAAACCTCGCTACGGGTATGATAAAAGTCACATGAGCTATCAAGCAAGCTTTGTAGGATATTTTCCTGCAAAGGACCCAAAGTATAGCTGTGCTGTAATTATTAATGGCCCTTCAGAAGGGGTGTATTTAGCGGGTGTAATAGCTGCACCTGTATTTCAAGAAATATCAGATAAAGTGTATGCCAATCATTTAGAAATGCACCCCGATATTGAAGGAGAATTTGCAGATCATAAATCAGTTACTTGGCCAAGTGCACGTAAAGCTACCCAATCTGAACTGAAGAAAGTATATCAAAGTATTGCCATGCCACTGCAAACTTCTGCCTCTGATGCTGATGTTGTAGCTGTGGTGGATAAAAATGGAAAACCTATTGCTCAAAAAATTTCAGTCACCAAAGGTACCATGCCGGATGTGCGAGGAATGACTGCAAGTGATGCCATTTTTTTATTAGAAAACAACGGCCTTCAGGTGAGCATTACTGGAAAAGGTGCCGTGCAACAACAGTCTATTGAACCTGGAACCAAACTATCAAAAGGCAGAACCATATTACTTGTACTTGGCTAATGAAACTACTCCGCGACATCCTTTATAAAGTGAGCCTTATTGAAATTAAAGGGAACACAGATTTGAATATAAGTGAAATTTGTTTCGACTCACGTGCGGTAGTTGAAGGATCACTTTTTATTGCGCTTAAAGGCGGCAATGCTGATGGCCATTTGTACATCAACCAAGTGCTCGATTCGGGTGTGGTGGCAGTTGTAGTTCAAGATTTTCCAGCAATCATTCATGAAGGTATTACTTATATTAAGGTGAAAGATTCTGCAGTTGCGCTTGCCATTATTGCTGCCAACTATTTTGATAATCCTTCTGAAAAAATAAAACTTATCGGAATTACTGGTACCAATGGAAAAACTACTACGGCCACCATGCTATATAAATTTTTTAAAGCTGCTGGCCATAAAACCGGATTGATTAGTACCGTTCAAAATCATGTTGATGATGCCGTGGTACCAAGTACCCACACTACCCCTGACCCAGTTCAGTTAAATCGATTGCTAGATAACATGGTAAGTGCAGGCTGTACTTATTGCTTTATGGAGGTAAGCTCACACGCAGTTGTGCAAAAGAGAATAGCCGGTATTAAATTTGCTGGCGGTGTGTTTACCAATCTTACACACGATCATTTAGATTATCATAAAACATTTGAAGCCTATAGAGATGCTAAAAAAGGTTTTTTTGATATTTTGCCAGCCGATGCATTTGCACTTACCAATGCTGATGATAAGAATGGAACTTATATGCTGCAAAACACTAAGGCTACAAAAAAAATATATGCCCTTAGGTCTCTTGCCGATTTTAAAGTAAGGATAATAGAAAATCAATTTTCTGGGTTGCAGTTAAACATTGCATCGCACGATGTTCACTTTCGGTTAGTGGGGTCCTTTAATGCCTATAATTTGTTGGCTGTGTATGCTACAGCTGTATTGCTCGGACAAAATGAATTAGACACACTTACCATTCTAAGTACGCTCACCAGTGTAGAGGGTAGATTTGATTATGTAAAATCAGAAACCAATATAGTGGGGATTGTTGATTATGCACACACGCCTGACGCATTGGAGAATGTACTAAACACCATCAACGATATAAATAATGGGAAGACAAATGTAATTACAGTAGTGGGGTGTGGTGGAAATAGAGATACATCCAAAAGACCCTTAATGGCAGCAATAGCATGTGAGAAGAGTTCTAAAGTGATTTTTACTGCTGATAATCCGCGCAATGAAGATCCACTCGAAATAATAAAACAAATGGAATTGGGAGTCTCTCCAAGCAAAATGAAAAAAGTACTCAGTATTGTTGATAGAAAAGAAGCTATTAAAACAGCTTGCATGTTAGCCAATGCTGGTGACATCATTCTAATTGCAGGAAAAGGACATGAAAAATATCAAGAAATAAATGGTGTAAAATACCCCTTCAATGATAAAGAAATACTAATCCAAATGCTTAATCAAATAAAAGCCTGATGTTTTACTACCTATTCAGATATCTTGATCATGAATTTAATTTCGTTGGAGCGGGTGTATTTCAATACATCAGTTTTAGAGCTGCCTGCGCTATCATTCTTTCATTACTTATTTCGTTAGTACTTGGAAAAAAGATTATAAACTACTTACATAAAAAGCAAGTGGGAGAGTTGGTGCGAGACCTTGGTCTAGAAGGGGAAAAGAAAAAACAAGGTACCCCTACCATGGGTGGTCTTATCATGCTCACCGCCATTCTTATTCCTACTTTACTCTTTGCTCGAGTATTGAATGTGTATATAATTATCATGGTAGTTACTACGGTGTGGCTGGGGTTCATTGGTTTCTTAGATGATTATATTAAGGTTTTTAGAAAAGATAAAGCTGGGCTAGCAGGTAAATTTAAAGTTATTGGACAAGTAGGACTAGGACTGGTAATTGCCCTCACACTTTACTTCAATCAATATGTAGTAGTCAAAGAAAAAGCAGTGGCAGAACAAGTAAACTTGAATCATACCGCCAAATCATTGATTGACGATGCCCGAAATAACGAAGAACTCCTATTCAAAAAGGAATCCATAAAATCTTTAAAAACTACAATCCCTTTTGTAAAAAATCATGAATTTGACTACGGAACGATTGTGTCGTGGATGGGTTTAGACAGTGATAAATATGCCTGGCTGATCTTTATTCCGATAGTGATTTTTATTGTAACGGCTGTTTCTAATGGAGCAAACATCACTGATGGCATTGATGGATTGGCCACTGGCACTTCAGCCATAATAGGAACTACCTTGGGGATCTTGGCATATGTAAGCGGCAATACAGTATTTGCTAATTATTTAAATATAATGTATATCCCCAATAGTGGCGAATTGGTTATTTTTATGGGAGCATTTGTTGGTGCTTGTGTAGGATTTCTATGGTATAACAGTTACCCAGCTCAGGTTTTTATGGGCGATACCGGTTCATTAGCCATTGGTGGAATTATTGCAGTATTTGCTATTTGCATTAGAAAAGAATTGCTCATACCCATATTATGTGGCATCTTCCTAGTAGAAAATTTATCAGTCATTTTACAAGTTTGGTATTTTAAATACCAAAAGAGAAAGCATGGCATTGAATATGCTCGTGCCAATAGACTTTTTAAAATGGCGCCATTGCACCATCACTACCAAAAGGAAGGTTATGCCGAAGCTAAAATTGTAACGCGATTTTGGATCATCGGTATCATGCTAGCCATTCTAACAATCATAACACTTAAACTTAGATAGGATTCTGATGACCCAATCTCAACAAAATATAGTCATCCTAGGTGCCGGTGAAAGTGGTACTGGGGCAGCCCTTTTGGCAAAAGCCAAGGGCTTTGCTGTATTTGTTTCTGACAGTGGAAGTATTAAGCAGTTGTATAAAGACTTATTGATTGAACAGGCCATTCCTTTTGAAGAGGGCGGCCATAATACTGATAAAATTTTATCGGCAACTATAATTATTAAAAGTCCGGGTATTCCTGATAAGGTGCCAATCATTCAATCGGCCAAGCTTAAGGGCATTCAAATAATTGACGAAATAGCATTTGCCGCTCGTTTTACCAAAGCTAAAATAATAGCCATCACTGGTACTAATGGTAAAACTACCACCACCGGCCTAGTATTTCATATTTTAAAAAAGGCTGGTTTGAAGGTGGCTGTGGCTGGAAATATTGGAAAGAGTATGGCCATGCAATTAATTAATGCCGACTTTGATTTCTTTGTGCTTGAGCTTAGTAGCTTTCAATTAGATGGGTGCCAAGACCTCAGAGTCAATATTGCCATCCTCACAAACATTACACCAGATCATTTAGATCGGTACGACTATAATTTAGATAATTATATTATTTCAAAATTTGGAATAACGCGCAATCAAATTGATCAAGATGCCTTTATTTATTGTGCCGATGACCCTATTACTATTGCAAACATAAACAGAATCAATGGTAAGGCAGCCCAATTTCCTATTTCTATTACCCAACCACTCCCTATTGGAGCTTCTATTATCAACAATCAAATTCAAATCAATACTAACCAAAACTCATTCACTATGTTAATTCACGAACTCGCCTTGCAAGGTAAACACAATCAGTATAATTCAATGGCGGCAGGCATTGCTGCAAAACTTTTAGACATTAGAAGTGAAACCGTAAGAGAAAGCCTGAACGATTTTAAAAATGCTGAACATAGACTGGAGATGGTAGCCAATGTTAATGGCATTGAATTTATTAATGATTCAAAGGCAACTAATATCAATTCTACTTGGTATGCCCTTGAAAGTATGGTAAAACCAACCGTGCTAATTTTGGGTGGGGTTGATAAGGGTAATGATTATCTTATGTTGGCTGATCTAGTGAAGGATAAGGTAAAAGCAATTGTATGTCTTGGCACTGATAATAAAAAAATTCTTGCTGCCTTTAATGGCATTGTTCCTACTATTGTAGAAACTACCACCGCTACTGAGGCGGTAAATAAAGCGTATGCAATTGCAAAAAAAGGTGAAGCAGTATTGCTCTCACCTGCCTGCGCAAGTTTTGATTTGTTTGAAAACTATGAAGACAGAGGTCGCCAATTTAAAAATGCTGTAAGGGCACTATAATAAATTACAATGAATAGGACATGGATTGATAAATATCTTAGTGGGGATAAGGGGATTTGGATTGCCATCTTTATTCTAACATTGTTTTCTGCTGTGGCAGTTTATACCAGCACCGGTACACTTGCCTATAAAAAACAAGAAGGGAATACTGAATTTTATTTGTTTAGGCATGCCTTCACTTTAATCCTTGGTTTATTTATAGTTTATCTAGTGAATAAAATGAAGTACACCATCTTCACAAGGTTTGGTCCATTGATATTGTTGGTGTCTATCATTATGCTTGGATTTACATTGGTATTTGGAACTAATTTGAATTCGGCAAGCCGTTGGTTAACGATACCTATCATTGGTAATACCATTCAAACTTCTGATATAGCAAAGGTGGCCATCATTCTTTACCTGGCTGGAGCCTTAAGCAAAAAAATAGATCAGCAACTTTCTTTTAAAGAACTTCTAGTGCCGGTATTTATTCCTATTCTGCTGGTGTGTGCGCTTATTTTACCGGCTAACCTTTCTACAGCTGCTATGTTATTTGTTACTTGTTTGGTAATGCTCTTTGTAGCCAATATTAAATTCAAGTACCTTTTGTATTTAGTGGGTATAGTGCTTGTGTGTTGCTCATTGTTTATCGGAACAATGAAATTGTTAGGAAATGATGGGCGAACCGCTACTTGGATGGCCCGAATCGAAAATTTTACTAGTGGAGATGATAAGGATAACTATCAGGCTGTTCAAGCAAAAATTGCTGTTGCCACCGGTGGACTTACTGGAAAAAAACCTGGGAATAGTGATATGAGAAACTACTTGCCACATCCTTATTCCGACTTCATCTTTGCCATAATTGTGGAAGAATATGGCATATTGTTTTCGTCAATAGTAATTATTTGCTACCTCCTCATTTTTTTTAGAACCATCAAATTTTTGCATTACAATCCTAAAGCATTGGGCACCTTACTAGCATTTGGCTACAGCTTTCTTTTGGTGTTTCAGGCAATGATCAACATGGCAGTTGCTGTTAATCTTTTTCCAGTTACAGGCCAACCACTTCCATTAGTAAGCATGGGTGGTACCAATATAATTTTTAATGGATTGGCGCTTGGAATTATACTAAGTGTGAGCCATCAAATTGCGCTCGAAAAAAAATCGGCATTGGAAAACACCGAAGCAGCATAATATGGAACAGTTTCCTAAATTAAAAGTGATTATTAGTGGCGGTGGCACAGGCGGGCACATTTTTCCTGCTATTGCTATTGCCAATCAACTTAAATTCGTAAACAACCATACAACCATTCACTTTGTGGGAGCACTCGGTAAAATGGAAATGCAAAAAGTACCGGAAGCTGGCTATGAAATTACAGGCCTAAATATAGCAGGCTTTCAAAGAAGTCTTTCTTTCCAAAATTTATTACTGCCGCTAAAAATATTTTTTAGTATTGTTAAAAGCATAGCACTTCTTAAGCGGTTGAAACCACATGTGGCTGTTGGGGTAGGCGGCTATGCAAGCGGCCCATTGTTATTTGCAGCTTCATTACTCCGTATTCCTACGGTTATTCAAGAACAAAATTCCTATGCCGGTATAACCAATAAAATTTTAGCCAAACGAGCCAGCCTCGTATGTGTAGCCTATTATGGAATGGAGAAATTTTTTGAGCCTGCTAAAATTGTGGTTACAGGTAACCCCATTAGGGACCTGGTGAAAAATTTACAAAGTGAACAAGGTGATGCAATTGCTAAATTTAACCTTTTATCTCAGTATAAAACAATTTTAATATTAGGAGGAAGCTTAGGTGCCAGAAGCATAAACCTAGCGGTAACAGCATTACTGCCGTTTTTCAAAGAACATAATATTCAACTAATTTGGCAAACCGGAAAACTATATGCCTCCACTGCAAGTAATGCAGCCATAAATTATAGCAATGTTTTTGTTGCGCCTTTCATCAATAATATGAATGACGCTTATGCCGCAGCAAACATCATAGTGAGTAGGGCAGGTGCGGGCACCATTAGTGAACTTTGCATGGTAGGCAAACCTGCGGTACTAGTTCCTTCTCCAAACGTAGCTGAAGATCATCAAACCAAAAATGCCTTGGCCTTGGTTAAAGACGGTGCCGCTGAAATAATTCCCGATCACGATCTCGCTACTAAGTTAGCACCATTGCTTACACAACTCATCAACAATCCTGAACATGCTGCTTCATTAGCAAAAAATATTAAAAACTTAGCATTGCCCAACGCAGCTGCTCATATAGTGGATCAAATTTATAAAGTTGCCCGCCCATGAATCCTTTGAAGCAGATTACCCATCTTTATTTCCTTGGAATTGGAGGAATAGGCATGAGTGCCTTGGCAAGATATTTTAATTTAATGGGTTGCAAGGTGAGCGGTTATGATAAAACGCAAACCAACCTTACCCTTGAACTAGAAGCAGAGGGAATAAAAGTACATTATGAGGATGATGAATCAGTGGTGGATAGATTGGCAGCTGTTAAAAGTGAAACACTAGTGGTGCGCACACCCGCAGTGCCACTAAACTTAAAAATATATAAGAAGCTAAATGACCAAAACTTTAATATTGTTAAGCGTAGTATTTTATTAGGTTGGATCACTAAACAGCGACTTACCATTGCAGTAGCAGGCACTCATGGCAAAACTACTACCAGTAGTATGGTGGCACATGTACTTACCCACTGCAACGATACGTGCATTGCATTCTTGGGGGGTATTGCTAATAATTATAAAAGTAATTTGCTGCTCCCACTCCACACATCAGCCGATCATCCCATTGTAGTAGAAGCCGATGAGTATGATAAATCATTCTTGACACTGTATCCTCACATTGCTGTTATTACCAGCATGGATCCAGATCATCTTGACATCTATGGCGATGAAAAATCCATGCACCAAACTTATCAGCAATTTGCCCAACAGGTGAATGAGGAGGGCACTTTGTTGCTGCACCATCAATTGAGCCTGGCACCGGTCAAGGCCAATGTGGTCACTTATGGACTCCTAAGCACAGCTCAGTGCCATGCCACTAACATCCATGTTCACGAAGGCGCATTTTGTTTTGATTATGTGGGGGTAAATGAACAATACAGTGGTTTTAAATTATTTTTACCCGGGCGGCATAATATTGAAAATGCCATAGCAGCTATCGCCATTGCAAGAATCCGAAATTTACCATTCGATCAAATTCAAATGGCTTTGCAAAATTATAAAGGAGTAAAAAGAAGATTTGAATTGGTGCTTCATAATAAAATAAATACCATCATAGATGATTATGCACATCACCCTACAGAATTAACTGCAGCCATAACAGCAGCCAAAGAACTATTCCCTCAAAAAAAAATAACAGGTATCTTTCAACCGCACCTATACTCACGTACACGCGATTTTGTAGATGGTTTTGCCGAAAGCCTTTCCATGCTCGATGAGGTATGGCTCATGGATATTTATCCAGCTCGTGAAATGCCAATCGAAGGGGTAACATCAAAAATAATTTATGATAAAATTACCGTCACTAACAAGCACATGTGTACAAAAGAATCCATCATTCATCAAATAAAAGAAAGAAAAGTTGAAATTTTGCTCATCCTTGGAGCAGGCGATATAGACACCCTCGTGGTGCCTATTGCACAACACTTCTCACAAGCTTAAGTACCTCTACCCATGCCACCAAAAGCAATAGATAAACAGCGCATCCTCAAAGCCATCACCTGGCTAGGTGTGATGTTGCTATTTTTTATTTCTGTTGGCTTCACCTCCTTTCAACACAGCGAAAGAAAATTTAAATCACTCCAAATTAATATTGATGATACTGCAGGAGTCAACTTCGTAACAGTACAGCAAATTAAAAATATTGTAGCCTATAAATTTGGTGACATAAAAAAAAGCAAATTAAATGCAATTAACACAGCAGTGTTGGAAAGTATAATTGAAAACAACCCGCATGTGGCCAATGCTGAAGTATTTTCAACCGTTGATGGCGTTCTAAACATTTACGTATCGCAAAGAGTTCCTGTGCTACGTATTTTTAATCATAAGGGGGAAAGTTTTTATATAGATAATGAAGGCTATTTTATGCCGCTAAGCGATTCATACACACCTTTAGTTCCTGTAGCTAATGGGCATTTGACAAGTAAATTAAGCGACCATAAAATTAGAGTGTTGACAAATGATCAAATGAATCAGGCTCTTCCGGTGGAAGCACTGTTTAACTTGGTGAAAGCAATTGAAAAAGATGAATTACTCAAAGCTCAGCTCCAACAAATCTATGTCAATTCTGATGGAAATTTTACTTTGGTACCAAGAGTAGGAAACCATATTATTTACTTTGGAAATGGATTAGATATGGAAGCAAAATTGCAAAATCTCCTTGTAATTTATACAAAGGGTTTTAATATGTGCGGATGGGAAAAATATAAGACAATTAATTTAAAATTTAAAGATCAGGTAGTCTGTGGATACTAACAAATCACTAAGCGAAAAAATTGTAGTTGGCCTAGATATAGGTACTACTAAAATTGCCACTATCGTGGGCAAAAGAAATGAATACGGCAAACTTGATATCATCGGTATGGGTAAGTCAGAATCAGTGGGTGTGATGAGAGGCGTAGTTGCCAACATTAAATCTACCGTAGATTCTATAATCCTTTCTGTAAAGGAAGCCGAAGAAAATTCTGGTATCACTATTAAAGAAGTATACGTGGGAATTGCTGGCCAGCATATAAAAAGTATGCAACAGCGCGGATCTTTAATTAGAGGAGTAGATAATGATAATGAAATTGAACAAGTAGATATAGATAAAATTGTTCAATCATTGGAACAAATAGCCATGCCTAGTGGCGAAGAAATTATTCATATCATCCCACAGGAATTTAAAATTGATAATGAAACTGGTGTAATCAACCCAATTGGCAGAAGTGGCTCAAGAGTAGAGGCCGACTGTCATGTAATTACCGGTCATATCAATGCAATTAGAGATATCAAAAAATGTGTAGAGCGGGCAGGTTTAATTTGCAAAGGTCTTTTTCTTGAACCATTGGCAAGTAGCGATGCAGTATTAACCGATGAAGAAAAAGAGGCTGGCGTGGTGTTGGTAGATATTGGTGGTGGCACTACTGATATTGCTATCTTTCAAAACAACATCATCCGGCATACGGCAGTAATTCCATTTGGAGGAAATATTATTAGCAGTGATATCAAAGAGGGTTGTGGCATCATCACATCGCAAGCCGAACAATTAAAAATAAAATTTGGATCGGCCCTGGCCACCAGCAACGCTGAAAATGAAGTTGTTTCCATTCCTGGCCTAAGAGGTCGCCCTCCTAAAGAAATTTCAGTGAAAACATTGGCTCAAATCATTCAAGCCCGGGTTGATGAGATATTGGATAGCGTATATTATGAAATAAAGGCCTCTAAGTTTGATAAAAAATTAGGCTGCGGCTTGGTACTCACCGGTGGAGGTGCACAGCTGCGTCACATCCGTCACCGTGCCGAAATGATGACCGGACTCCAAGCAAGAATAGGTTATCCAAATGAACACATAGCTAAAGGTACTGATGACCTCAAAAGCCCTATGTATGCAACATCGGTGGGCTTGGTAATGAAAGGTTTTCAAAATGAGGATAGATTTAAAGACGAAATAATTGCTAACACACCCGGTGATAAAGTCGTGGAAAAAGGTAAAAATCCAAGAACAGACATTTTTGGAATAGGCACCTTGCTTGATATTTTCTTCCCAGCAGAAGAAAAAGATAAAGAAATTAAATAATTAAACAAATACTTAACTTAACATATATGCAATTTGATATACCCAGTGCAGATTCTTCAATCATCAAGGTCATAGGCGTTGGTGGCGGTGGAAGCAATGCCGTTAACCACATGTTCCGACAGGGAATTAAGGGAGTGGAATTTATAGTGTGTAATACCGATGCTCAAGCATTGGAGGTGAGTCCAATTCCTACCAGAATTCAGTTGGGCACTACACTCACCGCTGGCTATGGCGCTGGATCAAAACCTGAAGTGGGGTGTAATGCTGCCGTTGAAAGTCTAGATGAAATTAGAGATGTACTGAATAAAAATACCAAAATGGTTTTTATTACCGCTGGTATGGGCGGTGGCACAGGTACTGGCGCAGCTCCCATCATAGCGCAACAGGCACGCGAATTAGGAATTCTCACTGTTGGTATTGTTACTACTCCTTTTCCATTTGAAGGCAAGAAACGTTTTGAAGCAGCAAACAGTGGTATTGAGGCTCTTAAAAAAAATGTAGATGCCATCATTATCATTAAAAATGAAAAACTAAGAGAACTCTTTGGAAACCAAAAAATAAGTACTGCATTCGCTCATGCTGATGAAGTATTGACCACTGCAGCCAAAGGAATCGCAGAAATAATTACTGTTACCGGTTATATCAATGTAGATTTTGAAGATGTAAGAACCGCTGTTCAAGATTCAGGTGCTGCTATTATGGGAACTGGTTTCGGGCAAGGATCTAACAGAGCTATGGATGCCATCTCCAATGCTTTGGCCTCTCCTTTACTCAATGATAATGAAATAAAGGGTGCTCGCTATATACTTTTAAATATCAGTTATGGCGATGAAGAAATAACCATGGATGAGATTGGTCAAATAACAGATCATGTTCAAGAGGCAGCCGGTATGAGTGCCGAAATTATTTGGGGAAATTGTTATGATGCCAATATGGGCAGCAAGGTAGGTGTAACGCTTATTGCCACAGGATTTAAAACCAAATTGGAATTAGATAAAGAACTTCAAAATGTACCTATCAAGCATGATTTAAACAATACACCCCTGCCAAAAACCAACCCTGAAATAGCTCCATATAATGCTCAAGCACATTCTTTAGATCCTCAAATCAAAGTCAATACTACTGGCAATACAGCCGATTCTGAAATTAAATATTTTGACCTGGGGACTACCAATACTAACGATCATACAGTAGAATTTGAAATTAATCCAAATCCTCCATTGCCAGATAATGTTAAGCCTCAGATAGGGAGAACAGTAAATCCATTTGCTGAAAAAAAAATGGCGAATGATGATTCAGCTATGGAACAAGCAGCTTTCGAACGATCACAAGAACGCTTGAAAAGATTAAAAGCCATGAGCTATAATAATCCAGAGAAGTTGGCCGAACTCGAAAATATTCCAGCTTTCGAACGCCAGAAAATGAAACTGGATGAAGCACAACATAGTAGCCAACAACACCTATCAAGAACCTCACTCAATAGTGACCAAGATCACGGATTGCAGCTGCGAACCAATAATAGCTTTTTGCACGACAACCCCGATTAATCGAACTACCGTTTTTTATTTTCATAGCTTAGTGTGTGTAAACCTCGCTCTCCCCCGGGCGGGGTTTCTTTTTTGTAAGGGTTGTGCTATAACCTAAAATATGTTTTCAATTGATGCTTAAGCAAAAAACTGTGGAGCCCATGGTAAGGGGCTGTAAATAGGTACCGCCAATGATTCAAGCGCCCTTGTCTGAGATTAGATTTAAATTGTGCCCATCTAAATTTTCCATGAACATAGCGTTGTAGTTTTTTATAACAGTCGGTAGGGTAGGTGGCTTGGTAAAGTGTTACCAATTCATCACTATCTACCCAATGTGTTTTTGATACCAGCTGCGATTTTACTGATTCATAAAATTCAGTTCCGGGCAAGGGATAAGAAACCGAAACACCTATATCATATGGTTTAATGTAATTTACCATTTCAATAGTTTGTTTTATATCTTCAGCTTGCTCGCCCAAGTAGCCAAATTGTAGGAATAAACACGGTCTTATACCATGCAACTTCATCAATGAACAGGCTTCCATTATTTGTTCCACCTTGGTGCCTTTATCCATGGCATCAAGTATTCGCTGCGAACCACTTTCGGCCCCTACCCATACCTCATCACAACCGCTGGTGGATAAGTGTTTTATCTGTGTTTCTTCAAGTAATAAATCCACACGCGATTGAATTTTATAGCTAATCTTTATTCCCTCAGCCTTGATTGTATCTGCAAACAATTTTACCCAACCCGGTTTTAAACCAAAAATATCATCCGTGATCCAAAGATGAGTGGCTCCCAATGATTGTAGTTTGCGAATCTCTTCTATTACATAGCCTACACTGTGAGCATGGTACCTGTTACCATAAATAGGTTTTGAACACCAATTGCATTTAAAAGGGCAACCTCTGGTAGTACTTAGGTTAAGTGAAAAATAACCATGCTTTTTCAGCCATGTTTTTTTATAGGGCACTAAATCTATTTGTTCCCATGCCGGGTGCGGTAATATATCAAGTTGATCCATCACCTTCAATTTGGTATTTTGAACCAAGGTTTCATTTAGCATGGTGATCACACTTGGACTCGCAGCCCCGTTGCCTCCCCCATTTATAGTATTGATTAGCTGTAATAGGGCCATTTCTCCTTCACCAGCTATTACATAGTCAAATCCGTTTTGAAGGTAATCAAGAGGTCTATCACTGCTATCGCTGCTCACTATTATAGTTATACACTTGTATAATAACTTTGCTTCCTTTGCCATCCTAATACTTGCATCGCGCATATTACTTAGGCACATTTTATTTAAATAATTAAAGCCATCATCATATACGATCATATAATTTGGTTGATGCTGGTGCAATGCTGTGGTAAAAGGTGCCAAGGTTTTACTAAACATTGGATCGTGACAGGCTACTTCCATGCCTGCTTGTTGAAGTACTGCCGATGCATATAGCATCCCCAATGGGGGATAGGGTTTGCCAAGTAATAATTGTTTTTGATCGAAATGTAAATGGTAACTATGAGTGAGTAATATCACGATGCATGGATGCTAAATATTCGGAATTAATTTTTTCACATCTTTCGGCAAAGGCACTTAATACCCGCTGTTGGTAACCTAATGGATGGTGTTTTGATGCAGTACTTGTAGACCGTAAATTGATATTGACTTGCGCAGGATGGTAATGTTTAAATTTTACACTTTTATGAAATTTTAAAATCTTATAAGAAAATTTTTCAAATATATTTCCTACCCAGCCTTTGAAAAGCCACTCTATTTTACTTTCTCTATAAGGATTTGTTCCAACGCCTGATATAAAACTGTGAATGGGTAAAAATGTAGCTATCCAGCTATTGGCTCTATTAAATTGATCTATTTGTGATTGATTGTAAGTGCATTTCAAAAATGCAATTTCTATTGCGGTAAAAATATTTTTATCTGGAATGGTAAGTTGGTCGTTTGATATAAAGTAGTTTAAACAAAAATGTTTTCTGCTATTGAGTAAAAATATTTTTTTATATAACATTAAAATTAGTTTGCATGTCCACAACCTATTTGGGGAGGTAATAATAAAGTAATCAATATCGCCATCTTTATCAGTATATCCTTTTGATAATGATCCTGAAATGGCAACTCCTCGAACAAAGGGAAATAAGGCTATAATTTTACTTTTATGTCTGGCAATGGCCATCGCCTTGCGACTTTGTCTTTCTCCATTAAGCCTTCGCTCTAAATATTCACCACTAGTATAAAGTGAAAAATAACCATTGCTGTTTTTAATCATTCGCAATCGAAGCAACTCATCCAATGTTTCGCTTATTTGTAATGCGGTCGCACTGCTTTTGAATTGGTATTTTACAATCTCATTAGCAGTGAGTGGATGTTTGAATAAGTCAAAGTAAACTAAGGTATGAAGGATTGATAATCCCACATCTGTCTGTTGGATTATTTCTTCGGGCGCAAGTGATGGAACAAAACTATTCATAGAGAAAGGGTGATTTCAAAAATATGATTTTTTTCGAGCCACTTGTTAAAAGTATGAATTTTATAAATAGTAAAATGAGGTAAGCACAGCTTTTTGATTAAGTCCGTGGGTCCCTCTTCCGATAGGATGATGAAAACCCGGCTGCTGCTATTCATATAATTGGGAAGTTGCTCAAATAATTGATAAAAGTATTCATAATTGGGACCAGCGTACCATGCATGGTCTGCTGGTTGGTGAATGGCGCCTGCATAATAGGGTGGATTAATGATGAGGATATCAAATTCTTGATTTGGAATATTAGCAAATAAATTACTTTCTAAAGCATTGATGGCTACATTATTTATTGATGCATTTAAGGCTGTACATTTTACGGCTGCTGTATTAATATCTACACTCGTTACCATGCCCTGTTGTTGCGCACAGTAAATACTAATTAGTCCCGAACCGCAACCGATTTCAATGATCTTTTTATTATTTAAATCAACCGCTGAGAGGAATCGCAAAAGCAATTGAGTACTAAAAAAAAATTTGGGATGAAAAATGCCAGCTGGTATGCTTAAGTTAATATTTTTCCAGGTATAGCTGCGGTCTTTTTTTAAATATTGCTGCAGCAGTGGCTTGTACGTATTATTCAATATTTTTTTAAATACCTTATTCATAGTTAGAAGCCTTCGGTTTCTGGTTGTCGATATTTCCAAATTTTTTGTAATAACTTCAATTCATATGGTGCTCGGTAAATCTTCGTATGGTACCTTAAATAGCCCAACCTTTGCAAGGTGCTGCGCTGCATCTGGTTAAGTCTGATGTCTGATATGGTTGGGAATCGGGCATTCAATACTGTTTCAAAATCTTTTATATGCTGAATCATTTCCGAAGTAAGCCATGGTGTGAGTGGATTTTTTCTTAAGTCAAAATTTTCCCATGCTGGGGTCAACCAATCTTCAAGCGTTTGTGGAAAATTAAAGCCTGTAGCTTTTACTTGACTAAATAGTGTGCTCCCTTCTGTGGGCACTGGACTGTAGATGTAAATAATTATTTCTGCTGATGGGTTGATGTCTTTAACCTTTCTAATAAATGCAATGTCTTCTTTTATCTGCCGCCAGGAGGCTGCTTCACTTTCTGCTGGCGTTCCTAATACAAAGGAATATTCAGGAATGATATCAAATTCTAACATTCGCTTTGCAAAACGAAGTATTTGTGCACCACTTTGAGTTCCGCCTTTATCCATTTTTTTTAATACCGCATCGTTGCCAGTTTCAGCCCCAAAAAATATCATCTTACACCCACTTTGGCGCATTGTTTGTAAGGTGTGATCGCTATAGCGATCAATTGTATCTATCCGCCCTTCACCCCACCATACCATGTTATGTGGTGCTATTAATGTTGAAAATTCTTGCGTGCGCTTTTCACTAACAAAAAAATTATTGTCATGAAATTCGATGGCATCGGCTCCATGTTGCGTTTTCAGTCGCATTATATCCTCATATACTAAAGTGGCTGCTTTGCCCTTCCATCTTGCATTGTAAATGGGCACCACTGCACAAAATGAACATGTAAAAGGACATCCAAAACTACTGTGGTAGGCTATTGTTTTTTTTCCTAAGTAGGTTTTACCCAGGTATTTTTCTAATGAATATATGGAGTTTAGTTTTTCATAGGGTAATGCCGGCAACTCATCTAAGTTATAAATTTCATCTTTCGGAGTCTTTACTAATTTATGTGATTGTATAAATATTAAATTTGGTACCGTATTGTAGTCGGTTTCGTTGGCGAGTATTTTTTTTACCAATAGCGGAAAAGCCTTATCGCCCATGCCGTTGATGATGAAATCTACATAGCCACTACCCAATACTACTTGTGCATGGTTGCTGGGAAAATAACCTCCCCATACCACAATCACAGCAGGGTAGTGTTCCCTCATCCATTTGGATATGGGAATGGCTTGCCTAAGCTGTGGCCCTGGCATTACTGTACAGGCAAATATTTTGATCGGATATTTTTCAAGAAGGACCGCTATGGCTGTCAAAGGTTCTGTTTCTAAATTCCCATCTACCAAATGCCACCGGTGATCCTGGTCAATACTGGCCGCTACTTGAAGCAAACTATTTGGAATGCGAGGCTTGTGCTCTAAGGCTCTGGGATTAAAGAATAATATTTCAGTGCTGCTTGGGTTCATTTGAAAAATGGAAAGGTATAAATTTGATTGGCATGCCACAATAAATTAGAGCGCAATAACTTTTTCACTTTCAAGAGTGGCTAGGCATGGTCAAGTGGTGTAAAAAAAAACTGCCTCAATCATATTGAAGCAGTTTTTATAATTGTGTAGATTATGTGCTACCAAATCTTTACTCGCATGCTATCTGGTCTATACATTTTATCGCCTTCCTTCACATCAAATGTTTTATAAAACTCTGGCATATTGCTCAGGGGACCATTAATACGCCATTGTGCAGGTGCATGAACATCTGTCAAGATCATCCGTTGCATGGCTTCTGGTCTTCGGTTTACCATCCATGCATAGGCATAGCCTAAAAAGAAGCGTTGATCGGGTGTGAGACCGGCTATTATCTCATTGTTTTTATATTGTGGTGTCTTCTTAAAGGCTTCATATCCCATTACCACACCGCCTAAATCGGCAATGTTTTCTCCTTGAGTGGCATCGCCATTTACATGAATGCTGTCTAATACCGTGTAATTGTTAAATTGTTGTACAATTAATTTAGTTTTTTCTCCAAATTTCCTTTTATCTTCTGCAGTCCACCAATTGTTAAGGTTTCCATTCTCATCGTATTGTGAACCTTGGTCATCAAAACCGTGCGTTATTTCATGACCAAAAGTAGAACCACCAATGATGCCGTAGAGTACAGCGTCATCGGCTAGTTCAAATCCTGGTACATAGATATTGCAACCCGGAACACATATTTCATTGTTCGATGGATTGTAATAGGCATTGTAAGTTTGTGGATACATGCCCCACTCAGTTCTATCTACCGGTTGACCAAATTTTCTAACCATGTCATCATAACCCCATGCATTGGCATTAATTACATTTTGTACAAAGTTCTTTCTAGTAATTTGCATGCTACTCATATCTTTCCATTTATCAGGATAGCCAACTTTGAAAATGATTTTATCAAGTTTACTGAGTGCTTTCTGTTTGGTTGAGTCGCCCATCCAATCTAATGCTTTTATCCGTTCGGCATATACAGCTTTTATGTTTAAACCGATTTCCATCAATTTTTCCTTGCTGCCCTTTGGCAAATGTTCGTCTACATATACTTGCCCTATCAGTTCGCCTAGCGATCCATCGGTTTGTTCTACTATGCGTTTCCATCTTGGCTTTTGTTCTTGCTGACCGCTAAGTGTTTTAGCATAGAAATTAAAATGTGCTTGATCTAACTCTTTGTTTAAATAGGGACTGAAGGTGTTGAGATATTGCCAGCGACAATAATCTTTCCATGTGTCCAATGAAGTTTCTTTCACTAATTTATCAAGTGCCGTGAAAAACTCCGGCTGACCTATGACCACTGTATCAGGATTTTTAATTCCCATATTGGCTAGCATTACTTGCCAATTAATATTAGGTGTACTCTTAGAAAATTCTACAATTGATTTTTTATTGTAATTGGCATAGGGATCGCGGAGGGCTTCCAGTTTTCTACATGCCTTGGCTAGCGAAGTTTCTAGTTTCATAATCATATCGGCACTGGTGGCGGCTGAGGCCTTATCTACCCCTGATAGTGTGAGCGCTTCCGCAATGTAGGCCACATACTGGGTTCTTATATTTTTTGCTCTTTCATCAGTATTGAAATAGTAATCCCTGTTAGGTAATCCTAAACCTCCTTGTGACAGAAAGATTGCATATTTGGCACTGTTCATATCATCATTATTCACATAAAAGCCAAACATACCTCCAGCTCCTATGCGCTGCTGATGCGCTATTTGGGCTAGCAATTCATTGGTATTTGTAATAGCGGTTACTTTTTTAATCTCTTCGGCTAGGGCGCCAAATCCTAATTGTGCTATGGCTACCGTATCCATTCCACTGGCATAAAAATCACCTATCTTTTGCTTATTGCTTCCTGGAGTGGCATCAGTAGCGGCTGCAGCATGTTCACATATTTTTTTGATGGCGTCATTTACATCATCTTGTATGGTTTTGAAAATTCCATTGCTGGTTTCGCTGGCCGGTATTGGATTGGCTTTAAACCATCCATTGTTGGCAAACATAAAAAAATCTTCGTTGGGTTGTTGGCTGCTATCCATATGCGATAGCAATGGATCTGACCCTTGATCGGCCAAAGCTTTGGTGGGGGCAGCATTGTTACATGCTGTAGCTATGAGTAGTGCAGCACTAGCAGCATACAATAAGGTGGTAATACTTAGTTTCATCGGGCTAAAGTAAATAAGCTTGGCGAATAGAGAAAAAAATAAAAAGAATAATTATACAATCGCCATATTGTCTATAAGCCTAACACCATCAATAATGCATGCTGCAAATATTCGCAAGTGTGGTTGGTAGGTGGTGGCTTCTTTTAACGTTCGGTCATCTACCACAGTAAAATAGCTAATGGTGAGCTGTTGTGCAGCTAGGTATTGTTTGCTTTGGTTAATGGCTTCCAACATTGATTGTTGTGATTCAATTTGTACTTTACAAAATCGCATGCTGCTATAAATGCTTGCAGCCAAGGTTCTACCTGCTGATGTGAGGCGCACATTGCGTGAACTCATCGCTAAGCCATCTGTTTCGCGGAGGGTAGGGCAGGCTACTATTTGTACCGGCATGCGCATCTTGTGCACCATGCTACGAATGATGGCCAGTTGCTGAAAATCTTTCTCGCCAAAGTAAGCATGGGTGGGCTGCACCTGGTCAAAGAGTCTACTTACTACCGTTACTACTCCCTGAAAATGCCCAGCTCTGTGAGCACCTTCCATCACTTGATCTAACCCTTCAAAGTCAAATGGCAAATGAGCTACGGTTGGCCATTCAGGGTATAGCTCAGGCACCATGGGACAATAAATGTAGTTCACCGGTAGATCGGCTAACAGGGCCGCATCGGCAGTTAGCGTGCGTGGATATTTTTCTAAATCTTCGGCATTGTTAAACTGGGTGGGATTGACAAAAATACTTACTACCACCACTTCATTTTCAGAACAGGCCTTGGCCACCAAACTATAATGGCCGTGGTGTAAGGCTCCCATAGTGGGTACAAAGCCTACTGAAGCGCCCAGCTTCTGATGAGGTGCCAATGCCTTGGACAAGCCGTAAGCCGTGGTGATAACTTCCATTTATATTATCAATTGTGGTTTTAAAATATACAATTCACTGTTATGATGGGCAGATGATTGGTGTGTATCCAATTCCGTTCATAGCATAGGTGGGTTTTATTGAATTATGTTAATATGCTGCAAATCAGCTAAATACAATTTATTTTTAAGTATGTTAATTTATATTTAGGGGGCTAAATATGACTTGAATAATTTGAAAATTAGGCTTATAAATCGTATCTTTGCCTTCCGTAACTATTTTTAAGCCGTTCTTCAATACAGATTTAACAGTGCAAGTATAAGCCTTAATAGCGATCTGCGTTCGTTTTGAAGTTGAATATTTCATTACCTCGCAAGTAATACTGCACATTGAATGCGAGCCCAAATATTAATACCACACTGATGAAAAAAGCCAAAGTATTATTCATTTCACAAGAGATTATGCCCTTCCTTGAAATGACTGAAGTATCGAACACCGCTCGGTACCTTCCTCAAGGAATTCAAGAAAAAGGAAGAGAGATCAGAACATTTATGCCCCGTTTCGGTGTTATCAATGAAAGAAGAAATCAACTGCATGAAGTGATCAGGTTAAGCGGAATGAATTTGATAATAGACGATACTGATCATCCACTCATTATAAAAGTAGCTTCCATTCAAAGTGCCCGTATGCAAGTTTATTTTATCGATAACGATGAATATTTTTCGCGCAAGGCCGTTTTTCGTGATGCTAAGAAAAAATTCTTTAAAGAAAACGAAGATAGAATGGTGTTTTTTTGCAGAGGTGTGCTAGAGACGGTAAAAAAATTAGGTTGGGCACCCGACCTTATTCATTGCCATGGCTGGATGACTTCCATGATCCCCTTCTTTGTAAAGACAGGTTATAAAGAAGATCCTATTTTTAAAAATGCCCGTACAGTATTTAGCCACTATCACCAAGATATGGAAGAAACCTTTACGCCTAACTTTACCAAAAAATTAAAAATGGATGGCGTATCGGCTGATGATATTAAATCATTCAAAGATTTTACCATGAGTGGTATAGCCCTAAGCGCTATGAAATACAGTGATGCCATTGTAAAAGCAAATGGCGAAAAAGAATCAGCGATTGATGCCTATCTTAAAAAATGTGGTAAGCCCGTGCTCACCATGCCTTCACATGCCGAAGGTAATTATGTAGATCAATACAATGAGTTTTATGATGAAGTGCTCATGCAAGAAACTGCATTGGCCGAATAGTACCCTACCTTAATTCCTTAACCTCGAACGTTTAATTTTATTACACTATGTACCATATTAACTCCTCCGGTATAGCCCGGAGGTTTTATTTTTTACTCTTGAGTTGTGTGGCTATTTCTCAATGGGCTTGTAAAGATCCCGATGCGCTTGGCCTGGAAGTATTGCCCGCTACTGACCAATTGCAAAATCAAGTAGTCGATACTTTTACCATTGCTGCTAAAACCATCAAGGCCGATACCCTGCGCACCGATGAATCCATTGTGCGATTGCTCACCGTGGGTAGTTTGGTGGATCCTATTTTTGGTACCACCAATGCCAGCTGTTATGCTAATCTTAACTTTGGCTTTACCCCAACCTTTGGCGATACTGCCGGACTAGTGGCCGACAGCATAGTGCTTACCTTACAATATGGTTCCTATTATGGTAAAACAGGTTTGCCCCTCCAATTTAAAGTAGAAGCCCTGGCTGCCGATATGGATGCAGCAGCAGCCTATAACAACAATAAAAGTTTTCCGGTGAAATCAATTCCGCTGGCAACCCAATGGATTAGGCCGGCT
>JBDKJS010000082.1:0-3141 GCA_039806065.1 Bacteroidota bacterium | reverse complement strand
TTAACTCAGGCCCGGGCGGTGTAGCGGGTGCATTCATCCATGAACGACATCATACAGCCACATTGCCACGCCTGCACGGCTGGTGGGGCACCAGTAAGCAACACCGTTTTCAAATGCTGCCCACCTTTGATCCCATTCCCACTGCCGAAGCCTGGCAGCTAAGCAATGCACCCGTGCTAAGTATGGCCGCGCACAAAGCCAGCCTCCAAATATTTGACCAAGCCACCATGCCTGCACTCCTTCACAAAAGTGCACTCCTTACCAGTTACCTTCATAGCTGCATCACCCAGGCCAATACTCACCTTGCAGCACAACAAGTACAGCTAACCATCATCACACCCTCCGGTACACAACGCGGTTGCCAACTGAGCATCATTGCCCAGGGCCAAGGCAAGGCATTGCACCAATACCTGCTCCAGCACAGCATCATCACCGATTGGCGCGAACCTAATGTAATACGCCTAGCCCCCGTACCGCTTTACAATAGTTTTACTGATATCCATTACCTCTACCACACATTGTTGCATTACCGGGCTAGTTCAATGTAATACCGCTATGCCTTCACTTTTTTTTGGGGCGGCATCACCACCACCGCCACCCATCAGCAGCAGTGCCGGTGTTCGCTCATAGTGCTGCTAAAAAAATACTTTTTTTAGCAGCAGCTAATCCGCTCACCCCGGGCCGCAGGGCAGGGGAAGGCATGGTTAAACTATAAAATAATTTTGTAAATTGCCCCTTCATAGCCGCTTACTAAAAATAGTACCATGCAAGCATACACTTATCACTTAGCTAAAGGCATTGTACCTTCTGATTTGATAGAAAACAATCAGGTACACACCAACATTGTTTACTCCACCACCATGGCTTCAGGTACCCATGAAATTACCACCGAGCAAGCCTATAGCAACTCAGAAATCGCACATCAATGCCCCTTGAGTGGAGGTAAGTCTGTTTACTTGGCTCGTACCTTATATTACAAACTGCATCCGGGCGAGCTATATGACGATGAGGCTATATGCTTGCAGGAGGACATTATATTTAGAAAAGCAAATCCGTTTACAAGGTTCAATAATAAGCTCACTGTGTTTCCAAATCCAACGACAGGAATTATTACAGTAACAGCATCAAATGCAGTAATTGAAGGAAGCGTAATTGTTTATGATATTGCGGGCAAAGCGATTTTCAAACAAAAAGAGTTAAAAGAAATCAATAGTTTCAATATTGATTTAAGCAGTTTGCATAATGCAATCTATATTCTTAAAGTGTTTGATGGCCAAACAGAACTAACTACAGAAAAAATCACAATTATTAAATAATAAAAATCACAGCCTATGTCTTAACATAGGCTGTTTTAGCTATGAAGTATATTAAAAATATTATTTACATCATTTTATTAATTCCTTGCATTTCACAAGCACAGGGAATAGTAAACTAT
Organism: Bacteroidota bacterium; assembly: GCA_039806065.1. Classification (GTDB taxonomy): domain Bacteria; phylum Bacteroidota; class Bacteroidia; order AKYH767-A; family 2013-40CM-41-45; genus JBDKJS01. Next base: position 1,706 of record JBDKJS010000082.1, on the reverse strand, counting down.
TGGCATAGCGGCTATCAAGGATGGGGTGGTAGACCATTTGGAACAAGTGTGATTAATTTTATTAACAATCAGCCTGATACAAGTTGGGAAAACCGAAAAATGTATTTTGATTGGACAGTAAGTCAAATAAGCGACAGTTCAGGTAATTTATTATTTACAAGCAATGGGTTGTGGATTGCCGATGCAAGTAATGATACTATTCAGAATGGAAGTGGTTTAATAAGCAGATATAATACCATAATTGAAGATACATTTGGAGTGCAATTTCCTCAAGCAAATTTAGTTTTGCGGGATGTTGTTCAAAACAATATTTACTATTTATTCCATGTTAATCAAGACCATATACCTGGAACTTATTATTCTTTGCATTTATATCGAACAACAATTGATATGAACTTGAATGGTGGTTTAGGTGGAGTGATTCAAAAAAATGAAATAGTTTATAGTGATACAATACAGCCAGGAAATTTAACGGCATGCCGTCATGCGAATGGGAGGGATTGGTGGATTATAATTTTAGGTTATGGATATCAAAGCAGATTTGATAACAGAATCATAAAATTTCTTTATACACCTTTTGGCCTTTTAGGCCCATACATTCAAGCCATCGGTTCCGATAGTGAAGTGTTAGGTCAAATAGTATTTTCTCAAGACGGAACTAAATTGGCAAGGTATGTCGGCCACGCAAGTGATTTAGATGTTTTTGATTTTGACCGTTGCACAGGAGATTTAACTTTTCTTTTTAATGTTTCTATAAACGATAGCACTTTTGCAGGAGGCGTTGCATTTAGTTCTACAGGTAATACGCTGTACCTAAGTAGCGGTAACTATGTATATCAGTTAGATATGACGGCAGCTAATATTCCTTCAACTTTTCAAACGGTGGCAGTTTTCGATGGCTTTTATGATACAACATTCACTAGTACATCTTTTAAAACACAATTTTTATCTGCCAATTTAGCACCTGATGGAAAGATTTATATCAATACAACAAGTGGCACTACCTTTATGCACGTCATCAATTACCCCGATAGCTTAGGCACAGCCTGCGATGTTTGCCAGCACTGTATCAAGCTGCCCAGTGTTAATTACCACAGCACCCCCAACTACCCCAATTATTTTTTGGGTGCAGATACAAACAGTGTGTGCGATAGTTTGAGTACGGGCATGTTTATGCATGGGTACAATCATTTAAATTTAAAAGCATGGCCCATCCCAACCACTTCAGGCAGCAACATCATGCTCACTTACCACACCTTAAATGATAAAGGCCTTATAGAACTTTACAATACCCATGGCACTTTACTAAAAACATATCCATTGCCACCATGGAGCCAAACCCAAACCATAAAACTGCCAGAGTTGGCCGGTGGGGTCTATTTACTCAGGTTGGTGAGTGGTGAACGAAAGGGTTCTGTAAAGATCATGGTGGAATAAAATTTGTTAGCTTTATTCTAGTGCCGTTAGGACTTTCGTTCATAACAGCTTGCAATTAGGGAGTATTCAAATTTTTTTCTCCAACTATTAACAACCGTGTATTGATGAAGTTTTTCCTAAATTGTTTTTTATGACCATAGCTATTGGCTAATTATCAAATGCAATCAAACACAGTAATAGGAGTGATTTTATCACTGCCATGCTGCCGAATAGTGCTTGGAGTTAAGGATTGCTTTCTATCATTGGTCGTGGTGGGGTGAGAAAATCAG